>DASCNA010000101.1:0-44489 GCA_036011305.1 Victivallales bacterium
TCATTCAAGTATATTTAAAATTAACGGACAAAGCTATCGTACTAAGAATATTAAAAACAATAAAACGGAGGTATAAATTTTTATCCGAGCTATGGAATTTTCTTTAATACCAACTATGGAATTTAGGTTGCATTTGACATTTACAGGGAACGGTGACTAATGTATACATGGATAACAAAGATCATACACAGAAACTCATAATTAACGTACAGGTTAGAAATCTTAAAAATAATAAGCTGATGTGGAGTGAAACTGTAGAAGGTGAGTATGAGATTCAGCTCACTAGTGAGCAAACAATTAACAAGTATTGGACTGAAAATAAAACACTGATATTTATTATTGGAGGAATAATTTTAGTAATTATAATTATCATTATTTTTTTGATATTCTCAAGGCACATGAGCAGAGTGAGATAGAGGTTTTCAACTCATTGATTACTGATATATGGTTAAAAGAGTAAAAATAATAAATATGAACAATATAAAAGTAGGAAATGGAAAAATGAAAAAGAAACTTAAATTTTTTGTGATATCTATACCGTTGATTGGATTGTTTTTAAGTGGTTGCAAAAGTACATCTGTTGATAAAAAAACAACTTACAGTCAGCCTGTTTCAACTATAACTCAGACAGATAATGAAAAAACCGGAAATCACACTGAGAAAGCACAGAAGAAACAAGCTGATAAACAAAACAATACTTTTAAGAAAAAAACTGAATCAGGTGCTTTGGAAAACAGTAAGTCAGAAAGTGTTTCGCAACCTGTAAAACCTCTAAAGTACTATACTAAAATAGCACAGGTAAGAATACCTCTTCAGGTTATTGTGAAAAACAGTGATAAGAATTTTTATAGAGCCGGGAGGACTATAGCTGGTAATATAGCCAACCTAGGATTTGAAATTACAGACGAAAAACCGTTTCTTACAGTGGGAATAGAAAATGGAGTTTTAACTTTGTATGATAAGTACGGAAACTATTATGTGTACAAAGCAGAAGCTGAAATAACAGTTCATAGAAATATTTATGATTATATTAAAACCAGCAAAGGAAATTATAATCTGCTTGCAGAAGATACTATAACATCAAAGGGAACTCGCAAATTAGGTAGTAGCGAAGCCTGTAAAAGTGCAACTAAAGAATTAGGAAAGAAAGCTTCAAACTGGGTTGAAGAGACATGTAAAAGAGAGATGTCCGGAGTTAAAGGAGAAAAAGTTTACCTTAATATGAGTATGCTGAGGATGGCTTTTGCAGGGCTTTTTAATAATACTAACAGTTTTGAGACATGTATGAATGAAATGTTCAGAAAAATAACTGCACGCCCAGGGATTCTTTACTGCATGGAAGCAGGAAGGAGTAACGACAGTGTAGAAGTGGAAATTTTATACAGAAAAAAAGATTATCCTAACGGAGTATTTAAACCTGCTGTAATGTCTGATATCACGTTTTATGCAAGTTCACCCAAAGGAAGAGTTAACGAACTATTAGGATACTTGCTTAGATAGTGAATTAGGGCGCAGACTTTAAGCTGCAGGCTACAGTCTTGAATGAAGGAGAAATAAAATGGGTATTTATAGTGATAGATGTGAAAAATGTGGTCAGCAGGTAAAGAAAAAAGCCAGATTCTGCAGCAAATGCGGGAATCCAGCGCCCGGCGGATGGATCAAGTGCCATAGGTGCAGAAAGTGGATTGGTACTGATTCTGAATTTTGTCCGCATTGCAAAGCGCCTCAGCATGTTTCTGATAGAGAATCTATTGAAGAAGGAGTTGTTAAGCGTTCAAAGGGTGTTTTTTTGCAACGTTATGACTTGAATAAAATCCAGTCAAGACTTGCTAAAGAAAAGAAGCTGATTATAGAACATGGAAATATTGCCCTGTTAATGATTGAAGGAAAGATCGTAGATACTCTATATCCAGGTCCTTATGATTTGGATACAGGAGTTTTTAAATCTCTGAAAAAAAAACCTAATTTAAGCATTTTTCTTATAGATTCGGGAGAGATAGTTTTTCCGTATACTCAGATGAAGATTAAAACAAAAGAAGAACTTGATGTTAATTTATATACTGAAATTATTTTTAAGTTAAATGTAGAAACTGCTTCAAACTTAATATCTAATGTCTTAAAATCAGATAGTGTTATATTTCATGTAAAAGATTTTAACGCAGATGAAGAAGGCCTAAATCAGGATATACAGGATGTGATAACCAGAAACCCGTTAAATACAAATCTAAGCAATAAAATACTTCAGTTGGGGTATACTGATTTTTGGGATTATTTTAAGATAGAACTGCATAATTCGGTGATTAAACTTTGCTCAAATGTTGCAATTGATGATTTAATTAAAGATCCGGACATAAGGCTTACATTTGAAGATACTCTGTCAGGTCAGATTTCAGATAGAGCTCAAAGTTACTCAATGAATCTTGTCAGAGTTGCCGCTGTTAATTTTTATGGAACGGAATATGAAAAACTCAGGAAAGCTGCAGGTGAACTGGAAATAAAAACTCGAGGAGCTGTCCTTGAAAAACGCGCCAGGAAACTGCTTGTTGAAAGTAAAAAAGATAAGGTATCAGACGAGCAGGAACTTCAGAAATATCTGGATCAATTAGCTTATGAATACGATATTGATAAGGATACAAAAGGAAATGACTTGGAAATATTTAGACTGGATCTTGCTCAGAAACTGAATTTAAAAAGCTTATTTAATGAACAGGAGATAATATCAAATAAAACTGGTTACAACAGGACTGAAGAATCAAAGCAGCAGGATTTTAATAGGGAACAGGATTCAAAGAATTTAGATCATGACTTAGTGCAGGATAAAAAAGATTTTGCCAATGAACGTGAGAAGAGAAAAGCAAACCATATTGATGAAATAGAAGAAACAACCGACTGGGTAAAAATAAGAGCATTGAAAGATGCACAGAAAATTGCTTCTGAATCTGAGAGAATGTCTATTTATTCTAAATATTCTGCAACTGAACTTGCGGCTGTTCTTTCCCCTGAACAGGTTGACAAAATAATTAAAATCAGACAAACTGAAGCTGCAGCTAAACTAGAAGAAAAGCTCATAGACTTAATTCCTGAACAGATCCTCGCAATGAAAGCTGGGGACTCTCCTGAAGCTGCAAAAGCTCTTGCAGAAATGGCTAAAGCAAAAAATGAAACAGCTAAACAAACTGCAGAGGTGAAGGCTGACATGAAAGAAAAGGCTAATGAGCAGATGGAAAGAGTGCTCGATAAATCTCTTGATGCAAATGCTAAAGCTGCAAGTAATACTCAAAATATTATAAAGTAGACAACAGGCTAGAGACAGTAAAGGTGGACTGCAGTCTGGGACAGGAATGCCCATCTTATACCATGAACAAAACTGAAAATAATTTTTAGATTTTTTATTTAGTTTTGTTATCATAGAGTTTAGATATTATAATCATTAGAATAACTAAATCTAAAATGGGAAACTGATGATTTCTATTGAGAGAATAAGTAATAATTTGACGAATATTATTCTCATCATAAGTTTACTCTTTATTACCTCCTGTTCATCAATTATAACTTCCAGAAAACAGAAGGAACCTCTAGTTCAAAGTTACAAAACAGGAAATAAAGAAAAAACAGCTGAACTGTTAAAGGAGTATCTTGAAAGCAGGAAGGGAACTGGGGATGAATTGATGTGGTGGCTGGAAGAGGGGAGCCTGAAGTTTGAAATGAAGGATTATAAAGGAAGTCTTTTTGCCCTGAATGAGGCAGAACGGATAATTGATGATTACGGTGACAGAGCTGTTATTAATGCAAGGCATATTGGATCAGAAGGTGGCTCTCTCTTGACAAATCCCAATGCTATTCCATACTATGGATATAACTATGATAAAATCCTCTTAAATACTTATAAGGCTTTAAATTATTTTGCCCTTTCTGAACCTGAATCAGCAAGAGTTGAATTGAGAAAAGCATATGAGCGGCAAAAAGATGCAAAAGAACTCTTCGAACTTGAACTCAGAGACGAACTCAGAGAGCTTGAATATGACAGAACACATGATAGGGATTTACCAAAAGTATCTGATGTTTTAAATAATCAAAATTTGCGGAATGAGTATAAGAAAATGCTTAAATATTCTCAGGACAGCAGATATGCCGGTTTTATTAATCCTTTTACTACATATCTTCTGGCAGTGGGATATCTTACTGAAGGGGATTATGATGAAGCGTACATAGATCTGAATGAACTGTATAAAATAAACCCTGGAAACAGACTCATTCAGAAAGATCTTGTTACCTGCGCAACTAACTCAGGGAGAAAAATTCCAGATGAATTGAAAAATGTATCTCCAAACAAATATTCAATGGAGAATAATATTGTTTATATAATTTCCGCAAAGGGGCTGGCACCTGCTTTTAAGGAAAATAAACTCCAGCTTGTCCTGCCTGAAGTGGGGTATACAGGTTTTGCATATCCAAGTATTGAATATCCTGGTACAGTTATTTATGATATTGAAGTCAGTGATTCAAAGGGAGACAAATATCCAATGTATAAAATTGCTGATTTGGATAATATAATCTCTCAGGAGTTTAAAGAGTATTTTATGTTAAGAGTCTCAAGAATTGCAGCTTCAGTGCTGGCGAAAGAAGCTGCTACAATTGCTGCCTTAAAAGCTGTTGAAGGAACAGAAAATTCTGAGCTTATAAAATTGGGAATTTTAATTGCGGCAAGTTTATATAAAGCTGCATTTAATACAGCAGATACAAGGTCTTGGCAGTTGCTCCCCAATGAATTTTTCATCACTAATCTCCCTATCCCAAAAGATGGAATAATCAATATATGGCAGGAATCTGGTAACCAGTGTGGTAAAAATGTTAAGGTTAAAATTGATCGAGACAAGGGTGATAAGGTAATTATTTTTGTAAGAACTCCTGGAGGAAATAGAGTAGAAACAATCTTATGTCAGTTTTTTTAATGGCATACGAACTATTTAATAGTAAAATGAAAATCAGACAGTTTATTCTCTATAACAAATAACAGGAAGCATTAGATGAAATTTTTTTTAATTAATGTAATAATTGCACTTGCGGTCTCTGCTATTCTCGCCGGTTGTGGAACTAATCCGCACAGAATTGATCCAAATGGGAATGCAGGAATAACCACTGCTCATGATATTAACTTTAAAGATTGGCAGAATGTAGCGGATAAAGCTGCAGAATCTCTCATCAGGTCAGGTGTTTTGAAAAGAACAGATAATCGTAAAAATGTTATTATGGTAAGTAATGTTAAAAATAAAACCACACAGCATATAAATACTGCTATCCTGACGAGTAAACTCAGACGCGATATCCTGAAGTCAGGTCAGGCTCTTACCACAACAGCAGTGAGTTCAAACGGCCCTGAAGACGTAGCAACAAGAGATGTGAGAATGCTTGAACATGACGATTTATTTGATAAAAAAACAGTAAAGAAACAAGGTACAGCAGTTGCCCCTGATATGAGTTTGTCTGGCACTATAATACAGCAGAAAACAAAACTGAACAGAAAAGAGGAGTCATATTTCTTTTTTCATGTAGTGTTAACTGATTTGCATACAGGGCTTGCTGTCTGGGAGGATAGTGTAGAAGTTGCAAAACAAAAGAAGAAGGCATTAATTGGGTATTGATGGGCCGAGGTCCGGCATATTTCATATTTAACAGTAAGATAAACCTATTTATGAAAAAAGACATTTCAATTGGAAAGCTTAAAACAGTTCCTTATGATCAGACAGTGAGCATAAAGAAACATGTATTGAAGCCAGGTTCAGAAATTGCTGATTACAGTGTGATCAGATTTCTCGGTGCAGGAGGAATGGGGGAAGTATATCTTGTCGACAATATTCAGATGCATAAACAGTATGCTCTTAAGATCCTTGCTGAAGATTTATCTCATGATTCTTCGTTTATTGATAACTTTAGAATTGAAGCCAGAATAATGGCTGATTTGAAACATCCCAATATTGTGACATTGCATAATTTTGGATATGATGAAGAGCTTAATTTATATTACCTTGTGATGGAATACGTGAGTGCTAGACAAGAAACTGTAGATAGTAGACTTGAGTCTGAAGAAGGAAAACTATCAACAAACAACCATCAACTACCAACAAATCCCTCGGATTTAGAAGAACTGCTCAAAGAGAAGAAAAAACTACCTGAAGACAATGTTTTAAAAATTACCAGACAACTTTGTCAAGCTTTGTACTATGCTCACAATTTCAGAGGCAAGGGAATTGTACATAGAGACCTGAAACCATCTAATATTCTTCTGGATGCTGATGGTAATGCACATATAGCGGATTTCGGGTTGGCAAAAGTAGTTGGTGAAAGTTACCTGAAACATGTAGAACAGTTACACTCTTCTGTTTCAATAGGAAAGATGAAGACTCTTGTAGAGGATAGACCACAGACTGCAGACCGGAGGCGAGAGACCAGAGATGGTAGACCTGAAACAGGAGACAGTAGGCAGACAACAAACAACCAGCAACTATCAACTAACAGTTCCGCCGGTTCCCTTATCGGCACCTATGAATATATGGCGCCGGAACAGTATGAAGGAATTTAAGATACAGTTCAAAGCGATATTTATTCATTAGGATTGATAATTTATAGAATGCTTACAGGAAAGTTACCCAAAGGCAGGTTTGATATGCCATCTGAACTTGGTTTCAGTAAAAAATGGGACCGAATAATTAACGGATGCCTTAGAAATAATCCTGATGACAGATTCGAATCTGCTGAAAAAGTATTGAAAGTTCTGAATAAAAGAAAAAACAGAAAGTTCATTATTGTTTTCATGTGTTGTGCACTTGCAGGCTTACTGATAATATTAGCCTTCATTTTTAACCGCAAAACTGATAATAATACAATAGCGCCGGTAAAGTTAAAAGAATCAGAAAGCTCTTCTCCTATCACAATTAAAAAGGAAGGAAATAGTAAAATTCCTGTATTGCATGATGTAAAGGAAGCATCAATGGTTAAATCTGTAACTGCAGAACGGGAAAATGCTGTCAGCTTATTCAAAACAGGAAAGAAATATTATTTGAATAAGCAGTATGGCCTGGCATTGGAGCCATTGAAACAGGCGGCAAATCTAGGAAATAGTTATGCTCAAAATATGTTAGGAATAATGCACTATAAAGGTTTCGGAATTAAAAAAAATTACTCCAGTGCGTTTAAACTTTTTACGTCTGCTTCAGAGAAAAATAATGCAGAAGCACAGGAAAATCTTGGCAGAATGTATTGTTATGGACAGGGAACTCATAAAGATTTAAGAAAGGCATTCAAACTTTATTCTATGGCAGTTAATAATGGGGCAAGAGCAGAAGCTCAATACAGTCTGGCTCAATTTTACTACTATGGAAAAGGTACAGAGGTAAATAAAAAAGAAGCTTTTAAGTATTTTAAAGAATCTGCTGAAAACGGTTATTCCAAAGCACAGGCAAATCTTGGTTGGTTATATTACTTGGGTGACGGTACGAGTATAGATTACAGTAAATCGATTAAGTGGTTAAAAAAAGCCGCTGAAGCGGGTGTTGCAGCAGCTCAGAATAATCTTGGATGGATGTATAAAAATGGTTACGGTGTTCATAAACCGGATCTTTATAAAGCTATAAAATGGTTCAAAAAGGCGGCAGATCAAGGCGATGCTAAAGCACAGGTTAACCTTGCTGCATTTTATTATAAGAAGAAAGAATTCACTATGGCTTTTCAATTATTAAAAAAAGCCGCAGAGAAGGGTAATGCAGATGGCCAATATAATCTTGGCTGGATGTACTCTAATGGGGTAGGGATAGAAAAAAATTTATCAAAAGGAAAATACTGGTATAAGAAAGCAGCTGATCAAGGAAACGAAAAAGCTGGGAAAAATCTACAAATCTTAAAAAAGTAGTAGAAAATGATTACTCTTTTTAGATTCTTCTTTGGATATTGTTCTTCCTGTTCCGTGACTTATGGAACATATAACTTAATATCTTTTATTGAAATAAGGCAAATACTGGATTCCTACTTTCCAGTTTGAGCATCTGTCAAAGTCCTTCTGTACTACTGTAATCATCATCAAATATTTGGATAAATTCTATATTTATAAGGAAAACCGTACTGCTGACAGGAGTGTGTTCATCAGAATTATTTATAATTTTTTCTTATTTCATTATTCCTTGAAAAATAGAGTTGAAATCTATTTATATTATTACTATTCTATTCTCTAATATCTATCCTAATTATAAATACTGAATTTAAGAGGTGGTTTATGAAGACAGATTATTTAGAATTACTACGTGATAAAATGGGTGATACTTACTGCAAGCTTGAAACTCTTGACAATGCTAAACTTAATGACTTCTTAGGTGAATATATCAAACTCTGCAATCCCGATTCAGTTTATATGTGTGATGATAGTGATTCAGATGCTGAGTATGTTAAAAAAAGGTCTTTAGAGTTAGGTGAAGAAAAGCCATTAGCTAAAAATGCTCAGACTATTCATTACGATGGATATTTTGATCAGGCAAGAGATAAGAAAAATACAAAGTTTATGGTTCCTGAAAAAAGATTGAAAAGTATGGGGAATCTGAACTGTATTGAATTTGAAAAGGGACTTAGCGAAATCAAATCAATTGCTAAAAATATAATGGTAGGTAAAAAAGCAATTGTTAAAATATTCTGTGAAGGGCCTACCGACAGCATTTTTTCTCGACCATGTGTTCAGTTAACAGATTCCTGTTATGTTGCACATTCGGAAGATATTTTGTATCGCAGAGGTTATGATCATTTTAAAAATATGAGTGATAAAAATGATTTTTACTGTTTTTGTCACAGCGGCGGTGAACTTGATGAAAATATGAATACTGTCAACTTAGATAAACGGCGTATATATATGGACCTTGAGCATAATATAGTTTATTCTATGAATGCGCAGTATGCAGGTAATACAGTTGGATTGAAGAAGCATTCTATGCGCCTTGCTATTAATGAAGGCGGTAAAGACGGCTGGCTATGTGAACACATGTACCTCATGAGTATATTAAATGCGGATAAAAAACGTGAATCTCATTTCTGTGGTGCTTTTCCATCTGCATGCGGAAAAACTTCTACGGCAATGATACCGGGTGAAAAAATAATTGGTGACGATATCTGTTATTTTAGAAATATTGATGGTGAATTTAAAGCTGTTAATGTTGAAAATGGTATTTTTGGTATCATAAGAGATGTTAACTCTGTAGATGATCCGGTTATATTCAGTTCTCTTAGTAAAGATAAAGAAATAATCTTTTCAAATGTATTAACAGGGCCTGATAATAATCCTTATTGGTCCGGCATGGGAATTGATAATGTTCCTGAAAAAGGCAGAAATCACTCAGGAGAGTGGAAGAAAGGGAAAAAAGATTCAAAAGGGAATGAAATTCCCCTTTCTCACCCTAATAGCAGATACACAATGAGATTGGATTACCTGGATAATATTGATTCTGTATACAACGATAAAGATGGCGTGAAGGTAGATGCTGTCGTTTATGGGGGTAGAGACAGCGATACAACTGTTCCTATAGAGGAATCAAGAAGCTGGAATGAAGGAATTATATTAAAAGCTGTTACGTTAGAATCAGAAACTACTTCAGCCACACTGGGTAAAGAAGGCGTTAGAGTTCCATGCCTAATGGCAAACCTTGACTTTATAAGTTATCCCATTGGTGAATATATCAATAACAATATAGAATTTGTAAAGGATATTAAAGTAATTCCAAAGATATTTTCAGTCAACTACTTTTTAAAAGACAGCAATAGTAAGTTCTGTACTAGTAAATTGGCAAAAAAAGTATGGATGCACTGGGCGGAAGGCAGTTGTCATGGAGACTATGATGTTTATGAAACACCTACAGGCTTTATTCCAATATATGAGGATTTAAAACTTTTATTTAAAACTTTATTAAATGAAGATTATTCTGAAGAAGATTATAACTATCAATTTAGCTTTAGATGCGATGCATGGATAGAAAAACTTGAAAGATCGATTAAGAATTTCAAAAGTAATTATTCAGATATTCCTGTTTATGTTTATGAAATGTGGGATAAGTATATTGACATTATTAAAAAGGCAAAATCAAAATATGGCGATATAATTCTTCCTGGTATGTACAGATAAAATTTTTAATCGTTTAATTAAAGTCCTGTCAATTATATTTATTTGAATAATAAATGGCAGGACTTCTTATTATTGGAGATTAATATGCACGTAATAGTAGATTTTTGTGTTATCCCCATGGGAGTGGGCGTCTCTGTTTCAAAATATGTAACAGCATGTGAAAAAATATTAAATAAAGCCAAATTAAAAACTATTCTCCACTCTTACGGTACAAACGTAGAAGGAGAATGGGATGAAGTTTTTAACGCAATTAAACAATGCCATGATGAAATACATAAAATGGGTGCACCTAGAATTTCTACTACTATACGTTTGGGTACAAGGGTAGATAAAGATCAGTCCATGGAGGACAAGATTAAGAGCGTTAAAGACAAAATGTGATATATTATACTTCTACCTTACTAAGTATATTAAAATAAAATCTATTTGATACCCAGTAGCTGAATATAATTATTATAAAAAATAGATCATTTAATATATCGAGTTGGGTACCTTTCACGAAAAAAGAACCTACTAGAATAATAATTAAAATAGCATTAATGCATCCCTGTTTTATGCCGTTTTTTGTAAATTTAAATATATTTTTCTTATTCTCCTGCAAAATTTCAGTAATGATAATATTATTCATTTTTAGCTTTTTATTAAAATTGAAAGATATTATTATACTTATTACAGCCATAGCCAAATATGCATAATAAAAGTAACTCTCATATTTATTAATAATATTATTGTAATAAAGATATAAAGTTATAAGAACAAGTATTCCTGTAATGTATGTAAATACCTGTGAAAGCATGTAATTCTTTTTAGATGCTGTTAAAAGTTCCTGATATATTACTCTATCCAATGTAGTAAACTCCTTTAACTACGAAATATTTAATTTAATGTTTACCGGTACTTCCGAATCCTCCGCTTCCTCTTTTTGAATCAGATAATTCATTTACTTCAATTAATTCTATTTCAGGTAATCTGTTTATTACCATCTGTGCCGCTCTTTCACCTCTCTTTACAGTATACTCTTCTGTTCCTGCATTTAACATTATTATACCGACTTCCCCTCTGTAGCCTGCATCTATTGTTCCTGGGCTGTTGGTTATTGTTAAAGTGTGTTTTAATGCTAAGCCGCTTCTAGGCCTGATTTGAGCTTCATAGTGTATAGGAAGTTCAATAAAGAGTCCTGTTGGGACAAGATGTGATTGACCTGGCTTTAAAATTACTGTTTCTCTGGACATAATATCAAATGCAGCATCATCATGATGAGCTTTTTTTGGTGCAAGGTCTTCGCAGCCTTCGAGCATTTTAAAACGGACTGTTATAATTTTATTGTTAGACATGTATTGTATATCCTCTAAATATATAAATTGTAATAATTATTATAATTTAACTTTATATATGAATCTTTAAAGTATTATTCTGAAATTAAATATCTACTCAGATTGAATTATAAACTTTGAAGTAATAATTTACATTAAAGGTCCCATTTAATTGTATAATAAATGAGAAAGACTATTGAAATTATAGTAAAATCGCATAATTGTAGCAATGGGAATTGAAAAATTATATATTCAATAATAAGCTTATATATGTTTTTGTTACGTTTAATTTTTTATTAAATACTCCTAATAATTAGGAACTTAACACTAAGAAAGGTGAGGTAATTAGATATGGAAATCACCCAAGAAAATAAAAACGGAATACAGATTTTAAAGATTGAGGGACGTCTTGATGCGGCATCTGCTGCTGATGCAGAAAAAACTATTAGTGAAGTTATCAATTCAGGTGCTGATAAAATCATTATCAACCTAGAAGAGTTAAGATATATCAGTAGTGCTGGTTTAAGAACTTTACTCGTAGCAGCAAAAGAAATTAAAAGCAAAAGCGGTAAAATTGTTATTTGCTCAATGATTGAAAGCGTTAAGAAAATATTTGATATCAGTGGATTTACATCAATCTTTGATATCGAAGAAACAGAAGCAAAAGCTATTGAAAGCTTCTAATTCTATATAATATTTGTTTATTATTAAGCCTTAATATTTTATTGAGGCTTTTTTTATGCCTGTGTTAAGTCAGAATGATATATTTAAATGAAATAAAAGTAAGCAAAAAAGAAAAGATCATCTATCCAGACTAATTTTTATTCATTAACCAAGGTTTTCTTCTTGAGTTTGAATCCTATCTACACAACAAACTGTAAGACCTTGTGTCAGATAGACCGAAAGAACAGCATAACAGTAAGGCGTAACAAGATAATATTATATATATAGCAATAGAATCTAGTATAGACTTCTAGCAGAGAGAGTAATTAAAATATGACTCCTATCCTGTTAATTTCTCTACAGAAACGAATTTCGTAAGTTATGTCATAGATGTGGTTAATTGCTTTGATAGTAAGGATAATTGAATTATACGGCAATTTTATTTATAGAAAAAAGGCCCAGTAAATTTGGACCTTTTAATTAGATTGATTTATATATTCTATATATCTTTTTGCAATGTCAAATTTAATTTTGCACAGGCATTATTAAAACGATCATAGATGGTTTTGTATTCGCTTAAAGGAATACTATCCTTGATGCTCCATTGTTCAAGTAATGAATTATACTTTTCTATACAGTCTTTTGTAGAGACTTTCTCTTTTGATGCAAAATTACTCTCAATAGCCAGTTTAAGTTCTTCTGCTAAGCTGTTATTAATATCATTAGTTATATTAATATTTGCTAGTTTTTCTAATTGAACTAGAATTCTTTTCTTTGATTCCAGATTATCATTTTTTAGAGAATGCAGGTTGTTAAAATACTCTATATTATTATTATTTAATTCGTTACACTCTTTTTCAAATTTATCTTCCAAACATTTCAAATCAGATGCACAAACTGTATTGTATGAAGAATTGTTCCATTTTTCTTTAATCACAACCAGCTGTTCTTCTATATTAGCTTCTGACGTATTATTAGCTAGAGATTCTATTTCATTGAATAGAGATTCTTTTGAATAAAGTTCATCTATTGCCAGGTTTTTAATAACCGTTTGAAGATTATGATATTTCTCGAGAAGCTCATTAAGTTTTTTATTATATTTTTCAGTCAATAAATTTTCATCTTTTTTGGGGACAAATCCAATATTTTCCCATTGGAATTTAATATTATTAATTTTACTCTTTAAATCATCCAATTCATCACGTGAGTTAGAATAATTTTTATTCAAAAGTTCTTCCAATTCAATGCACAAGTCATTTTTCTTTTTTAAGTTTAAAGGTTTTTCATTTTCAAGTTTATTGAAAAAATCATCTAACTCTGAGTTAAAATATTGCCAAAGTTTCTGCTCGTCTTTACGGGAAGCTGAACCTGTTTTTTTCCATAGGGAATGCATTTCTTTTATTTTTTTCAATGCTTTTTCACGTGGTAAGCTGCTAAGGTTTTTTGCTTCTTCACAGATATTTTTTTTAATTTCCTTGTTATTTAGCTGTATCGAATGAAGGTTATCATAGAATTTAATTCTATTTTCAAAAAAATGATTACAGGCTTTACGAAGTCTGGTGAATAATTCATCATTGTGAGGCTGCGGAGCCCGACCAATTTTTTTCCATTCTTCCTGTATAGATTTTAATTGACCGGCTGTTGGTTCCCAGTCTGTTGAATCTTTAAGTTCTTCTGCCTGCTCACATAGCTTGAACTTTAAATCGTAATTAACTTGTCTGTTTTCATCCTGTTTTAAATAAAAATTTTTACATTTAGCGAGTAGAATTTGTCTTTTAGAATTAAATCTTTCCCAGACCAGTTCATTTTTCTCCTTGGGGACTGAACCTATTTTTCTCCAGTTTGTCCAAATTGATTTAATTTCTTTAGATACTTTATGCAAATCAGGTTGATCCACTAATTTTTCAATTTGTTCACAAAGCAGTGTTTTTTTTGTATAGTTTTCCCACCGTGCCCAATCTTCTTTTTGTTGAAGATACTTCAGCTTGCTAAAATATAAGCGGTAATATTTTTTATATTCGTTAGAATAGTGATTTTTAATTTTATCTGCCTTAATACTATCCCATGATTTTTGAAGTTCTTTTACGTCTGATAGAACTGATTTTAAATGTTTAATCTGCGAATATTCTTTAATTTTATTGCAGAGATTTTTGATTTCTAATGAATTTTTCTCATTGACCTCATTTATCTCTTTGCACTTTTGTTCAATAATATTTTTAGAGTTTTCAAACCTTTGCACATATTCTTCGATATTATAGTCAACTGAAAAAGAATTCCATTCAGCTTCCAGCTTTTTTAAGTTTACAATTATATTGGAATCTGCATCTGTTTCAGCTAATTTTTCTATATTTGAACAAATGTTTTCCAGTGTAGGTGTAATTTGTTTTTTAACATTAGCACGATTTTGTAATTCATTTTTACTGTTGTCAAACTCTTTGCTTAGTTGTTGGAATTTTTTAGTTAATATTTCATCATAACGTTCAGGTATTTCAGCTAAGTCATTCCAGGATAAAATAATTTTCTCTATGTCATTGACCTTGGCTGTATCTGGAAAATCAATAAATTTTTTAATTTCATCGCATATATTTTCGCGAGCAGCAATTGAGCTTTTAACTATCTTGTGAGCACCATATCTTTTTAAAAAGTGATTATAAGAATCATCAAAGCGTGATTTTAGTTCTTCATTAATATCTTCAGTATCGTATTCATCCCAACTGGTTTTTGCATCCATAACTGCATTATAAGAGCAGCTCCAGTTTGTTGATTTTTTATGAGTTTCGACTATATGGCAGAGAGATTTTAATTCATTCTTTATTTTGTGAATATTTGATTGAATCGTTTCATTTACAGGCTCTTCAATAATGGTACTGTTTTCAGGTTTATCAATTATCTGAACTTCAGGCATTTTTATAACTGGAGGTAAATCTTGTTCTATAGTTTTATTACTCGGTTCATTTTTTTCTTCAGCCAAATTCGGATTGTTCTCTTTGCTGCTGATAGGCTTGCCGGTTATACTTTTTTTTGTGCTATTGAAGATTTTTCTTAACATGATTAATACCTGAGTAATATTGTTTATTAACTATAAGAAAATTGTCTGGTAGTGAAACTACTATAATCTAAAACAAAACTAGATCAACATAGAAATATTACCAGTAAGTAACTGCATTTTGCATGAAAAAAAGGTGATTTTTCAAGTGTTAAATTGCATGTTTTTTT
This sequence comes from Victivallales bacterium, assembly GCA_036011305.1. Lineage (GTDB taxonomy): Bacteria > Verrucomicrobiota > Lentisphaeria > Victivallales > GWF2-38-69 > DASCNA01. Next base: position 15,346 of record DASCNA010000101.1, read on the forward strand.
ATTTCGGAAGTTAAAATGTTTAAAGCTTCTAGTTCGTTGTAATTGCCACTCAATGTTTTACCGTTTTTAAACAAGATATAGTTGCCTTTTGCTCCAGCAATACCAAAATCTGCATCTTTTGCTTCTCCTGGGCCGTTAACTGCGCAGCCCATAATTGCAATTTTAAAACGTTTAAAATGTTTGTTTTCTTTTTTCAGGTTATTTATTAATGTTTCTACTTTATTTACAAGATTCACTAGATCAGTGGTTGTTCTCCCGCAAGTTGGGCATGAAATTATATCTATAGATTTATCCCTACAGCCAGTAGATTCTAATATCATTTTTGCTATTTTAAGTTCTTCTAATGGAGAACCTGTAACACTGACCCTTATGGTGTCACCGAGACCTGCTAGGAGCAAACTGCCTATCCCTATGGAAGATTTTATTGCACTATTGATAAATGTTCCTGCTTCAGTTATTCCTAAGTGTAAAGGATAATCAGTTAATTTTGCAAAACTTTCATAGGCTTTAATGCTTGTGAGTACATCTGAAGCTTTAAGTGAAACTTTTATATCCCTAAAATCAAATTTTTCCAGGAGTTCGCATTGTTTAAGTGCGCTTTTTACCAGTGAATCTGCCAGATCATTCCGTTTTTCATCTTCGCTTAAATCATAATTTTTTACTTGGAATTTTCTAGCAAGGCTTCCTGTGTTGGCACCGACTCTGATTGGGATATTTTTTAATTTTGCCATATTGGCAATTTGCTTAACTTTTTCAAGAGAACCAATGTTGCCGGGATTGATTCTTATTCCATGTATTCCATGCTTTATTGCAGTTAGCGCAAGCCTATGGTCAAAATGTATATCACCGATGACAGGGATTGGTGATTCTTTAACTATATCTTTTACTGAATCTGCTGAGTCTATGTCAGGTATTGCTATTCTTATTATTTCACACCCGTTTTCTGCAAGAGCATTAATTTGTTGAAGGGTTGAATTTATATCTTTGGTATCTGTATTTGTCATTGACTGTATTGATATAGGATATTCTGAACCAATTTGTACATTTCCAACAGAAATTTGTCTAGTTTTTCGCCTATTTGTCAGCATTTGAAATTATTCGTTTAAAGTTTTAGTTGATTTTATATGTTTAGGTTTATTTATATTTACAGGTTTTGCTTTTTCACTGCTTTTTGAACTACTAAAAAAGCTGGAGATATTTGTTATTCTGTTAATATCATTGAAAGTGACAAAAATCATTAAAGAAATTAAAAGCATTACAAAAATCATACATATAGGCTGCATCAGTTTTGTAGGCAGTGGACGGCCAATTATTATTTCAATTATTGATAATAAGATGTGACCTCCATCTAAAACAGGTAAAGGTAAAAGATTCAGGAGTGCTAAACTAAATGTGATTATCGCAATTATGTTGAAAGCAATAAGCAATGATCCGTGATAGACTGCCGTACCTATGACTGTTACAATGCCAATAGGTCCACTCAGATGCTTTGCTTTTATATAACTATTCTGTGAAAATATACCTCTCAGTGACTTATAACTCATTGAGATAACATTTGTGAATTGTTGCCATGGTGTAATATGATTTCTAAAAACAACACTTATACCATCAATGTAGTGAGGTGTAAATAGTTTTGGGGTAACGTCAATATTTAAAATTTTATTGTTTCTTCTTATAGTAAAATCGATTGTTTTACCTTTACCTTCTTTTATTATTCTGCTCAATTCTGCAAAAGATGTAAGCTCAATTCCATTTGCTTTAAGTAAATAATCACCTTGCTTTATTCCTGCTGTATAAGCAGCAGAACCTTTAATACTTCTATCCATTCTAATAGGTACTTCTTGTGTTACCGGAATACCTATCATATAATAAGCAGCTTTTTGCATTGCCGTTGTTTTTACATTGGCAAGCTTAATGATCTTTCCTTTTCTAGAAAGTTTTATATTTACAGGTGCTTCATTTAATTCAGCTATAGCAAGATAAAATTTTCCAGGAGTTGTTATTGGTTTATTATTAATTTCTAGAATTCTATCGCCGGTTTTTAGTCCGTCTTCGGCTGCCTGTGAACCATCTTGAACATTTATTATAATTGGTATTTCAGGAGTGAAAAAAGGGTAAGGCAGTCCTGATTTTGCAAGAGCGGGCATTTCAGTTTTATTTATGATCGGTTCATACGAAATAGTTTTTATTGTATCGCCTTCCTTTATTCCCAGTTTTACTTTTCCTATGGTGAAAATTATTTGCTGAATCACTTTGTCCCATGTATCATTAAACCTGCTGTCGTTAATTCTAACTATTTCATCTCCTGGCCTTAGTCCTGCCTTATATTCAGGGCTTTGTACCTGTACCGTTGCAACCTTAATTGTATCCATTTTAGGAGAACCTGATGGTATACCGTAATACCAAAGCATTGTTGCTAAAGCGAAGCCAAATAATATGTTAAAAAAAGGGCCTGCGAAGGCTACAATAATTCTGTTTATCGGTTTAATTGAAGGAAGCGGTCTTCCGTTGTGATCTTTTACAGAGGAATTAGGTTCAAGTTGAGGGATATCAACATAACCTCCAAATGGTAGGCATCCTATTCTATATTCAATTCCTTTATGTTTAAATGCCCATATTTTTTTAAAACCAATAGAGAAAGCAACGATATGCAGTTTCCTCCATTTTGCTGCTAGGAAATGACCTAATTCATGAATAAAAATACAGAATCCGAAGAAAAACAGAACAAAAAAACCAACATATATATAATTTAATATTGTTAAAAACATTATTTTACCTGACCGTTACTTAGTTATTTTTATAAATCCTCAGCTCACTAACTTGTGATTATTAATGCAGTTTAAAGTTATTAGATTATTAAAGCTTTATTAATTAGCCATTAGGAATTCATAATTATTTACATACTTTCCTATATTAACTTATTATTTCTATATTTATAAAGGCAATTCAATAAAAATCTAGAAAATTTAGCATTTATATTATTTTCTGAAGATATTATGCTTGAGCATTCCATATGAATCAAATGCTATTCTTCTAGTTAGTAAAAGATTAAAAACAGTAGTACAGATTAAGGCTGAGAATATGCACACCATTATTGCAATCTGGTATTTTATTGCATTTACGGGAAATGATCCGCCAAGGATTTGACCTGTCATCATGCCCGGAAGAGAAACTATTCCCATTGTGGCTATTGTCGATAACTGTGGTGTCAGGGCAGCTAGTAATGCTGAGCGGATATAAGGTTTTGTAGACTCAGAGAGAGTTGCACCAAGCATCTGATAAGTTATAAATTCACTCTCATTCTTTTTGATTGAAGAATAAAATCTTTCCAGGACTATTACATTTCCTCTCATACTGTTTCCTAATATCATTCCGAAAATTGGGATCATATATCTAGCATCATACAGAGGAGAGGGGCATATTATTAATGCTACAAAAATTGCTAATATTATTGACGTTGCAAAAGATAACCCAAGAAAAGTATAAATAAAGAATTTTTTAACAGACAAATTGCTTTGACGTAAGATTGAAAAATTTGCAACAAGAAGCATTGCTAGGATCCAGGCTATATTCAGTAAAAGAGAATTTATTTCAAAAATAAATTTTAGATATATTCCTATCAGAATAAGCTGCACAGACATACGCGATATTGATACAACCAGGTCCAGAATAATTCCGGCTTTAAGCCATATCAGAAGAATTACAGGAAGTATCAGAAATAGATACACATAAAACATATCTAAGTATGTGAGATTTATAATTTCCATAAGTTTATTGATTTATATGTTTATATTTATAAATATTCTTATTTTTAAATTCGTATATATAATTTTGTTTTTTTAACCATTCCATATCGTGAGAAACAGATAAAACAGTGAACTTTGATTCCTGAAAAAGATCAATTACGTATTTCCTGCTTTCTGGATCAAGCCCAGTCGTAACTTCATCTACAAGGAAAAGTTTTTTTTTCATAAGAAGAGCTCTTACAATAGCAATTCTTTGTCTTTCTCCACCTGAAACTTTTATACAGTCCATCTCCAGTATATTTTGTTTTAATCCTAACTTAATCAGCAGTTTCGATATTGAATCAGTATCAGGTTTAATTGTATGATTAGATTTAAAATTAAAAGGTAATAAAATCGAATCTAAAATATTTTCAGCGCCCATGATACTGTCTTGCCCTATATAAGCAATGTGCTGGCGAATTTCTTTGAAGTTCAATTTGCTTAAAGCTTTATCTTCAAAGAGTATTTGACCATGACTGACCGGAAAACATCCCATGGCCGCCATTAACAATGAAGATTTGCCTGATCCTGAAGGACCGCAAATTGCAATTTTATTACCTGCATCAACTGACAAATTAATATTTTCAAGTATAAGTGCATTGCCGCGCTTAATACTGACATTTTCAAATTTTAGCATTTTTTTTATTCCGAAAATAGAATAGCGATTTTATTTATATATATTTATAAACGACATAATTTTCAATGCTATTAAATAAAGGTGGATTTAATGTTGGCTTTAAATAAAGCTAAATTACATGAATATACGAAGTGCCTCCAAAATCTAATCGTATTATGTAGAAATGATATTCATGACTATAAAATTGATCATGTAACAAATAATTCAACAAAAGTTAAAAATAATTAAATATTTGTTGCAATAAAGGGTGTTGCTGCAGATGGACATGCCTATATTGAAGATGCTATTTTAAAAGGTGCCAGTGTAATAATTTTTCAGAATGATTCAATTCAGAACTTTAAAGATGATATTATTTATATAAAAGTTACTGACAGTTATTATGCTTACTCATTGATTGTTGCTAAATATTATGACAATCCTGCAGAAAAATTAAAACTGATAGGGATAACCGGGACAAATGGCAAAACCACTTCTGCTTATCTAATATATAATATTCTTAAATATGCCGGTAAGGAAGTCGGACTTATTTCTACTATCAACTATAGATACGCAGATAAAATCATTGAAGCTTCGAGAACCACTCCGGAGGCATTTGAACTTCAATATCTTTTTTCTGAAATGCTTGCTGCTGGTTGTGAATATGTTGTAATGGAAGTTTCAAGCCATGCACTTGATCAGCATAGAATATCAAACGTTAAATTTGAAGCAGCTTTATTTACTAATTTGACTGGTGATCATCTTGACTATCATCAGACAATGGAAAATTATTTTAATGCTAAGAAATTATTATTTGATAAGTATTTAAGAAATGATTCTGTCGCAATAATTAATGAAGATGATGTATATGGAAGAAGGCTTCTGAATGATACCAAAAATTGTTTTGTAAAAAGTTATGGAGCAAATTATAATTCCGATTATAAGATAATATTGAATGACTGCAACAGTGACTGTTGTATCAGCGGGGTAGAAATAGATAATAAATTTGTCGAATTCAGATCTAATTTGATAGGCTGGTATAATGCTTATAATATTACAGGGGCTTTTACTGTCTGTTCTGAGATAGGAATTAGTATTGATATTATTGTAGAGGCATTTTCAATGCAGATGAATGTTCCTGGTAGGCTGGAAATGGTCTGTTCAAGAACATCTACTAAGTATTTTGTCGATTATGCTCATACAGATGATGCTTTGATGAGAGTTTTAACTGCTATGAAAAAATTAAACCCTGAAAATTTGATTGTTGTTGTTGGCTGCGGGGGAGATAGAGATAAAAGCAAAAGACCGCGTATGGGCAAAGTTGCTTCAATGATTGCTGATAAAATTATTATAACAAGTGATAATCCAAGAACTGAAAATCCTGGCGAGATTATTGAAGATATAATGGTGGGAGTAGATAAAAGTAAAGATATAAGTGTTATAGAGAATAGAAAGAAAGCGATAATTCATGCTGTTAATATAAGCAGAGATTATGATATAGTTATTGTTGCTGGTAAAGGTCATGAAAATTATCAGGATATTAATGGTATAAAATATCATTTTTCAGATGTAGAAATACTTGAAGAAGCTATAAAAAATAAATAACTTAATTCAAATATTTTAAATTAGGAGTCTAATGAAACAAATAAATAAGCTATCTTATATTTTGGTATCAATCATTTTATTATTATCTTTAACTTTTATCTCCTATGGAAATTCTTTTAAAAATATTTCAGTAACTGATTTATTGCAAAAAATGAATACAGCAATTGATCCAACCGGAATTTTGAATTCTACAAAAACAAAACAGACAATAGGTGAAGCAACTATGCCTTTGCAACAGATAAAAGTATCAGTTGAATCTCAATTCAAAATGCCGAATAAATATTTAATTATTACAAAGTTTCCAGGCGGTCAGAAGCAGATACAGGCATATAACGGAGATATTGCCTGGAGTTATAATTCAAAAACTGATAAGAAATCTGTACTTACGGGAAAAGATAGAGATGCGTTTATTTTCAATGCAATGCTGGCTTCGCCTAAAAGTGATATATATAATGAACTTTTTGAAGACATGAAAATAGCTGATTCGTATTACAAGGTGGGAAAATATGAATGTTATAAATTTATCTGTTATCCTAAAGGTAAATTTAAACTTTCTGAACCTTATATTTTTTACATCGATAATAAAAACTTTTTAATAAGGAAAATGGATTTGACTATTTATTTGAAAGGAAACCCTCTTAAAGAATCGATATTATCAGAAGATTATAAGGATATACTGGGTATTAAGTTCCCAATGAAAACAACTACAAATATATTAGGTTCTGAGATTGATTATTATACAAAAGATATTAAGTTCAATATACCTATAAATAATAAAGTTTTTGATAACCTTTAAAATTTAATTCAGAGTAAATTCTTTTTGGGATACCTAGATGATAACAGAAAATGCAAAAATTATAAGAAATAAAAATGTTAAAGGTGAATACTATCAAATTGATTTTTATTCCCCTGAAATTGTTAAAACAGTTCAGCCAGGTCAATTCGTTCATGTTCAGGTAACTGGCTTAAGAGATAAGATATTTAGAAGGCCTTTCAGTATATTTAATGTAAGTAATGATGGTGTTTTATCTTTGATTTATAAAGTAGTCGGTGAAGGTACTGATGTTTTATCAAAACTTAGAGAAGGGATTTTTTGCAACCTATTGGGACCATTGGGCAGTTCATATCTATTACCTGAAAATAATGAAAAAGCTCTGTTAGTTGTTGGAGGATATGGATCAGCCGCAACATATTTATTAGCTAAAAAATTAAATAATCAAGGTACTATTTTTTTAGGAGCAAGAAACAGTTCTGAATTGATTTTAATAGACGAGTATAAAGAACTAGGTTTTGAAGTTAAAATAGCTACCGAAGACGGAAGCGTAGGTAAAAAAGGATTGGTTACTTCATTACTTACTCCATATTTGGAAGATGAAAATCTAAAAATTTATGCCTGTGGACCTAACCCTATGATGTATGCAATGGGAAAGATGCTGGTTGATACTGAATTAAATGTAGAATTAAGTTTAGATCATCCTATGTGTTGCGGAGTTGGTGCCTGTTTTGCCTGTGTTCTAAAAGTTAAGGCAGATAATAAACAGGGATGGGAATATGCAAGATCCTGTAAAGAGGGACCTGTTTTTAACCTTAAAGATATTTATATTGGATAACTTACTGGAATAGAAGAAAAAATTATGGCAGATTTAACTACGAAATTAGGAAAACTTATATTAAAGAACCCTGTAATGACCGCATCAGGAACTTACGGTTACGGAGAAGAATATTCAGAATTTTATCCATTAGATACATTAGGTGCAATTATGGTAAAAGGAATTTCACCTGAACCTGTTAATGGAAATCCTATGCCGAGGGTCTGTGAAACGTCAAGTGGGATGTTAAATGCTATAGGACTTCAAAATCCTGGTGTTGAAAAATTCATTTCAAATGAAAAATATATGCCTTTTCTTAGAAAACATAATGCTACTGTCATTGTAAATATCTGGGGTAAGAGTATTGATGATTATAGATATGTAGCTGAACGTTTAGATGATGTAGAAGGTATTCATGCTTTGGAAATTAATATTTCATGTCCAAATATTAAAGAAGGCGGAATCGCTTTTGGTACTGATCTAAAAGTTGCGGCTAAAGTTGTTTCAGAAGTTAGAAAAGCGTCTAATCTTCCATTGATCACTAAATTGAGCCCTAATGTAACAAAAATTGCAGATTTCGCAAAAGTTGTTGTGAATGAAGGATCAGATATAGTTTCACTGATCAACACTTTGACAGGTATGGCTATAGATATTGAGACACGTAAACCAAAATTAGCGAATGTAACAGGAGGATTAAGCGGAGCTGCTATAAAACCTGTTGCGATTAAAATGGTCTATGATGTAGCTAATGCGGTTGATGTCCCGGTTATCGGGATGGGAGGAATATTCAATTCTGATGATGCAGTCGAGTTTTTTCTTGCTGGAGCTGATGCAATTGCTGTTGGAACAGCTAATTTTGTCAACCCTGTGGCCCCTGTTGAGATTATTTCAGGAATAAATAAATATCTTGATGATAACCAATTTAAAAATGTCAACGATATTGTAGGGAAGGTAATCATTTAGGTTCAGATATAATTTTATTTAAATTTTTATAAATTAATTTAAAATAGACATTTTCAAGAAGTGTGAATTTATTCATACTAAAATTGATTAAGATAACACAAGAGCGCAGCTTCATTATCCTAATAATATCAAGGAGTTTATTGTTAACTTATTGTCAAAAATGACAATTTTATTAATAAATTTAAACAAGAAGGGGAGGACTATATTTGATGAAAAGGGTTCGAGTACCACTATGGGGGAAAATATTAATTGGTTTATGTTTGGGGGTTGTATGCGGAATTTTAATGGGAGATAAAGCTCTGTATCTTAAACCTATTGGTACACTATTTATTAATGGAATTAAAATGCTGATCGTACCGTTAGTATTTTCTTCATTGATAGTAGGAGTTACCAGTATTGAAGATATGGGAAAAATGGGACGTATAGGTTTAAAGACAATAATCATTTATGCGGTAACAACTATACTTGCTATCACCATTGGATTGGGTTTAAGTTGGATAACCAATCCGGGTATCGGTGCATCATTACAGGCTGCATCTTCAACAAATACTGCAGCAAAGGCTGCTCCCTCCTTTATCGAAACTATCGTTAATATGGTTCCTTCTAATCCTATAGGTGCTTTGGCGAAAGGGGAAATACTGCAGATAATAATATTTGCAATATTTATAGGTATAGCTATAAATCTGACTGGCGAAAAAGCAAAACCTGTTAAAGTTTTTTTTGAAGGTCTTGCAGAGATAATGTACAAACTTACTTCTATAATAATGGCATTTGCTCCATATGGTGTATTCGCTTTAATAGCAGCAGTTATAGGGAAGTATGGTGTTGAATTTTTATTACCGTTACTTAAAGTTGTATTAACCGTTTATGCTGCATGTATCATACATTCTATAATAATTTTAGGTGGCGGTCTTGCACTGGTTGCCAGGTTAAATCCAATGAGATTTTTTAACGGCTTTCTGGATGCGACTCTTCTTGCTTTTTCTACTTCAAGCAGTTCAGCAGCACTTCCTGCTTCATTGAGATGTACTCAGAAAAATTTAGGGGTTTCAAAAAGTATATCAAGTTTCGTATTACCGCTAGGAGCCACAATAAATATGAACGGTACAGCTATATATCAGGGCGTATGTGCTGTCTTTATAGCACAGGCATATGGAATTGATCTTACTGTTTCTAATTATATTACAATTGTTTTAACATCGGTACTTGCAGCTGTCGGAACAGCAGGGGTTCCCGGTGCTGGCTTAATTATGCTTGCATTAGTCCTTAACTCTGTCGGTCTTCCGATAGAAGGAATTGCTATAATTGCCGGAATTGACAGAATATTGGATATGGCACGAAGTACTGTAAATGTAGTTGGTGACGGTATGGCATCAATATTAGTTGCTAAAAGTGAAAATGAACTTGATATTGAAGTTTATAAACATAAAGGTGTTGTTCTGAGAAGTTAATTTGTCGATAAATGGCAAAAGCGGATTCTTTATGTCCGCTTTTGCCCTGTACAGATTTATATCAGTTAAATTCGTATTTTAAAACGTACAGAAATTAGATATATATCCTAGGCATTCTTGCGGTTAATGAAGATATTATTTCATAAGAAATTGTATCGGAATTTACAGCTAAAGTGTTAGCAGTGATTAATTGATCTTTTTGTTTGCCGAGGATTACAACCTCATCTGAGGGCTGAACATTTTTTAAATGGCCAACATCAACCATAAAAAAATCCATACATATTCTTCCGACAATAGGTGCCAGTTTTCCATGAATTAAAACAAATCCTTTAGGTTTTTTCTGCCATCTGTATCCATCTGCATAGCCAATCGGAATCGTAGCTATTTTTGTATCATTCTTGGTGGTATATATTGAACTGTAACTTATTCTGCTTCCTTTTGGAACATCTTTAACATGGGCGACCAGCGCTTTAATTGTCATTGCTGGTTTTAAATTAATCTGCCTATTTATACAGCATGTTGGAAGGATTCCGTATAAACAGATTCCAGGTCTTACCATATTCATATGTGAATTATTAAAGTTGAGCATGGCGGCACTATTTGCTGAGTGTATTATCGGAATAATAATTTTCCTTAACGATAATCTATATATAAAGTCATTAAAAATATTTAGTTGTTTTGTCGAATATTCATAATCAAAAGAATCAGCTACAGCAAAATGTGTATATATTCCTTCAATGAATAAACCGTCTAAATTAGTTATATTTTCGACATCGTCAAGAATTTTGTCTAAAGTATGTAGATATAATTTTTGATCTTCTATGAGTGGAATAAATATACCTAAACGTCCCATACCTGTGTCAATTTTAATATGAACTTTAACTTTTTTATTTAGTGATATAGCTGCATCGGAAATTGATTTGGCTGTTTTGTAATCATATACGGTGAGGGTAATATTCTGTCTTATCGCTTCTTTAATAAATTCAATAGGTGTATATCCAAAAATTAAAATAGGTATGTTTATACCTGCAATTCTTAGTTCAAGCGCTTCATTTGGCCTGCTGACTCCAAAATAATCCACCTTGTTATTGAGCAATCTGAGAGCTGTCTTTACAGCTCCGTGTCCGTATGCATTGCCCTTTACAACAGCCATTATTCGTGTGGTTGGCAAAAGCCAGTTTCTTATCTCCATTAAATTATGGCTGATAGCATTTAAATCAATTTCAGTCCAAACAGGATGCTTATTCATAATAGTTTAAATTTATAGTAAAAAATAAATAGTTTAATGGGTAATAATTTTAAAATTCAATTATATAATGTGTTAAAATTTTATACAAAATATCTATAATATCTAATAACCGTATTATAAGCCAAATAATATAAAATAATAAAGACGTTTAGAGTAATATCAAAAAAAGGTGGCTATTTAATGCACAAAAAATTATTACCTGTAGTTGTACTGCTACTGTCTGCTATTTTCCTTCTTTCAGGTTGTAGAAAAGAAAATCCTAATAAAACTGTTGATAAAATTGTTATAATCCAGGGATCAGACCAGCAGGCTTTACCCAATAGTGAATTTAAAAAAGAGTTAAAACTGGAACTACTTGGTCCGAGAATTCCAGGTTTATTCGGAGGAAAAGGTACAAGAGAACCTGTTAAAGGTGTTAAGGTAGATTTTATTCCAATCAAAGGGAGTGATTTAATATTTACTCCAGAAGTAGCTTATTCCAAAGTAGGAGGAGCAGTTACAGTAAAAATAAGAACTGGAAATCAGATTGGAGATCAATATTTTAAAATTGTACCCGAAAATTCAAAAATTACTAAAACTGTCAGGTTAATCAGCGGAGTTTTAATCGATGGTATTTCGCAGGAAACATATTCAGGGAACTATTTACCGAAGCCGTTAAAATTAAAATTAGTAGATAAGGCTGGGAAACCTGTTCAAGGTGCAGATGTTTTTTTTCATGTTTCTTCTTCTCCGGAGAAAAAAACAACGGCTAAGTGTGTTCCCGGAAAAACTGTTACTAATAAAGATGGTATCGCTAAAACAAGAGTTAAAGTTGGTAAAGATACTGGAATTTATAATGTTGTAGCAGAGGTTAATGATTCTGCTAAAAATATAAATTACAGAGGAATTCACATCAAAGAATTGGGAATTAATGTAGTAAGATTAATAATTATTGTATTAGCCGGATTGGCAATATTTATTTATGGGATGAAACTAATGAGTGATGGTCTGCAACTGGTAGCGGGTCAGAAACTGAAAGGTGTTCTAAAGTTTTTTACAAAAAATAGGTTTATTGCTGTATTGGCGGGAACTGTTGTTACAGCGGCAATCCAATCTTCAAGTGCATGTACAGTTATGGTTGTCGGATTTGTTAATGCAGGTCTTTTGACATTAACACAGGCTATAGGAATTATATTTGGAGCTAATATAGGGACTACAGTAACAGCTCAGATTATTTCATTTAAATTAGAAGGCCTGGCATTTCCTGCGATTATAATCGGTGCTGTTATAATGATGTGTTCAAAGAAAACTGTATTAAAAGGATGGGGGCAAACTATTTTTGGATTTGGTTTACTGTTCTTCGGTATGGGGCTTATGGGATCTGAGCTTAAACTGATAAGCAAATTTCCTTCTTTTGTGAATTTTTTTAATCATTTTGACTGCTCTCCTGTAAATGGTTATATGCCGTTTTTATCTATAATAGGTGCGATTGGTATTGGAGCATTGATGACAGTATTAATACAAAGTAGTTCAGCTACAATCGGTATTGCATTAGCTTTGGCCATGGGAGGTTTAATTAATTTTTATACTGCAGTACCTTTGATCTTAGGAGATAATATAGGTACAACAATTACTGCTTTACTTGCGTCATTGGGAGCTAACAGACCGGCCAGGCAAACTGCTATTGCGCATATGTTATTTAATGTCATAGGGGCGATATATATGATAATATTGTTTTTTATACCTTATCCCGGGACAAATATTCCTATATACTTATATTTTATTAATGCTATAACTCCAGGTGATGTTTTTGCTGTTATTCCAGAAAATATTGCGAGACATATAGCAATGGCACATACAGTCTTTAATGTAATTAATGTTATAATATTTCTACCTTTTGTAGCGGTAATTGCCAGAATATGTAATTATATAATTAAGATTAAAGGTGATCAGTCGATTGTGATAGAAAACCTCGAACCCCATTTGCTAGAAACCCCTGTATTAGCTATAAGACAAGTGTCGTCATCTTTGAATTATATGCTTAATGAATCATGGTCTATGATTAAAACTTCTATTAATGATGTATTTCTAGCTAATAAAGTTGAAGATAAAGTTATTTCTGATCTTTCAGAAAGAGAACTTAGAATAGATCAAATGCAGGAGGATATAACAGAATATTTGGTTAAGTTGACACAGAAAAGATTAACGATGGTACAGGCTGAATTGGTTCCGCATCTTATGCATTGTACAAATGATACAGAAAAAATAGCAGATTTTTCTGATCTGATAATAGGACTGCGCAAAAGAATGAAATCTAAAGATCTTAAATTATCTAAAGAAGCTGAGAGTGAGTTTTCTGATTTATGGGGTAAAATATATACTCAGGCTGAAAGTGTAATGAATTATCTGGAAAACGCTGAAGAGACGAATATAAATATTGCAGAGAAAAAGGCAAGAAAAATTAAATCTCTTACTGCAAAGATGGAAAAAGCTCATATTAAAAGATTGGAAAAAGGAAAATGTAATGTAAAAACAGGGGTGATTTTTATTGAAATGCTTAGTATATCAGAACAAATAAGCAGCTGCTTGGAAAATATTTCAGATAGAATACCTAAAATAAAACGCTATTACTCAGGCAATAGAGTAATATCTTAAAAATGAAAATTTCTGGAAGAATAAAAAGGCAAATGTTATTTATAACATTTGCCTATTACTTTTTTATGGCTAAATAAATGTGCAATCAACAATTATACATTATTCCCATTCGATAGTACCAGGGGGTTTTGATGTAATATCAAGAACTACTCTGTTTATACCTCTGACTTCACTTACAATTCTGCTAGATATTTTTTCAAGTAAGTCATAGGGAAGTCTTACCCAGTCTGCAGTCATTCCGTCATTACTGTCGACAATTCTTAAAGCTGCAACATTTTCATAAGTTCTTTCATCTCCCATAACTCCAACAGTTTTTACAGGAAGTAATACTGCAAAAGCTTGCCATGTTTTATAATATAAATCCGCATTAATCATCTCTTCAACAACAATAGAATCTGCTTCTCTTAAAACATCTAATTCATTTTTTGAAACAGCGCCAAGCATTCTTACTCCGAGTCCTGGACCTGGAAAAGGCTGACGCATAACTACTTCCTTTGGTAAACCTAATTCAGTACCCAGTTTTCTAACTTCATCTTTAAATAAGCATCGTAACGGTTCAAGAAGTTTCAGATTCATTCTTTCCGGAAGTCCACCTACATTATGATGACTTTTAATCATAGCACTTGGGTTTCCTGCTATGGAAATACTTTCTATAACATCAGGATAAGTAGTTCCTTGCGCTAAAAACTTAGCATTTTCTACATTAGATGCAGCTTCATCAAAAACTTCAATAAATTCATGTCCAATAATTTTTCTTTTCTTTTCAGGTTCAGATACATCTGCAAGTTTTGTGAGAAATCTATTTTCAGCATCAATACATTTAAGATTTAGTTTAAAATGCCTGGCATATAGATCCATCACCTGTTCTGCTTCATTTTTGCGCAAAAGTCCGTTATTTACAAATATGCAATTTAATTGAGTACCTACAGCCTTATGTATAAGAGCAGCTGCAACTGAAGAATCCACTCCACCGCTCAAAGCTAAAATCACTTTATTATTTCCTACTTTTTCTTTTATTTCCTTAATAGCAATATCTATATAAGAACTCATAGTCCATGATGCTTCTGCTTTACAGATATTAAGACAAAAATTAGATATTATTTTGGCTCCTTGCTCTGAATGGACGACTTCAGGATGGAATTGAATACCATAGAGACTTCTGCTGTCATCGCAAATAGCAGCAAATTCTGTATTAGACGTTGAAGCTAGGATTTTAAATGAATCAGGTATATTTTCGACTTTATCACCGTGACTCATCCATATAGTCAATTCATCTTGATGTATGTCTTTAAAAAGTGAGGTCTTATCTTTTAAGTATAATTTTGTTCTTCCATATTCTCTTGCATTACTTGCTGCTACTTTACCTCCGTCATTATGTATCATTAACTGGAGACCGTAACAAATCCCAAGGATTGGTATACCTAAAGAAAAAATACTTTCATCACATCTAGGAGAGTTTTCATCCAGAACACTAGATGGGCCTCCACTTAGTATTATCCCTATAGGTTTATGCGTTCTAATTTCTCTAGCTGATATATTAAAAGGAAGGATTTGACTGTAAATGTTGAGCTCTCTCACTCTTCTGGCAATAAGTTGACTGTATTGTGAGCCAAAATCTAAAATAATAATATTTTCTCTGTAATTCATAATTTATAATTCTTTTTTTATTTTTATTTTTTTGATGTAACAAAGATTATCACACCTGGGACATTTTGCAGATAGTTCTCTGGGTTTAACAATAAATGCATAGCTGCAGTCTTCACAAACACACAATTTACCATCAGACAATGACCAATCATTAATATTGGTTCGCCATGATTCTCTGATCCATAGAATAGTTAAGTAAACTATCCAAATTAGCAGATAAATAAAAAAACCGTTTCCGTAACTGAGGGGAATCATTTATTATCAACTTTCGAGTAATTATTTTGCCATTCAATACTAATATTAACAGTTGTACCTAATAATGATCTCTTTATCTTCTTGGAAGAATCATCAAATATTATATTGCTTAAAGCCTGTTTATCAAGTTCTTGAGATCCGCACGAAGATATTATTTTAGCATAAGGTAATAACTTGTCTGAGGCAGGATACTTTAATTCTATTTGTGTTAAAGATTTAGGATTATATTTTTTTATTAGCTGTTCTATTTTATTCCAATTGTGAAATTTAATCGGGAAATTTACTCCAGTATAAGTGTTATAAGAATAAGGATATTTATAAATCTCAGCCCGTTTTGGCAGCGTGTCGGGAACAGAAGGTGTTTTGAAAGGTACTATTCTGGTGAATAAATCAATTGAAGATTCATTTACCAGCGGTATTTGAGCAATTTTGAAATTATCTGTAAATATTGACTGATATAGTATAGATTTGTTAAACTTTGTTTTTTTGGGAAAGCTAGTTAAAGATATAGGTGAGCGTAAAACTCTGCTATAACCATATTTGCTATTTGGGCTTGTCATAAGTGATGGGGTTTCATCTTGCATCCAATACAGAAGTCGCTTCTCACTATTTGATAAGTTATAATTGTACAAGGGAAGCATAATTATCTTACTTTTTTCTTGTTTATTAAAGTTATATTCTATTTTTGAAGTAGAAAATAGAGATATAAGAATAAGATTACCAAGTATACACACAGAAATAGCAAATAACCATGGTTTAAATTTGCAGTGTTTGTTTTTATGACTCGATATATTATTCATGTTATATAGTTATTAAATCTTAACTGTTTCGACAAGACTTATAATTTTCTAATCCAGTTTATCTGGGTTAGATTTTGGTGTTTTATTCTTTTTCAAACGGAACCTGATGAACATTATTTTTTACAGAACCTACTGCAAAATATACATTTAAGTTGAGGCTGGTTGCCATTGCTAAAACTTTTGCTACTGCTCCCTGAGGAGTCGCTTTATCTGCTCTTATGATAATGCTGTCAACCTGATATTTAGAAGAGAGGACGGCAAGCTGTTCTTTCAGCGTTTTTAAATCCATCACTTGATCATTGAAATAATAATTATCATATTTATCAATTGTAATAACTAATTTTTCAGCACTTGTTGGTTCACCTGTAACAGATGGCAGTTGAACATTTATTGCTGAAACCTGAACAAAAGAGCTGCTAAGCATAAAAAATATGAGTAGCAAAAATATGACATCAATCAAAGGTACGAAATTATATTTTCCTTTTAGAATTTTTAGCCTGGTTTCGATTTTCACGTTAATATATCCTAAAATTATATTTAGAGTTGTTCTGTATTTTTACCGATAGATTTGATATCATGTGTGCTAAAAAAATATATTATTTCTGAAGAGGCCTTATCTATATCTAAAACAATTGTCTGAATTCGTGAAACAAGATAATTGTATGCGATATGACAAGGTATAGCGACACATAGACCTGCAGCAGTTGTTAATAATGCCTGCCATACAGCTTCTGATAAACCTACAGCATTTACGAATGCACCTTTAGCTTGAATTACCTGGAATGCATCTATCATTCCTAGTACTGTTCCAAGAAGCCCCAGCAAAGGAGCAATATACGCAATTGTGGCTATTATATTCATTCTGCGTTCCATTCTGGGGATTTCATCAAGTGAAGCATTGGTAGCTGCCTGTTTCAGGTTTTTCTCGTTTTGGGCATATCGTAATATAACTGATCTTAAAACATGAGAAACAGGTCCCGGAGTTTCCTCGCATAGTGTTATAGCTTCCATCAGGTTTCCACGTTTGATTACATTAATTAAGCCGTTTAATAGCTCTCCAACATTAATCTGAGCCCTATGAAGATGGAACCAGCGCTCCAGGATAATGATTAATGCTATAAAACTGCTGAAAACTATTAACCACATTACAGGGCCGCCGTATTTTACTATATCGACAAAAAGCATAAAATTTACTCCTTATAGCTTATATTGTTTTTTAATTTCATTAATTCTTAATTGAAAATCCTTGGAAGGCTGTGCCCAGTATTTTATTAGATCTTGAAGTACATCGATTGCCGCCTGGGCAGTTTTAGGTGTATCTTCTATTTGTAATAAACGGGTTAAAGCAATTCCACTTTTTACAAACCATTTATAAACAGGATTTTTACCTTTTTTTATATTTATTATGTTGCTGTAAAAAGATTCATGATACATTTCTACAGCTTTTTTATTCTTTTTTGATAACTCATAGCATCTACCAAGTTTATATAAAGTTTGAACTTTTATAAAATCGGAAATATTTTTAATTTTTAAAATTTTTTCATAATAATTAATTGCCTGAGTTAAAACTTTATTCTTATCGTTAGTAAAATTTAGCATGGCAAAATTACAGTCACCAATTCTGCCAAGTGAAGCTATATATAAATTATCATCTTTACCGGCACTGTCTTTCAGTGCGTTCTCATAATTATCTATTGCTTCAGAATAGTGTCCTTCGGAAGATAGAATATCTCCCTTCAAATAATATGATTTATTTATAATAGGAGATTTAGGATAAAGAGATTCTAAATCATTAAGTGCGGTAATAGCATTGCTGTTTTTATTATCAAGATACAATATATAAGCTTTGTCATAGTAAGCATCTGCTATAACTGCATCATTTTTATTATAATTTTCTATAATAAGCGATAAATTATTAATAGCCTTGTCATATTGTTTTGTGCTTCTGTAATAATTAGAAATCCAAAATAATGCCTGTACAGTATAGCTTGAATCCGGATACTTGTCTGATAGAATTTTTGTATATTTCAATGCCTCAGGCAAGTTTTTATTCTGCAAATTAGCATAAACAAGTTTATAATATGATTCAACCAGGATATTTTGATCCTTATAATCAGTTATTATTTTCTTAAAATAAGTTATTGCTTTATTAAAGTCTCCTAATAAAAGGTAAAGTGATCCTGCTTCATAATAAGCCTTAGAAGCCCTGGCTGCACGAGGATTTTTTTCTGCAAATCTTATAAATTGATTGACAGCATTTTCAAATTCACCTGTTTTTTTTAGTGAAATTGCATATAACAATATTGGTGATGGCTGCATATCAGGGTTTGCATTCCTGGTTAATAATTCTTTAAGATATTTTGACGCATTACTATAGTTCTTCTTGACTAAATAAATTTGAGCTTGTTTATAAAGTATTTTGTCTAAAATTGCAGGATATTCTTTTCTCAAAATATTAAGCGTAGCCAAAGCTTCATTATATTTTTTATTAAGGAATAGAATTTCAGCATTCCAGTATTTTGCCTCTCCAACTCTATTTTTATTTTTTGAATTATCAATTATATAATCAAAGTATAGATTAGCTTTATCATAGTTATTGAGGCAGATAAATGCTCTGCCTACTATATTTGCAAATTCTAATTTTGTATTATCTGCTTTAGTATTTAGATTAAAATATTTTGATGCAAGATCTTTTATGTCAGCGTATTTTTTAACCTTTGCTAATGACTCAGAAAGTGTTAATAAAACTTCATTTTTTTTGGGAGAGTCTGGAAATTTAGTAAGAAATGTATTTGCAGTTTTTATAGCTCTGTCGTAGAGATTCAAATTTATAGCTGTATTTATTTTTAAGATTGTTACTCTTTCTTTATCATATAAATCTGGGGCCAATTTGTACGCATCATTTAATAAAAGAAGAGCTTTATCATATTTTTTTTGATTCAGATAACTGTTGGCAAATGTATATGATACTAGAAAACAGAGAGAGTTTGGATATGTTATCTTGTGTTTTATCATATCATATCTGTTTTGAGCGTCATCTAATTTATTTTCTTTTATTAAAGTGAATATTGATAGTAGTTCGAACTGAATGTTACTGTTTTTTACGTTTTTGATAATCTTATTTGCTTCATTAATATTATTTTTTAAAAGATTTATTAAGATCAGCTGATTTACAGCCATACTATTCAGTTCACTATGTTTTTGAGTTGTAAGTTCTTTTAATTTGCTAAAAGTAGCATATGCCTTATCAATTTCGCTCTGCCTAAACTGAGATGTGCCAAGTCCAGCAATTGACTCTAAAATAATTTTATTAGGAATTTTCTCTTTACTGCCTGATATTATTTTTGAAAACGCTGAACTTGCTTCTTTATATTTTTCATCACTTAGCAGTATTTCTGCTCTCCAGTACTCTAATCTTCTATATTCTTTAGGATTATTTGTAAAGAACTGTTTATACTTATTAGATAATTCATTATAAAATATGTTTGCCTGAGTCATATTATTTGTTCTGAGGCAAGTTGCAATTAAACTGAAATACGCATCTCTAATTGCAGGAGAGTTACCTGTTGCATTTTTAAGATAATGTTTATAGTAGTCCATTGCAACATCATATAACCCGCTTTTAAAAGCTTCATTACCCAATAGTTTTTTCTGGTAGCTCGTCGATTCAGCAGTTTGAGCAGACAATGACCAGGAAGACATAAAAATTAGGCAGAAAAACAGTATAGCTGGAGCTTTTAACATATTTGTATTTTTAATAGAGATACTAATACTCTTATTCATACAATAGTAGCCTATTTTATGATCTTATATTTTAGAACTATCTGCTTCTTCTTCTGTCTTTTTTTCAGGATTAAGTTTATCTTTTATTTCCTGTAAAATTCTAGATTCAAGATCGCTGTTTTTTTGTATAAAATCCTTGGCCTGTTCTCTGCCTTGTCCTAACTGTTCGCCTTTAATAGAAAACCAGGCACCTCTCTTATCAATTATACCTAAATCTATGGCTACGTCCAGTATTGAACCGGCTCTTGATATTCCCTGTGAGTATTGAATATCAAATTCTGCTTCTCTAAAAGGAGGAGCTAATTTATTTTTTACAACTTTAACCCGTGTCCTGTTACCAATAATTTCTCCTTTATTATCTTTAATGGCACCGATTCTTCTGATATCCATTCTGATAGAACTGTAAAATTTGAGAGCATTACCTCCTGTTGTTGTTTCAGGGCTTCCAAACATTACTCCAATTTTTGACCTTATCTGGTTAGTAAATATGACACAGGTTTTGCTCCTGTTAACGGCTCCTGTAATTTTTCTTAAGGCTTGGGACATTAATCTGGCCTGAAGTCCCATATGAGAATCGCCCATCTGTCCTTCAATTTCTGCTCTTGGAACCAAAGCTGCTACAGAGTCAATAACTAAAACATCAATAGAATTACTCCTAATTAATGATTCTGCTATATTTAAAGCATCTTCACCACAGTCAGGTTGAGAAATTAATAAATCATCTAGGTTAATACCTATTTTATTTGCGTAAGTTGGATCCAATGCATGTTCTGCATCAACAATGGCGCATGCTCCTCCAGCTTTTTGAGCATTAGCAATTATATGAAGACATACTGTAGTTTTACCTGATGATTCAGGTCCATATATTTCTAGAATTCTTCCTCGAGGAACTCCCCCTACACCAAGGGCTATATCCAGAGCCAGTGCTCCTGAACTGATAGTTGGTATGTCTACACGCGTAGAATTATCACCCAAAAACATTATAGAACCTTTACCATATTCTTTTTCTATCTGGCTCATGACAATTGAAAGATTTTTATCTCTTAAACTTTTATCGTCAGTTTTTTTTATGGCTTTTTTATCATCACTCATCTTTGGTTAGTTCCTTAAAGTTATAAATTTGGATAGTTATCGTCAAACAAGCTGGCTATACATCATGTACTATAATCATGGTTAAAATAACAATGACAATTATTTATAATAATTTTACTAAATTAGTACTTTATAAAAAAAAAGCTAATGAAATTATTAATACTTTATATCAAAATTAATATGTGTAATCTATAGCTAATTTGATGAAAGTTTAAATATTGTTTAAACTAATCTGATGATGATTGTTTTTATGTTATTGTGATATTGTGGTAGTACTGAAAATTATTTCTTTCAGTATTTAAGAACCACAGAATATTGATCATATCTTTGCATGAGTTATAAATTTAGTAATCCCTTATGCCTAATCAAATGGACCAGATAATTTAGAAAGGAGATATATGACACTTAACAACAAAGGCTTTCTATCGAATATCATTTTGATTATTGCTGTAATAGTTATTGTAGTAATAGGGATTATGATAATAAAATCAATTGATCATTCAAGATATCAAATAGAAAAACTATCTGCTCAGCTATATAAACAGGGGAGTGTATTAAAGAAAATAGAACACCAGATAAATAATAAGAAATTTGTCCATAATATATCAAATTCAATTTATAAAAACAACGGTATTGCAAATTTAAAATATTTTAATCAGAAAGCTCAATTTGGAGGCAGATTGATAGCTCCTGTTATTAGTGCCGCAAAGAATATGAATTATATCATAAATAATGATGCTTTTGTTGCGGAGCTGTGGAGTAAAGTTAATAGTAGTTTAGCCGCTAGAGATTATGAACATCCTGAAAAATTCAAACCGCTGTTGGCAGAAAAATGGGAATTGTCTGATGATAAACTTGTATATACAATTGAATTAAGAAAAGGTGTTTTATGGCATGATTTTACTGATCCTGTTACAGGGGAAAAATGGAAAAATGTAGAGGTGACTTCTGAGGATTTTAAATTTTTTCTCCAGGTGGTAAAAAATAAAAATATCGATTGCGCACCTATTAGAACTTACTATAAAGATTTGGAACGGATAGAAATTATATCAAAATATAAATTTAAAGTTTACTGGAATAAAAAATATTTTCTATCAGAATCAAGCACTCTTGGATTATCACCTTTGCCTTCACATTTATACCATAGTTATAAAGGCCCTTTCGACGGTATAAAATTTAATGATGATTATGGCAGAAATAAAATAATAGTTGGCTGCGGACCTTATAAATTTGACCGCTGGGATGCTGGGCAGAGAATAATACTAAAGAAATGGGATAATTATTTTGGTAATAAGTACGGTGCTGCTCCTCCTATCAGAACCCTAGTATATGAAATAATTAAACATCCTAATACTCAATTTCAGTCACTTTTGTCTGAAGATATAGATAAAATGCATTTATCTGCTGATCAGTGGGTAAACAGAACAGATATTCCTGAATTTAATAAAAACAGTAAAACATACATTCTAGACAAATATAAATATCCGTCAAAATCATATTCATATATAGGATATAACCTTAAGAATCCGCTCTTTAAAGATAAAAATGTTAGGAAAGCCTTAACGCACCTTGTAGATAGAAAAAAAATACTTAAAGTTGTTTTCTCTAATCTTGGAAGAGTTGTAACAGGCAATTTTTTTATTGATAGTCCGTATTATGATAAATCAATTAAACCTTATAAGTTTTCAATAGCAACAGCTCAAAAACTGCTTTTGGATGCAGGATGGAAAGACAATAATGGAGATGGTGTTTTAGAGAAAGATGGCAAACCGTTTAAATTTACTGTTCTTACTATTTCGAACAGCACTGCTCAGGAGAAAATGTTTCCAATAATTAAAGAGGATATGAAAAAAGCAGGTATAGTAATGAATATAAATAAAGTTGAATGGTCAGTCTATGTCCAAAGATTGGAAAAAAAAGATTTTGATGTAGTATCATTGGGCTGGTCTATGGGGTTTGAATCAGATCCGTTTCAAATATGGCACAGCAGCATGGCAGATATCATGGGATCTAGTAATCATATCGGATTTAAGAACAAAAAAGCTGATAGAATTATAGAGAAAATAAGAACATGTTTTGATTTTAAAGAAAGAGTTAAGCTAGCCCATCAATTTCATGAATTGCTTCACGAGGAGCAGCCTTATACATTTCTGTTTTGTCGTGATTCATTAATTGCTATAAATAATCGTTATAAAAACGTTCATTTATTTGATAAATATCCTATAATACCAGAGGATATTATGTGGGTGTCTGAAGACAGGCAGATGCAGGTTAATACGTTAAGGTAGTTGATTATTATTAACTCTTGGTTTTATTATTATATGGAATTGGGAATAAAATTAATCAAAATTTTTTATGAATACTTTAAAAATATTTTTAATAATTGTCACTGTTTATTATTATTGTAATATCAATGCTTCGAATGTTGATAAGACACAGTACATTCATGAAAATATAATAGGTGACTGGAAAACTGAAATCATAAAACCGAACAACCTTCTTCTTTGGTTTGTCAAGACAATTAAAATAAGCTTTTATAAAGAAAATAAATATAAAGCTACTATTTATTTTCCATTAGGAATAACTAAACATTTAACAGGTAATTATTACATTTTCGGCAATAAAAATGTAAAACTAACCTTTGACGGTTTCAGTACAGTTGAAGAATTAACTTATTATTTTGTAAATGCCAATGTTGCTAATGTAACTATTTCTGATAATAGTTTTGCTTCATTTATAAGGGATAAAAAGTCATGATCAATATTAATGTGAATGTTTAGTTATTTGTATGGATAAATAACTACGTTCCTTCATTGAAACAAAAGAAAGTAAATGAAATCTGATAATAAAATAGTTAGAGTTTCAGTAAATCTAAGTCTTAACAAATATTTTGATTATAAAATACCCACTGGATTATTAGATCATGTAAAATTAGGAATGCATGTTAATGTACCATTTGGCAATAGAAATATTATAGGATGTGCTGTTGCTCTTTTGAGTAAATCTGATTATGGAAATCAGCTTAAAGAAATAATAGGCATATGTAATACTAGGCCTGTAATACCTTCATCATTATTGGAATTAGGCGAATGGCTCGCAAAATATTATTGCTGCTCTAAGGAGCAGGCTATTAGAGCTTTATTACCTGGGGCGGTAAGAAGCGGGAAAATAACACATAAAAAATTAATTTATATATATTTGGACGATCCAAAAAAAGCAGGTGAATTTTTATTTTCCGAAAATAAAGCTAATGCACAGAAAAAAGTTGTTGAATTATTATTACAAAAGCCAGATATCCCTTTGTCATTATTGAAAAGGCAAACAGGATGCAGTGATTCTGTTATTAAATCATTAGAAAAAAAAGATATTATAAAAAAAGAAACTAGAAAAGTTAATCGTGATCCTTTTAGAGATGCTGTTTTGGTTTCTTCTATACCTCCTGAACTAACAGATGAACAACGCATTGCTGTAAATGAAATTAAAAATATTCTAGATGGAAACTCTAAATATTTTACAGCTCTGCTTTATGGAGTTACCGGAAGTGGAAAGACTGAAGTTTATCTTAAATGTATTGAATATGTTCTTAAATTAGGTAAAGAAGCTATTGTTTTAGTTCCTGAAATATCTCTAACCCCGCAGACTACTGAAAGATTTAGAGCCAGATTTGGAGACTCTGTAAGTGTGCTGCACAGTGGATTAAGCGAAGGTGAACGTTTTGATGAATGGTCTAAGGTATATGAAGGTAAAGTCAGCATTGTTGTTGGTGCCAGAAGTGCCCTTTTTGCTCCATTTAGAAAATTGGGTCTGATTATAGTTGATGAAGAGCACGAAAATTCATATAAACAGGATGAAGCTCCTAGATACCACGCCAGAGATGTTGCTGTTATGAGAGCTTACAAAGAAAAAGCAGCTGTTATATTAGGATCAGCGACTCCATCTCTTGAGTCATTTTACAATACTGAAAAAGATAAATATCTATTAATAAAGTTAACAAAAAGAATTGATGACAGGTTAATGCCTGAAGTAAAAACCGTAGACATGCGTGGAGAAATAGTATCTACTGGAAATAGTATATTTTCAAAGGAGTTAATAGCAGCTATTTACGAGAGACTTGGTAAATGTGAACAGGTTATCATCTTTTTAAATAGAAGAGGTTTTGCAACCCATTTAAGCTGTAGTCATTGCGGTTATACAGCGTCCTGCAGTAATTGTTCTATTGATTATACTTTTCATAGGGCTAATAATTATCTTTCCTGTCATATCTGCGGCAGTGTAGTAAAAGCACCTCAGCACTGTCCGGAATGTAATGCGCCGGATATTAAGTATTCCGGGGTAGGTACTGAAAAAATAGAAAATATTGCATCAAAATTATTCCCTTTAGCAAGAATAAAGCGAATGGACTCAGATACCATGACACATAAAGGGTCTTATGAAAAAGTATTGAGTGCGTTTAGAAAAGGAGAAATTGATATTCTAATAGGAACTCAAATGATAGCAAAAGGACTTGATTTTCCAAATGTTACTTTAGTCGGCATAATTAATGCTGATTTGAGCTTGCATATTCCTGATTTTAGAGCTTCTGAAAGAACATTTCAACTCTTAACTCAGGTTGCAGGTAGAGCTGGTAGAGGTGTTATTCCCGGGGAAGTATATATTCAAACTTTTACTCCTTTCCATTCTGCTGTTCAATACGCTGTAAAACATGATTTTCTAAACTTTTATCAGGAAGAGATAGAAATGAGAAAGCAACTTTTCTATCCACCTGAAACTCACTTATCAACTATTAGATTTATCGGTATTAATGAAGAAAAAGTTAAACAAGTGGCTGATAATTTTATGAAAGAGCTTATGACAATTATGCCGGAAAATATTAGAGTTTCACCTTTGGTTCCTTCACCAATAGAAAAAATGAAAAACAAATTTAGATTTTGTGTTATGATCAGAGGATTTTTAAAATATAAATTGAAATCTGATATCACATCTTTATTGTTTAGGAAATACAGAAGTAAAGATGTGAATATATACATCGACGTTGATGCTTTAAATTTAATGTAAAATAATAAATGTTTACTGTATCAGTGCTTTTGTTGACCTAAAATATATGTAGATTAATGAAATTGATATTTATGAAAAATAAGGATGTTGAGTTATGGAATATAGAAAGTTAGGTAAAGCAGGCTTGAAACTTAGTGTGTTTTCTTTTGGCTCCTGGGTCACATTTCATAAACAGATAGATTCTAATTTGGCATATAGAATGATGTCATTGGCCTATGATAATGGAGTTAACTTTTTTGATAATGCTGAAGTTTATGAAAATGGTTTATCTGAAAAAGTTATGGGAAGTGCGTTGAAAAAATTATCCTGGCCACGCAGTTCATATTGTGTCTCAAGTAAAGTGTTCTGGGGAGGAGAAAAACCAACTCAGAAAGGGCTTAGCAGAAAACATGTCGTTGATGCCTGTCATGCAGCATTAAAGCGGCTTAACGTTGATTATCTGGATTTATATTTTTGCCATAGACCTGATATTGATACTCCTATTGAAGAGACGGTTCGAGCCATGCATGATTTGATTCAACAGGGAAAAGTACTTTATTGGGGGACATCGCAATGGAGAGCACAGCAAATAAGTGAAGCATATGGTATTGCAAGAGAACTGCACCTAATTCCTCCTACAGTTGAACAGCCTGAATATAATATGTTTTGCCGTGAGAAAATAGAAAAAGAATTTTTACCTTTATATGATAGTGTAGGTTTAGGGACTACTATCTGGTCTCCATTAGATAATGGCGTTTTAACAGGAAAATACAACAATGGAATTCCTGAAGATAGCCGCTTTAGTCTGTCAGGATATGACTGGAGTGAAGATGGTTTGTATTCAGATGATTGGGATCCTAAAATAAAAAAAGTTATTGACTTATGCAATCTCTCAGATGAATTTGAGCTGCCGGTTCATCATATGGCACTTTTATGGTGCCTTAAAAATAAAAATGTAAGTTCGGTTATTATCGGAGCATCAAAAATAGACCAGTTGAAAGACAACCTTAGTTCTTTAGAAAACTATAGAAAAATGACTGTAGACTTAATGGATAGAATTGAGAACATATTAGCTAATAAACCCATACCTGTAGAGAAATTTTAAATTTAAATCAATTACCTAATAATTTGATTTTTATTAATATATTAAACTATCCGAATAATATAATTTATACAGTAGATATTTTTTTATCGTATACTATAATATGAGGCAAATCTTTAAACAAATAAAAGGATTTATTATGAAAAGTTGTAAGATTAATAACAAGCCAATTCTAGTAGTATTATTTTCTTTAATCTTAAGTTTTAGTTTCATTTCTACTTCTGCTTATGCAAGAGTAACATACGGACCGGTCGTAAATCCTGTATCTTTTGCCGGAAAAGATATCAGTATTTATAAAAGTGCAGTATCAGGCAGCAGTTATGGATGGAAAATTTTAGTTGCATTTAAAATTAGTTCTCCAAGCTATAATGAAGCAGTTGATAACCTATGGAAAAATGCCGGTATTCCAGAGTCTGAAAGATCTAAGTATGAGCTTGTGAATATAAGGCAGGCTATAGGTACAGAGTGGGGCATTCTTTTATGCGGGCAGAACTATTTAACAGTCAAAGCTGATATTATTAACAGGGCTAAAAGCCATTTAGATAGTAAATAGTTTTAGAGTATCCTATTTATTGCCTTGTCTAAGTTATTTTAAAAGAATTTAGATAAGGCTTTGTTCTTTTATAGTTTTTCTTTTAACCACTGTAAATTTAAGTTCCAACATTTATTCCATTCAGTTTCATTCATAAAATGTCCTGAATTAGGATATTCTACAAATTTGAATCTATCATCAGGATTTTTAAAAGTTTTTCTAAGTTCCTGGTGAAGCTTTTTTGTCTCGATTGATGATACAATATTATCTTTAGCAGCATTTTGTGATAATAGAGATATTATATCATATTTTTTTGTGTAGTCATATATATTGTTAAAAGAGTATTCAGGAGTACCGAGTATAGCAGATATTGCTTTTATCCTATTTTCTAAGACAGGTATTTTGTATGCAATAAAAGCTCCCATAGATATTCCTACTATGCCAATGTTAGCCGGTTTAACAATTTTGTTATTAATTAAATAATCTATAATATTGCATATTTCATCAGCAGTTGAATTCACTGCCTCAATTATATTTTGCAATCTTTCTGGATTATCTTCGGAAAATTTAGTATCAAAATCTGAATATTTCCGATCGCCATGCCCTATGTTATCAATACCGATGGTTAAGAATCCATTTGATGCCAGACTTATCAATTCCTCCATTTGAATATCTTTAGAAGCACCAAATCCATGATAAAACAAGACACAGGATCTGTTATTGCTATCTTCTGTTTTTTGTTCTGATATAAATAATGTTGGTACTTTACCTATAAATATCCTTTTTTTTGATAATGTCATATTGAGTTTGTTTGCAAATCAATTCGTCTATATACAATATATTATAACTCATATATTAATTATCTGGTGTAATTTATTTTTTTCTTAAAAAAGATTTATTTTAATTTGACAAGAGTATATATGGTGTTACTTTAAAATTCTGTGTTCGGGAACCACAAGATGTACTGCATTGTATATAGCAGTATAGCTTCAGTTTTTGGATACTGATTT
>DASCNA010000102.1:0-9454 GCA_036011305.1 Victivallales bacterium
GAGTTACTGGTTCAGGACGGCAAATAACAGGATTGCATGGGCAGACCGATGAAATAATAACTGAGATTTTAGCACATGCCGCTGCTGCTGCGTATTTCAATCCTGATGTAGATACAATTTTTGAAATCGGTGGTCAGGATGCCAAATACACCCATCTTGTGAATGGTGTGCCTTGTGATTATGCAATGAATGAGGCTTGTTCGGCAGGAACTGGCTCTTTTCTGGAAGAAGCGATAAAAGAAAGCTTCAATATCGACTATCGGAAAATTGAAGATATCGCCCTTCAAGGGAAGCTCCCACCGAACTTCAACGATCAATGCGCCGCATTTATCAATAGCGATATCAAAGACGCTCTCCAAGAAAACGTTGATATCGAGGATATCATAGCCGGACTCGTTTATTCTATATGTATGAACTACAACAATCGGGTAAAGGGTCAGCGGAGGATCGGTGAACAGATTTTTATGCAGGGCGGGGTGTGTTACAACCGAGCCGTACCACTAGCCATGGCTACTCTGCTGGACAGAGATATCATTGTTCCTCCCGAACCCGGACTGATGGGTGCCTTCGGCGTTGCTCTTGAAGTTAAGAACAGGATTAATGTCGGCCTTCTCAAAGAGAAACATTACGAGCTCGAGGAACTTGCCAAAAGAGATGTGAAATACGGCAAAAGCTTCATCTGTTCCGGTAAAGGGCAGGACTGTGATAGAAACTGCAGTATCAACATAATCAAAGTAGATAGCAAAAATTACACCTTTGGTGGCGCATGCAACCTACACTACAACCTTGTTCATAAGCTATCAATCGAACCTAAGCCTTTTGATCTTGTTACCCAAAGACAGCACCTCGTCTTCGACCGGTACGAAGAATTTTACGACAAGAATGATTTAGACAATCGGAATAGGTTTGCCACCCCGGTAATCGGAATACCAAAATCCCTGTACGTCAACACACTGTTTCCCCTGTATTACCATTTCTTCAAGGAATTAGGTTGTGAAGTGGTTCTCTCTGACGGCATTGAGCAGGAGGGATGTAAAAAAGTTACATCTTCTTTCTGTTATCCTGTCGAAGTTGCCCACGGAGTCTTTCAGAACCTTCTCAATAAAAATCCAGACTACATATTTCTCCCGCATGTCGCGCAAGTTTACGTGCCACCAGGTGGCCGATTTAATACAGGAGATCCAAATGTCTGCATCATGGCGGAAGGAGAGCACTACTGCTTTCGAAGCGTTTTCAGGCAAGCCCATAAAAAGCTTATCAGTCCAATCCTGGATTTTTCTAAGGGTTGGCATACAATGGATAAACAATTCGCCGAGGTGGCTTCAAGTCTGAACTACAGCAAAGAGCAGGCGCATTCTGCTTATACCTTGGCAGTGAGCGAACTGAGGAGCTTTCTTGAAGCAAGGAAGAAAATTGGCGATCAACTACTTAAAGAGCTGGAAGAAGACCGCTCGAAAATAGCTATCGTTCTCTTTGGAAGACCTTACAACGCTTTTGTTGGGGAAACCAATCTTGGAATTCCACGGAAGTTCGCCTCCCGAGGTATTTATGTTCTGCCTTTTGACAGCCTACGCTACGACGATGAGGATTGTATTGAAAACATAGCCTGGGCATCCTCACAAGAGCTCATCAAGGCCGCCTATTATGTCAAGAAACATCCCCAACTTTTCGGCGTCTTTGTCACTAATTTCGGTTGTGGTCCGGATAGCATCATACTGACTTATTTTCGGGATATTATGAAAAACAAACCTTCCCTTACACTGGAGTTGGACTCCCACAGCGCTGACGCTGGAATTAATACGAGGGTGGAAGCGTTTCTGGATATTGTTGAGCGTTACGTAAAGCTCGGCATCAAAGATAAATCTGCGACCAAATCATTTAGAATGGCGACTGTGGTCAAAGAAGGGAAAAAGTTCCGCTATATCAGCAGCAAAGGTGATTCGTGTTCGGTTAAAGATCCCCGAGTTAAACTGCTCCTTCCATCTATGGGAAGGACGTCAAGCGAGTTGGTATCGGCTGCGATGAGGAATTTTGGTTTCAACTGCAAACCTGTCTCACCACCTGATTTCAACACTCTCATGTTGGGCCGTAAACATACTCTTTGCAAGGAGTGTCTGCCTCTCATTCTGGTAATAGGATCTATGTTGGAATACGAACAGGCTCGAACAAACAACGATGAACTGATTCTCTACTTCATGCCGACTTCTATCGGAAGCTGTCGCTTTTGTCAGTATTACGTTTTTCTCAGAAGACTCATCGAAAAGAAGAAGATCCCTAATCTAGCGATGCTTACCTTCTCAGCAGGTAACAGCTTTGCTGGAATCGGGACTTTGAATACAATTACCTTGCTCAAGTCCATAATCGTAGCCGATATCATGGATGACATAAGGAACGCAATCTGCGTACTCGCGGTCGATACGGAAAATGCTCTTTGCCTCTACGACGAACAAATGCAACGAATCAGCACTTGCATTGAAGCGCGCCCTTCTAACCTCTACGTTGAATTGAAAAAAGTAGCGGATGCATTAGCGACTATAAGTTTGAAGTATCCACTCTCCAAAGCAAAAAAAGTGTTACTGTCAGGTGAGATCTATGTGAGAAAAGAGGAGTTTTCGTCCGAAGGTGTAGTTAAGCGTCTGATTAAAGATGGCATTGTGGTCAAACGAGCTCCGGTTTTAGAGTATTTGCACTACACAGACAGCCTTACAGCGAATGAAGCTGCTTACTCATCCAGGATGGGATTCCGGGACAAGCTAGAAATCATGACGAGAAATCTCGTGAAACGACGAATTGAAGTGAAGATTAAGAATATACTAGCACATTCACATCTTTATGAATATGAAACCGTGGACCTCAAAAAAACTATGGAAATGGGAAGCAGGTTCATCAACAAATCTTTTACTGGTGAGATGATCTTAGTGATAGGTTCATTTTTCAAAGAAATTACTCACCACGTTCACGGGATGATTTCTATCGGACCTTTTGCCTGCCTGCCCACGCGACTAATCGAGGCCATTCTATCCCAGGAGTGCAGAGTAGCAGGAAATGACCGATTGCAAGGAATGCACGGCGTAGATCATTTGAAGAAATTCACTACTCTTCCTTTTTTATCTGTTGAGTGCGATGGTAATCCATTACCTCAAGTCCTCCAATCTAGACTCGATGCCTTTTGTTTGCAGGTTGACCGTCTTCATAAACGGGTTACATAAACTGACTCTCTTAGATCAAAACATTCGATGGGAAATCAAATGAGATAGTGCTGGTAGGATAAATAAATATCTGAGAAGTATTAAGTAAAGTAAGTATCCAACCTCAATTTTTAGGAATTGAGGTCTAGTTAAGGGGAAGGTACCAGAAGAGTTAGATAAAGATTCTCAAGGCGATGAAATATAGGTTGCATTTGACCAGGAAACAACTTTAAAGAGGATAGTACAAAGTATAAATATGATGAAAAATCAGGAAAATTTCTATCAGAGGATGATTCAATAAAAGAATTGATATAGAAACTTGATTAAGATATAAACAGTCAACTCTTTTTTAAAGTTTCACTTTCATTGATGCCTATACTCATTGCTATATCGTGTATAATATTTTCTCATAGCAAATTTTTTATATCCAACTATTTCTTCAAGTAAAGATAACTGGATACCTGTTTTTGCACACGCGCATACAAAGGTATATCGAAGAGAATGGAACCAGTATAGGCAGGCTTAATCATTCTTTCAGAATTTTCTTTTAGAAAACCATTTCAAATTCTTTAACATATGGGATATCTAGCTTTCTGTAATTATTAATATACAATAGAGGGTGTTATTGCAATTATAGCTAAAACTAGGAGTGATTATGATTAAGGATATTTTGATATGTTAGTTGTATTGTTTTTCGGTTATAATCTTTAAAAGAAATGCTAAAGTAAAAATTACTCCTAATCAAATATATACCTTAAAAACAACAGCACTACATTTAGATTATAATTTTAAGCAAACTTAAAAGTTGAATTTTTTCAAAAATATTGCATAATTATGAATTATGCAGAAAACTAAATCAAAATTACGCATCAGTGACTACATAATTAGGTTTTTTTTTGTATCTTCTTTTTTCTTCATATCATTAACTGTATATGGGCATGAGACAAATTTATGTTGCTCAAAAAATGCACCACTTCACTGTGAAAATAAAGTAGATTCAGTTAATAACTTTATTGATAATGAACTATTTGATAAATTGATAAATAAAAAAACCAAAAACTGTGATGATGTAACTCATTGTAAATGTTTTAATACAGCTTTTAATTATGATCTTCCTAAAAAACATAACTCCAAAGTAAAATATATTGCTCTTGTTATTCTATTTAACGATTCTTGTATATTTTTGCCCCCACGAAATAAAAAAAATAGACCATTTTTTCTAAAACCTTATCTTATAAGTCCTTTTCCAGCTCCCCTTAACAAAATAATTCTTCTTATATAAACGATACATCCAGTATTTTAATTCTTCTTTATTTGAAAACGATATTATGGGGCAGGCTATGATTAAGTTAATACTTTTAATTTTTTTTTGTCATTAATATGCAGGTGCAAGAACACTGAAAATTCATATCTGGAATTATTCTATACGATCTTTCAATTAACATTAAAAAGAGTGTTCTTACCTCAGAACTAAGATTTAATACAAGTACTATTGCCTAAGATTCAACGAAATTAATTTACTAAGATTACAACATATCTATAAGTCAATCAAAAAAAAGAACTAATAACTTTATAAACTTTGCATTAGGAACATAAAAATGAAAATTTTAAATTTTGCATTCATTCTTATAATTATTTTTACTGGATCAGCAAATACTGCAAACTCAGATATGCTGTGTAAGTCTAATAAAAAAGTAGCTACTAAAACTGATTCTGTCGAACATAATGAAGATATTAATGAAATCGAATTATGTAAATCATCTCAAAAAGAAGCTGGAATAAATATTAAATCTATAAAATCAAAACCTATAACGAAGTTTACGAACGTTCCTGGAGAGGTCATTCCTGATCCTAGTTTATTTTCTACAATATCAGTTAGGGTATCATGTCAAGTTGAAAAGTTATGGGTTACTATTGGGCAAAATGTAAAAAAAGGAGACCCTTTAGTAACTTTGTCCAGCATCGAAGTAGCTGAAACACAGGGAAAACTTTTAAATTACTATAATGATTGGAAAAGGTTTAAAAATTTAGTAAAAACAAATTCAATTAGTAAAAGAGAATATAAAAAAGCAGAAATTGAATTTTATAAAATGATTTCCATTTTAATTTCATACGGAATGACAAGACAACAGGTTATGGATTTAATTAAAAATGACAATCCAAGTAAAATAACTGGAAATTTTACAATCTTATCTCCACAGGATGGCAAAATATATACAGATAACCTTGCACTAGGAAAACGTTTTGTAGAAGATAAAGAAGACGGGATTGAACTCTTAAGTATTATAGATGACTCTTCCTTGTGGGTAGAAGCTAGCCTTCCAGGTAATGATGTTGGCAAAATTAAAAAAGGAGCCAATGTATTAATAAGTAGTTCAGAAAGTACTTTAGCTGGAAAAGTTATTCAAGTCTATCCTAAACTGGACCCTATTACTAGAACTCAGAAAATTATCATATCAATTTCTAATAATAATAGAACATTACATTCTGGAGAGTTTGTAGACTGCAGAGTTGAAATTGAAAGGATGCAACATGCAATAGTTGTACCTGAGTCCTCTATATTTCGACTTGCTGACGGTTGTTGGGTTGTTTATGAAGAAATTAAACCTAACCACTTTAAACAGACTGAAGTAACTCTTATAGACACCATTGGTAAAAAATCAATTATTGAGGGAATAGAATCAGGATCTAAAATAGTTACAAATGGAGCCTTTGCTTTGCATTCTGAATTATTGAAAAGCAGTTTTTCCACTAAATGCCATTAAAACTGGAGCAAGAATGTTAAGAAAAATTATTTTATTTGCCGTAAAGAACCGATTATTAGTAATTATAGGTTTAGTAGTAGTTATTATTGCAGGAATTATAACATTACCAACCCTTAATTTAGATGCTTTTCCTGATGTAACGAATATACAGGTAGAAATAAATACTGAAGCAGAAGGATTGGCGTCTGAAGAGATGGAGCAACTGGTAACATTTCCAATTGAATCTGTTATGTATACACTACCTGATGTTGAAGAAGTAAGATCACTTTCAAGGACAGGTCTCTCCATTGTAACTGTTGTTTTTAAAGACACAGTAGATATTTATAAAGCAAGACAGCTTGTTTTTCAAAGGCTGCAGGAAGCAGAAAAAAACATACCTAAAAATACTGGAAAGCCAAGTATTGGACCAAATACTTCAGGACTAGGATATGTTTATCAGTATTTCTTAAAAAGCAATGATTCTAAAAAGTATGATATCAGGACTTTACGCAGTTATAATGACTGGCTTGTTAAATTATTGTTTCTTCCTATTGATGGCATAACAGATATCCTTTCATTCGGTGGTGAAGTAAAGCAATACCAGGTACTTGTAAAACCTTCAATGCTTATGAAATATGATTTATGCATGGATGATATTGTTAAAAGTATTGAAAAAAACAATAGTAATGCAGGAGGCTGGTACCTGGATCACGGGGATGAGCAACTCATTATCCGGGGTGTAGGCAGGTTAAAACCCGGAAATCA
This sequence comes from Victivallales bacterium, assembly GCA_036011305.1. GTDB lineage: Bacteria > Verrucomicrobiota > Lentisphaeria > Victivallales > GWF2-38-69 > DASCNA01. The sequence continues at coordinate 6,698 of DASCNA010000102.1, forward strand.
GGCTTTAACTGATTTAGCAGATATACCGATTAAAGAAAAAAATGGTGTTGTAGTTCATTTAAGAGATGTTGCTAAAATAGCATACGGCACAGAAATTCGCCAGGGTGCTGTTACTATGACTTTGCGTGATAAAAACGGAACAGCAAAACCTTTAGGTGAAATTGTAACAGGTATTATTTTAAAGCGTACAGGAGCAAATACAGAAAAAACAATAAACAGTATTAAGAAAAAAATTCCTATCATTCAAAGAGCCCTTCCAGAAGGAGTGACTCTTGAAACAATATATGACCAATCGTACCTGATTAAACATGCAGTTCACACTGTAATTAAAGCATTAATTATTGCATTTATCCTCATTTTTATAATGTTACTGCTGTTTTTGTTAAATTTAAGAGCAACATTCTTAGTTTTGCTGTCTATACCAATTTCCATAGGTTTTGCATTAACAATAATTGCATATTTTAACATGTCAGCGAATTTAATGTCACTTGGTGGATTAGCTGTAGCGATAGGCATGCTTGTTGACGGATCTATTTGCATGATCGAAAATATATTAAAACATATAAGCGACCTTAACTATAATATATATAATGAAGGTCATGCAGACTCTGAAGCTCTTGAGTTACGGGTTGAAGAGGCAACATTTGAAGTCGCAAGACCTGTTTTGTTTGCTACTCTTATTGTTATAGTTGTTTTTATTCCTATTTTGACTCTAGAGGGCATGGAGGGCAAACTGTTTTATCCAATGACAATGAGCATTGTTATTGCGATGATAGCATCGTTAATTGTAGCGATAATAGTAATACCTGCTTTAGCTACTTATCTATACCATCGGGAAGTTAAGAATAGAAAAAATTTTATTTTAGACCCCATAAATAAGCTATATTGTTTCTGTTTGAATAAAACTTTAAGATACTCTAAAACAATTATTATATCAGCAGTGATACTTTTTATAGCTTCAATTTCTTTAATTCCCTTTTTAGGAACCGAATTTTTTCCTGAACTTGAGGAAGGGGCACTTAATATAAGGGTTACCTTAGGGCCGTCAACCAGTCTTAAAACATCGTTAAAAGTTGCAAAAAAAATGGAGGCAGCACTGCTCACATTCCCAGAAGTTACATATGCTTCCGCAAGAATTGGGCGAGCAGAATTAGGAGGATGTCCTGAAGTTGTTTCAAATATAGAAATTATTGTTGGGTTAAAACCTGCATCTGAATGGACCAGCGTCGATAACAGAAAACAGCTTCAACGAAAGATGGAGAAGAAAATGTCGGTATATCCAGGCCTTTTATTTTCTTTTTCCCAACCTATAGCGACCCGTGTTGATGAGTTGCTGTCAGGAGTAAAAGCTGAATTAGCAGTTAAATTATTTGGCCCTGACTTTAAAGTTCTTGCTGAAAAAGGGAAAAAAATTGAAAAAATCATAAAAACTGTAAAAGGAACAGAAGATGTGGCAATGGAACCTATTACAGGTGAGGCTCAGCTTGTTATTGCTCCAATTAGGGAAAAACTGAAACGCTATGATATAGGGATAGATCAGATCATGTCATTAATATCAAATAGTATTGGAGGTATGTCTGCAGGACAGATCATTAATGGAAATGAAAGATACGATATATATGTGCGCTTAGAGAAAAAGTATCGTGATAATATACAGGCTATTCAAAATCTATTGCTTCGTTCACCTAATGGAAGAATAGTTAAACTTCGTGATGTTGCAGATGTAGAGATAAAAACAGGACCACCGCAAATTAAACGTGATGATGTACAGCGCAGAGTAGTTGTAGAAGCTAATATAGGAGAGAGAGATATGGGAAGTGTTGTTGCCGAGATAAAGAGAAAAATAGCTTCAGAAGTGAAACTTCCTCCTGGATATACAGTGGTTTACGGAGGTCAGTTCAAAAACCAGGATCGGGCTCAGAAAAGACTGATGATTGTCATTCCTATTTCTCTGGTTCTAATATTTATACTTCTTTATTTCGCATTTAACTCTGTAATTCAGTCTTTTATTATAATGGTAAATGTTCCAATGGCTGTTATAGGTGGAATAATTGCTTTGTTTATCTCAGGGGAATATCTCTCAGTACCAAGTTCCATAGGTTTTATTGCATTATGCGGTATAGCTGTTCTTGATGGTGTTGTTATGGTAAATGCTATTAATCAGAATATTAAAGGAGGAACAGAACCTGGCAAATCAATTTATAAAGGGGCAGCATCAAGACTTAATCCAGTATTACTAACCACGGTCACTTCAGCTTTAGGACTTATTCCTCTTCTGTTTTCCAGAGGCATTGGAGCTGAAATACAAAAGCCATTGGCTGTAGTGGTAGTAGGGGGTCTTTTTTCTTCAACTCTTCTTACTCTTTTTGTATTACCATCATTATATAAAATATTTTTACCGTTAATAGCTAATTCGAAAAAGACTAATGAGATATAAGGGATAACCGAATGATATTGATCTGGAAGCCTCCCATTTTAACCTATTTTGTAGTTAAACCTTAAACGTAATGAACACATTCAGTAGGAAAATTATACTTATATTATGTAAACATATATACAGGAAGGTTTTATGTTTAAATAGATATTAGAAAAGAGCAAACACCTAGAAACTAGTCCTTATTCTAAGAAAAAACCTACAAATCAATTATTTGATGTAAAATTTTTCACCATAACTTAGCGAATGGAAAAACTATTTCCAATTATGCACTTCTATTTTTAATTTTTCTATTTTAATAATTAATATTTATAAATAAATTC
>DASCNA010000103.1:0-14002 GCA_036011305.1 Victivallales bacterium
TTTAAAAATTAATTATGATTATATTTAAATATATATTGCAATATTAATATTAACTCATTACCAATATACATAATATGTTAGCTAAAAGAATAATCCCATGCCTTGACGTTACTGACGGCAGAGTCGTTAAAGGTACAAATTTTGTAGACCTGATTGATGCGGGCGACCCTGTTGAGGCTGCCATTGAATATAACAGACAATCTGCTGATGAAATTGTTTTTCTTGACATAACAGCGACAAGTGATAATAGAAAATCAATGGTCGATATTATTGAAAAAACAGCAGAGAATGTATTTATACCGCTAACAGTAGGAGGAGGAATTAGAACTGTAACTGATATGAGAATAATGCTGAATGCAGGTGCAGATAAAATATCGGTAAACAGTGCAGCAGTAAAAGATCCGAGCTTAATTACAAAAGGCGCTGATAAATTTGGCAATCAATGCATTGTACTTGCTATAGACGCAAAAGAAACAGCTAAAAATAAATGGCAGGTTTTTACACACGGAGGAAGAAATATTACAGAATGGGATGCAATTGAATGGGCACTTCATGCAGTTAAATTAGGTGCAGGAGAAATATTACTGACCAGCATGGATAGAGACGGTACCAAAAATGGTTATGATTTAGAATTAACAAGAACTATCTCCGAAAAAGTTAATGTACCGGTTATAGCTTCAGGAGGTGCCGGTAAACTTGAACATCTTTATGAAGTATTGGACAGTGGAAAAGCAGATGCAGTGCTTGCAGCAAGTATATTTCATTTTGGAACTTATAGCGTATATGATGTAAAAAAATACTTAAAAGATAAAGGAATTAATACTCGTATATAAATTATGAACAAAACACCTTTAGATCAAAACGTAAAGAAAACTCTGCTACAACATATCAAATCCATCATTTGGCTTTTAATTAAATTTGGGATTGCTTTAGGAATAATTGGCTGGATTATATCAGGCCATTATGACGAATTTAAAATGGCTGTACAGCATATTGACTATAACTGGTTAATAGCCGGACTTCTGTTTTTTGCTGTCATACAGATAGCTTCAGCTTTCAGGTGGTACTTACTTCTTAAAATACAGAATATCCGTGTATCATTTCTTGAAACTCTCTCACTTGCAGTACAGGGAAATTTTTTTTCACTGGTTATTCCAGGAGGATCTATGGGAGGTGATCTGGTTAGAACAAGTTTCTTACTGTCAAGAACTCCTAAAGGAAATAAACTGGCCGCTACCTCTACGGTATTTATGGACAGGTTTATGGGAATGTTCGGACAATTTTCAATATCCATAGTAGTTGCTATATTCTTTATCCCTGAAATCAGAGCAATGCATAACACAGCGCAGGTGGCTATAGTTATAATTTTGATTGTCAGTGTCATAGGTATAATTTGCGGCGTTGGTATATTAATGCACAAACAGTTGGAGAGAGTTAGAGTTTTTGCCTATTTTAAGAATTTAGTAGATGACTTTACAAAAGGATTTGTCAGTAATGCTACTGATATTATTGATGTTTATAACAAATCAAAAAAAACAATGCTTTACTGTGTTTTAATTGGGATAGTATTTGTTCAGCTAAACATGTCTTTAATTCTATTTTTTATAGCTAAAGGGTTAAACCCTGTATATAAACTGTCATGGGAAGCTATAAAATCATTAATACTTTCCATTGCCATGGGCAATACAGCCGGACTTCTGCCTATAACACCAGGCGGTTTAGGAACCCGAGATGCTGTAGTAAAAGCTACTTTATACGCGGGTGGTTTTAGCTCAGGAGACTCAATTGCTATGCCTTTACTTTTTTCAACCATAATGTTTATAATATATCTTCTGGGTGGACTGTTTTTTTTATTCCACCGAAGGAACAAAGAAAAATACACAATAATTACAACGGATAATAATGAAAAAGAATAAAGCATGTTTTCTGGATAGAGACGGAGTTCTTATCGAAGAAGTCAACTATCTTTCTTATCCGTCACAAATCCTTATTTTTGAAAATAGTTATAAAGCCTTGAAACTGCTTAGAGATAATGATTATAAAATTATAGTAATAACAAACCAGGCAGGTGTAGCTCGCGGCTATTTCAAAGAAACAGACATTACAGTCATACATAAAGAAATAGATCGTTTTCTTAGCCTTAAAAAATTATCTATTGATAAATATTATTACTGTCCACACCATCCAGAAGGTACAGTACCAGAATACTCTTTTGAATGTGCCTGCAGGAAACCTGCCCCTGGACTTATCTTCCAGGCAGTTAAAGATTTTGACATTGATTTAGGAGAATCTTTCTTGATAGGAGATAAAATGTCTGACATTAATTCAGCAAAAAATGCAGGATGTTTCAGCATTCTTGTTAAGACCGGTCATGGTTTAGAGCACACAGAAAATGCGCAAAACAATAATATTCCAATAAAAGAAAATATTTTAGATGCAGTTCAATTCTACTTATCAAAATAGAAATATATATATATTTAAAATAGTTAGGAAATTTAGTTATGAAAAAAGCATTAATAACAGGTATTACTGGCCAAGATGGTTCTTATCTTGCTGAATTACTATTATCCAAAGGATATAAAGTATACGGAATAATCAGAAGATCCTCATCATTCAATACTGAAAGAATTGATCATTTATACGTTGATCCGCATAAACAACATAAACTGGAACTGGTTTATGGCGATCTTAACGACTCTAGCAGTTTAGCAGAAATTGTACACTCTATAGATCCGGATGAAATTTATAACCTAGGTGCTCAAAGCCACGTAAGAGTATCATTCGATGTACCTGAGTATACAGGAGAAATAGTAGGACTAGGTACTCAGAGACTTCTGGAAGCTATAAGAAGAACTAAGTGTAAAGCAAAATATTATCAAGCCAGCAGCAGTGAAATGTTTGGAAAAGTTGTAGAAACTCCTCAGAAAGAAACCACTCCGTTCTACCCAAGAAGTCCATATTCCTGTGCTAAAGTATATGCTCACTGGTTAACTGTAAATTATAGAGAAAGCTACAATATGTTTGCCTGCAGCGGAATTTTGTTTAACCATGAAAGTCCAAGACGAGGAGAAACATTCGTGACAAGAAAAATTACCCGAGCTGCAACAAGAATTAAACTTGGTCTTCAACAAAAACTTTATCTGGGAAATTTAGATGCAAAAAGAGACTGGGGGTTTGCCGGTGACTATGTTGAAGCTATGTGGTTAATGCTCCAGCAAGATCAACCCGATGATTATGTCATTGCAACAGGTAAAACTTATTCCATCAAAGATTTTTTAACTGAATCATTTACACAGTTAAATTTAGATTGGCATGATTATGTAGAGTTCGACCCTCGTTATTTAAGACCTTCCGAAGTAGATTTGTTATTAGGTGACAGCTCAAAAGCAAGAAAAAAACTTGGTTGGGCTCCAAAAACCGGTTTTGAAGAACTGGTTAAAATGATGATTGATTCAGATATGGTGCTGGCCAGAAAAGAAGAAGCAGTACAGGATATTAATTAGTTACGCATTTTTAAATTTGATTGATAAGTTTTAGTAAAGTTTATTAGCAAAACCCGAGTATTCTGCTAGTTTAGAAGACCATAGGGATATTAAAAAACGAAAAATTTAGGAAACAGAATGCTGTCCACAGTTAAATCAGCTGCAATTTTAGGTATAGATGCATTTAGTGTTGTTATTGAAGTTAATGCAACAGGATACGGCAAAGAATCTTATGTCAATATAGTAGGTCTCCCGGATAATGCGGTCAGAGAATCTAAAGATAGGATACATTCAGCAATAGAAAGTTCAGGCCTACCATACCCATATGGTAAAACTGTAATTAATTTAGCGCCGGCAGATATTAAAAAAGAAGGTGCTTCATTCGATTTACCGATAGCATTGGGTATGTTGGCAGCAAACAGTGCCTTTAAAACAGATAAAGTTTCAAACGGCTTGATAGTTGGTGAACTGGCACTTGACGGAAATCTGCGCCCTGTAAAAGGTGTTTTAGCTATATCTCTTTTTGCATCATCCTGCAGTGACATTAAATATATTATGGTTCCCGAAGAAAATGCTGAGGAAGCAGCAATTGCATCAGGAAATATACCTGTCTACTCTGTTAAATCCTTAAAAGAAGCTCATAGTTTTTTCACAGGCAAGCTAAATTTAGCGCCATTAAACATATCATCATATAATTATCTGCTAAACGAAGATGTCTATCCTGTTGATTTTCCTGATTTTTCTGAAGTAAAAGGACAGTTCTATGCCAAACGAGCTTTAGAAATAGCTGCTGCTGGCGGACATAATATTTTAATGATAGGTCCTCCTGGTTCAGGAAAATCAATGCTTGCAAAAAGAATACCCGGTATAATAAGCCCTATGCATATTGATGAAGCTCTTGAAGTAACAAGGATACACAGTATTATAGGCCTTTTACCTCAAAATACTCCAATAATTAAGGAAAGACCTTTCCGGTCGCCCCATCATACTATTAGCGATGCAGGTTTACTGGGCGGACAAGCAGTGCCACGTCCGGGAGAAATAAGCCTGGCACACAATGGAGTTTTATTCCTTGATGAATTACCTGAATTTAAAAGAAATGTTTTAGAAGTCTTAAGGCAGCCTTTAGAAAATGGTGATGTAACAATTTCAAGAGCAGCAGGCAGTTTTACTTTTCCTGCAAATTTTATGCTTGTTGCTGCGATGAATCCCTGTCCATGCGGACACTTTGGAAGTACACAGAGAGAATGCAGATGTTCATCATTTAATATACAGAAATACAGAAATAAAATTTCAGGACCACTATTAGACAGAATTGATATACATATTGAACTGAATCCTTTATCTGCTAACGAGCTCCTCACTAAATTTGAAGCTGAACCATCAAATAATATCAGGAAGCGCGTTGAAACAGCAAGAAATATTCAGACAAAAAGATTTGAAAAAAAGAAAATTTTTTCCAACTCACAAATGTCTACAGCAGATTTAAAAAAATATTGTTCTTTAGATACTGAAACATCAAATTATCTCAGACATTCTATAAAAGAGCTTCAACTCAGTGCCAGAGCTTTTGATAGAATATTAAGAGTTGCAAGAACAATAGCTGACTTAGATCGTAAAGAAAATATCGAACTGTTACATATTAGCGAATCAATTCAATATAGAGCTTTAGATAAAAAATTATGGTAAAATGACGAAAACATATCTGTTAAGTAACTTTTCCGTGTAAAAAGAATATTAAATTTATAATCAAATATGGATATTTAAAAAAAGATTTAATCATTTAGAATTAAAATTATATATTTAAATCAATTATAAGGTCAATGGTATTATGAGAAAAAAATTAGCTGGTTTAATTTTAATAAGTCTTTCCTTTATTATTATAACGTCATGCTCTAAAGAAAGAGTTTCAGCAAATAAAATTAAAGATTATTCAAACACTATAGGTTTTGCCGCGGAATATGACGTTTCAGCTTTTGACGCCGCTGTAATAAAGAGCATGATGCACTCAGCTAAAAAATATAAGTTTAAACTCATTGTTGAAAATACACATAAAAATCAACCTTCCAATATTGAAACACTTATTTCTAAAAAAGTACGATGCATTGTTGTAGCGCCTGAAAAAATGAATGGATATAATACTATATTGGCAGCCGCCAGAGAAGCTAAAATTCCAATAATTGTTATTGATAGTAAAATAGAATCAATACCGGGAAAAGAATATGATGTATTAATTACCGCTAATAATTATAATGAAGGAATAGAAGCTGCCAGGTGGCTGTATAAAAACACAACAGGAGATTTGAATGTAGTTGAAATAACAGGCAATCCAAAAACAAAAATAACAGATGAGCGTACTCAAGGTTTTAAGGACTTCATGGATCAACATAATAATCTAAAAATATACAGAATTATTGTTGCAGATTTTTCCAAACAGGAAGCCTATAAACAGATGAAAAATATTTTAAAAGAATCTAAAAACGGAAACATCAAAATCAATGCGGTTTTTGCTCAAAGCGATCCAATGGCCATTGGTGCCATTAAGGCAATTAAAGAAGCAGGGCTGAAACCAGGTAAAGATATAATTGTGATAGGTATTGACGGTAATAAAGAAGCAAAAGAAGCAATAATTAACGGAGAATTATCTGCTACAATCACTTCTACCCCAAATTATGGTCCTTTGGTATTCAAAAATATACGTTCAATAATAGTAGGCAAAAAAGTTAAACCTATACAGTATACCGAAGGAAAAGTTTACGATAAATACAATGTTATGAGTTTAAAACCGACGTATTAAAATTACAAACTATCATGTCTGAAAACGTGGTAAAGAATCAGGAGTAAATACTCAAGCCGGGCTCAAGCTCGGCTTTATTAATGATATACCTAATTATGGAAAAAAATATAAAAAATCATGAAAACGAACTGCTTCTAATAGATAGGCGAAGATTAAGCTCACTTAGAAGAAAAATTAACAATTATAATAAACAAAATAAAAATGTTGAAAAATTACAAACAGCTTTTAATAAATTAAAAAATGAAGCTATACAAAGATTTTCAAGGAAAAGGAATACAGTTCTCAAAGTAAATTATCCAAATAATCTACCAATAACAAATAAAGTTGAACAAATAAAAAATACAGTATCTGAAAATCAAGTAATAATTGTTTGCGGTACGACAGGATCAGGTAAAACAACTCAGCTCCCTAAAATGCTGTATAATTTAGGCTATGGAAAATTTGGCAGAATTGGATGCACACAGCCTAGACGCTTAGCCGCTACAGGCATGGCCAGAAGAGTAGCACTGGAAATGGATACTCCCTACGGCAAAGGAGTTGGTTGCCAGGTTAGGTTTAATAATTCAACTTCAGATGAAACTTATATAAAATTCATGACTGACGGAATTTTACTTTCGGAAACAATCAATGATAAACTGCTTTTACAGTACGATGCATTAATTATTGATGAAGCACATGAGAGAAGTTTAAATATAGATTTTATTTTAGGTTATATTAAGCAAATATTAATAAAAAGACCTGATTTTAAAATAATAATCAGTTCAGCAACACTTGATGCGGAAAGTTTTTCAGCTTTCTTCAATGAAGCTCCAATAATAACAGTTGAAGGCAAGGTCTATCCCATTGAAGATTTTTTCCTACCGCATTTAAGTGAAGAAGAAGACTTATCTTCTCATATTTTAAGAGCTGTAAACTGGATATCAGACCTAGATAATGAAGGAGATATTTTAACTTTTCTCCCCGGAGAAAGAGAAATTAGGGATGCTGTGGATATTCTTAACGGACAAAAATGGAAAAACAGTGAGATTCTACCATTGTTCGGAAGGTTAAATATCAGTGAGCAACAACGTGTTTTTAAAACCGGCAATAGAAGAAGAATTATTTTATCTACGAATGTCGCAGAAACATCAATAACTATTCCAGGAATCAGTTATGTAATTGATTCAGGTTTAGTTCGTCTAAACAGATACAATGCCAAAACCCATGTGCAATCACTGCAGGTAGAACATATTTCTCAAGCAAGTTCAAAACAGAGACGCGGTAGATGCGGTCGTGTTTCAGACGGTATTTGTGTTTATCTCTACGACAAGGAAACTTTGGAAGATTCACCTCAGTTCACAGACCCTGAAATTTGCCGTTCGTCCCTCGCGGGCGTAATTTTACAAATGAAAACACTAAACCTCCCTGCCCTGAATGAATTTCCACTTATTGATACGCCAAAAGCATCGTTAATAAGTGAAGGCTACAGAATTCTTAGAGATATAGAAGCAATTGATAAAGATTATGAATTAACAGAGAATGGCAGAACTGTATCGAAATTTCCAATAGATCCCCACTTAGCTAAAATCATTATAAGCAGTCAAAAATATAATGTTTTACATGAAATTTTAATTATAGTATCATTTCTGTGCATGCAGGATCCAAAAGAAAGACATCCTGAAAAACAAACAGCCGCAGATCAGGCTCATAAGCAGTGGATTAATGAAGATTCCGATTTTATCGCTATTTTAAATTTATGGAATTTTGTACAGAGAGCAATTGATGCTAAATCATCAAATAATCAGATAAAAAAATTATGTAGGGATAACTTCGTAAACTTCAGAAGAATAAAAGAATGGATCAATCTATACAATGATTTATCTGACATAATAAAAGAGCTTAAATGGGGTACTAAACTAAAGACAAAACAGGCTGATTATACAAATAAATTCGAAGAAATTCACTGCAGTTTGTTATCAGGCTTTCCTGACAATATAAGCATAAAGGGTGAAAATAATCAGTATATAGGAACCAGAAACAGAAAGTTTAATGTTTTTCCTGGTTCTGTCTTATTTAAACTAAAACCTAAATGGATGATCTCTTTTGCTCTTATTGAGACTACTAAACTTTATGCAAGAATGAATGCAGTAATAGATCCTGAGTGGGTAGAGAAAACAGTTAAACATTTATGTAAATACAGCTACTCAAACATTGAGTGGGACAGTAACAGAGGTTTTGTCACAGCCCAAGAAGCAGTTATATTCCGGGGATTACAAGTGCATAGCGGAAGGAAAATTCATTACGGCAGAATAAACTCTGCAGAAACAAGAAATATTTTTATTAGGGATGCTATAGTTCCGGGAAATATTCATATAAGAAACAGATGGCTTAAAGAACACTTGAAACTGTTAAAAACAATTACATCACTAGAAAACAAAATAAGAAGGCCAAATGCACTTTTAGATACAGAAGCCATATATATTCACTATGACAAACAGATTCCTGATAATATCTATACTTCTAAAGCATTTGACAGATGGGTATGGAAGAGCAGTAAAAACATAGCCATAAATATTAACGAAGCTATGATTCCTCAAATGACGCCGATACAATGGTCCGACTTTCCTGATAAATTAAAATTTTTCGACTGTGAGTTTAAAATTAAATATAAATTCAATCCGGGAGAAAATAATGACGGCATTATTTTATTCTGTAAAAATAATAAACTTCATCAGCTTCCAGATTGGTGTTTAGACTGGATTGTTCCAGGCTGGCTGCCAGAAAAGATTAAATTACTTATCAAAACTCTTCCGAAACAACTGAGAATTGCCTGCAACCCAATACATAGCGTAATAAATGAATTTCTGAATTATATCAAACATAATCCTGAATTCAGAGAACAGCACCTGATAATCGCCATGAGTGAATTTTTAGTGAGAGAAAAAGATATTATTGTTAATCCTGATGATTTCGATATTGAAAGGATCCCAGGATATTTAAAGATGAAAATAGCTGAAATTGATGATAATAATAAAATCATTAAAATTTCCGAACATATACCTTTAAGAAACCAAATCTCGCCACGTCTCAGTTCAGAGCTTGATGGTATACAGGAGTGGATTTATACACAGAAAACCGATTGGCCGGCAGGTCCTGTTCCTGAAAAAATTAAAATAGGTGAAAATTCTAAATTAATAGGATATCCTGCACTTGTCGATGAGATTGATTCTATTGGCCAGCATGTCTTTATGAATAGCAATGAAGCAGAAGCCAACCATAAACTGGGTTTGATACGATTATTTAAACTGCACTACAGTGAACAAATTAAATTTTTAACTAAGAAATTACCGATTAACAAATCTGCTATATTAACATTAGGATACATATATAATAATGATTCTTATAAAGAACAATTTATAAACAATGTTATTTATAACACTTTATCCGATAATTATTTTGTCTCTATCAGAGATAAAGTAACTTTTGATAGACAGTCAGAACATGCCCTCTCTTCTTTATTTGTACAGTCTGAAAAATTAGGTGCAATTATCAATACTTTACTCAATGAAAGAGATATGATAATTAATAAACTGAATTACATATTTGAAGCTGATAAAAGTGTCGATGATATATCTAGTCAACTCGATTTTCTATTTAAGCCTGATTTTGTCAAAACAGATATGATTTGGACAAAATATGCTAAATACCTTAAAGCACTATTAATAAGAATTGACAGGCTTAAATACTCTAGAGAAAAAGATTTGAATAAACTGCAGGATCTCATCCCGTATCAAAAGAAACTTGATGAATTTTTAATTACTTGTAAGAACACTGATAACGCCTACGATTTGCAATACTATGCCTGGCTTCTACAGGAATACAGAATTAAAATTTTTGCCCCAGAAGTACAGACAAACGAGAAGGTTTCAGCAAAAATATTGGATAATGCATGGGATGCAGCACTAAATGACAGATTAAAATTCCAAAATTAGAATTAATAAATAATAATCATAACCGGCACGCTTACTAGTATTTAGAAAATTATACGTTATAAATGTTAAAAACTGAATCAGCCTATCGAATTGACTTTTATATATAAACTGTTAGGTTTTACTACTTCAATAAGAACTTCCAGCTAAGGAGTACTATATGATGAATATGAATAATAATTTAAATATTCTTCGTGAAAAATTAAATAAAACCAAAATTAAGAACTGGAATGATATATCTCTGTTTTTAGATCAGATAAAATCTGAAAAACATAATAAACAGGTTCACAAAAATCTATATAAAGCTTTATCAAAAGGTATAGCTTTCATCACTTTTGATTACGGCATTGACGGTGTTTCAATTGAAATACAAAAATATGCACAAAGCCTCGAGTTATTATTTAAAAAAGAAACCTGTAATAAAGTACCTCTTCATTTTATCGGGGGCGATTTTTATGATAAGGCAGACACAGTCCTTTCTCAGGAATGGAATCGCTTTCAGGTTCCAAACATGAATGGTTGGTCTAAATGGTCTAACGGAAAATGGTTCTCTAAACTTTTCTATGAAGACATGCCTGAAAAAAGTGAAATATCCACTCAAATGGCTCAGGAAATATGGAACCAGTCGGTAAACTTTGTAGACCAGCTTGGAAAATATATTACTGATAACAATATAAATCTTTTAATACCGGTAAATATCTGCACTAACCCCGGGAACCCGGCTATTACCCTAGCTGTAACAATACTAACTGAAGCCTTAGGCATGTTTGTTATTTCATCCAATCATGATTACTATTGGGAAGGTGGAAAATCAGATAGGTCTAAAGATGAAAACCCAGGACCAAGAGACCATTTTTTCAAAAACCATACTAACACAGAATTTTTCAATCTTTTTAAAAGACTTTATCCATGGAACGGTAAAAATTGGCTCCAGGTAAACATAAATGAACCTCAATCCGAAGCTCTTATTAAAAAATTTGGTTTTCCTCAAAAAAATGTTTTTGAATTAAGCTCATGTATAAGTAATAAATTTCTGAATAAATATAAGAAGAAAGAAATAATATCGGCCCGTGAAAGAATGGCTTATATTTTATCTGACGGCTCTCCCGTCATTCATCCTACAGAAATAAGCAACCACCTTGAAAATCTGCATGACTGGATGAAAAATCAAAAACCTATTGTATGTGGTAATAAAGAAAATCAATCACTGGATCCAACTTCCAAAGGAACAGTTTACTGCCTGCAGCCAACTCGTATAATAGGAAGAAAACGAATATACAAAGATCTTAAAATTTTAACAGCCCTGTTAAACCATGAGAAACTGAATAATGCCTTTAAGGAAGGAAAAATAACACAGCTCATTCTTCACATAACTGGACCGGTACCTATTGAGCATCAAAAAGATTTGGAAAAAGTTTTATATGCCTATAAAAATTTATGCATAAGTGTTGATGAAGAAATTGCTGATAAAGTATTCATAGCATTTTCTGTTGGCACTGAAAACCATCCGGCTCTTAAGAAAAACGGCTTAGAAAAGTTATGTATTGAAGATATTTACAAATTAGCAGATATTATACTGTTCCCTAGTGAAACTGAAGGTCGGGGATTACCAATAATAGAATCAAGCGCATGCGGTATACCAATTGTATGCAGCAGATATTACCCTGAAGAAGTTTTTGATGCTGTAATAGGCAGAGAACTTAAAAAAAGCAGAAGAATTAAATATATACTTTTCCCGGAAAATGATAACTACAAAGCTAAACTCTTAAATAAGATTTCAGAAATTCTTTTAAATAGAGAATACAGAAAAATATATTCAATTCACAACAGAAAAGCGGTAAAAAAACGTTTTGGAATAAAAATGCTTGTAAATAAATTTGATGATTTTATTCAAATTTTTCAAAATGATTCAATTTAGGAGAGAGATATGAAAATAGGATTCATTGAAGATACTCATTTACGTGGAGGAACACAGATTTGGGTTGAGGAAGCAACAAAATTTTTAATTAACTGTGGTGAAGAAGTAAATATTATTGCTCCTGAAAACAGCTTTGTTGCAAACGAATGTAAAAAGCATGGAGCAAATATATATACTTATGATTGGGATGATATTGTTAAAAACAAAAGTAAATATAAGCCAAACTGGATTGAAGGTTTAAGGAATTCGGATGTAGCTGTCTGTACCGTTCATCCTCCACGCGGCAGTTTCCACTGCTCTGTGTTTGGCGCAGAGTGTATTAAACAGGCAGATTTACAAACAACACTGATTCCAAAAACAGGAACAATTGTTCCTGAATACCTTAGGGAGTTTTACGTTCCCGATGAAACAATAAATTCAACAGTTATATCTATTACAGACTTTACACGAAAATATTTAATTGATACGTATAAGATTCCTGCTAAAAAAGTAGAATTAATATATCAGGGAACAGAAGTTGATAGATTTACTTCAACAGATGAAACTAAACTTGAGG
Organism: Victivallales bacterium; assembly: GCA_036011305.1. Lineage (GTDB taxonomy): Bacteria > Verrucomicrobiota > Lentisphaeria > Victivallales > GWF2-38-69 > DASCNA01. The sequence continues at coordinate 12,722 of DASCNA010000103.1, forward strand.
CAGTAAAAAGATACCCTCTACCAGAAAAGGCTGGTCCGATTTTAGGTTCAGTAGGATCATTTGAAGAAAGAAAAGGCCAAGTTATTTTATTAGACGCGGTAAAAAAGTTGTCAAAAACAACAATTCCTAATATTCATGCGATGCTTGTAGGAGATGGCCCTGATGAAGAAATGCTTAAAAATAAAGTAAAGGAAATGGAACTTGAAAATAATATTTCATTTTTCCCATTTACCAGAGAACCTAATTTCATTTTTGAAAGATTAGATATATTGACACTGCCAAGCCTTTATAAAGAAGGTCTTCCAAATGTATTACTGGAAGCAATGTCAATGAATCTTCCTTGTATTGCATCAAAAATGGCTGGTATTCCGGAAATTATTTTTAACGGCAAAACAGGTTATATGGTAAAACCAGGTGATGCTGACCAATTAGTATCTGCGATTTCTGAGTTATGGTCTGATAAGGCAAGATATAAGATGATGGGAATCAATGCGAGAAAACTAATGAAAGAGCAATTTGACAAGAAAAATCAGTTTAATGAATTTCTAAAATATTTTAAAAGTTTAAAATAAATTCAAATGTAACTAGATTTATTCATTTTTTTTTTAATATTAATAGTATAAAATAATAGTTATATTTTTTGTCTTTAATAAAAATTTGCATAACTGAAAGGATATCAATTATATGAAACAGAAAAAACTTTTGCTTTTAATGATATCCTTTTTCTGTGTAATATTACTTTTATCCTCATGTAAAATCCTTGATAGCCTTTCCGGTTTTGACTCAAAGGAATTACCTTTATGGACAATCTCTGTAAATGAAATAGTAAAGTATCCGCGTGCAACTGTCGGAGAAAAAGAAGTTCCATCTTATAATCCAAAAGAGATAGAAAAAGTATGGATAAGAAGACATTATGAATTTAACTCAAGGTCTGTAGAAAAAATAACTCCGGTAGCAATTAAAGGCAAAGAAGGTTATTTTAATTTGAAAGTAAAATTAGACCGTCAGGGTACACTGGTTGGAATGAGATTATGCAATGATACTTCTCACCCTCCATGGGCATTACTTGTTGACGGTGTTTATTATCAATCAGTTACTTTTGCCAAAGCAAATAAAAGTGATGATTACAGCGAAATAATTATAAAAGGCTCTTTTGATAAAAAACTATCAGAATTACTGGAAAAATATGCAGAACCCAACTATGAACATTTTCATCCTAAAATATAAAACATAAAATTTACAATATTATTAAATATAGGAAAAATAAAAAGTGAGTAATAG
>DASCNA010000104.1:0-28401 GCA_036011305.1 Victivallales bacterium
GTCTTTATTTCAGCCAAGCTGATTCAGAAAGGGAAGATCCCACAGATCAGGATGCATCAGAGGGCTATCTTGTTCATGTGCAGACAAGAGCAATTTTTTTTTATTGACTGTGATGATCCTGGAATAGGATTGGTTTGTGTGATGCCTACAGGTATGGTTGAAATATCCTCATGTATAATTGATTCTAAAATGAAAGCCGGTTATCATGTTGATAAAGGTGAAGAATTAGGTTATTTCCAATTTGGCGGATCAACTCATTGTATCATTTTCCAGAAAGGCGTAATTAAAAATTTTACTCAACTGGAAGGAGATATTAAAGTAGGGCAGAAAATAGCTGAGGCATTCTAAAATTTATAATTCTCTTTTAATATCAGTTATATCTTTGGATATTATTACCAGGCAGTTTTTTCCTCTATATTTACCGTTAAACGATTTGTTTTTAAGTTCTTTTATCCGGCCATTTTGAGTTATGCATCTGAATTTTTCTGGAATTGTTTTATTCAGCATGATGAGGGATAAAAGAGTTTTTTTATCATCCGGATGAATACAACTTGAAATAAAAAATTCTATTTTCCTATTTAAAAATGCTGCCGTTTCATGTCCAAAGACTTCTTTAAAAACTTCATTGGAGAAAAGAAATTTTCCACTGTCATAGTCAACGATGATTAAAGCATTTCCTGTTAACTTGAGACTCTTTTTCTCTATTTCATTAAGTTCTATTTTTTTGTATTGATCTGTGATATCAAGCTGCACTGAAATTATGCACTCCTTTGACATAAAATTTGATTTTGAATGATGTGTCTCCAGCCATCTAGTTTCACCATCAGGCCTAATTATTCTATATCTGATGACTTTATTCCACTTTCTATTTTTATAATAGTTTTGAACTATTTTAAAATCTTCAGGATGTATATATTTTTTTCTTATAGAAATTTTACTTTTATTGGAAAATTCTTTTAATGTGTAGCCGTGAATTTCTGCAACGGCTTTGTTTACATATAAAATATCAAAAGTATTTATTTCATAGATTATTATTCCTTCAGACATATTATTCAGGTTGATTGCAAGCTGTTCTCTTAATATTTCATTATGTTTTCTTTCTGTAATATCGTAAAAAGAACCAAGAATTCCTTCTATATTATTATTACTGTCAAAAATGGGGAGTTTGGAGGTCGTAACCCATTTACTTTTTCTTGATCCAGGCATATATCTTTCCTGTTTTAGTACAGGTATTCCGGTTATCAGGACTTCTTTGTCTTCAGATTCATTTTCTACTGCTTCTTTTATATTGAAAAAATCTTTATCCTGTTTTCCAAGAAATTGATAGTTTTTTGATAGTGAAAATGCTTTTTTAAATTTGTCATTGGCAATCACATATTTTAAGTTTTTGTCTTTTACGTAAATATAGATTTGTGCCTGTGATGCATTTAATAGACCTCTTATTATTAATGCTGCATTATTAAGCTTTAATTTTAAACGAGAAATTATTTTGTTCAAGTTTGAGAAATCATTGTGATCTGTATCTTCAGATGAAGATTCTGATAATTCCAGCCATGTAGATGCAGCCTTTGATAATTCAGTATCCGAAAGAGGCAATTCAGGTTTCAGGTCAGAAATGTTATCTACGGTAATATTTAATGCTTTTGCTATTGCTCTTATATGTTTTTCTTTAGGAATACTTTTTCCTGTTTCACATTTCCATATAGTTGTTCTACCTATTTCTATTTCATTACAGAGTTCGTATATTGAAATTTTCTTCTGCTTTCTGTATTGGTGTATTTTGCTGTAGTCTACTTTCATACCTAAGCCTTATGGGGCAATTAACTTCTATAGAATATTTTAATATATAATTTTAAAAAGTGAACATTATAAGTTTACATATAAAAGAAAATATTTTCTTAATTAGATAAAATATCATAATTGGTTTTTTCATTTAATATGAGAAATATATTTGTGTATTAAAGACTTAAAACTAATATAAAAGGAGAAAAAAATGAAAATTATTATTGTCTTACTCACATTTTTATCAGTGACAACATGTATGTATGCCAAGCCGGTTGTAGCCCAAATGGAATCAATGATTGAAGGTCAGATGGTATATGAAGTTCCTTTAAATTCACAGGTGAAAAAGGGGCAACTTGTAGAAAAAGTAGATACTGCTCAGTATAAGGGAAAAGTGGAAAAAGATTTAGATGATATAGCATATTATAAAAAACTATATGGAGTTAATTCAAGATTATATAGAACCCGTTCTGTTTCTTTGATCACTTTATTAAAATCAAAAGAACAGATAGGAGATGCTGTGGCAAATTATAGAGAAGACCGGGCCCTTTTAGATCATTGCAAGATATATGCTCCATTTAATGGGAAAGTAACTAAAATAATTGCTTATCCAGGAAGTGGAATTGGCGATGGTAATTTAATAATGGAAATTACAAAAAATGCAGCATAATTAAATTTTTATTTAGATCATAATTTGTTTATCTGTTTAATGTATGAAACATATTTGTGTATTAAAGGTTATATAAATAAAGAAGGGAAAAATGAAAACATTTATTATTTTAATTACTTTTTTATCAACGGCAACATGTATGTATGCCAAGCCAATTATAGACCAAATGATATCAAAGGTTGAAGGTCAGATTATTTACGAAATACCTTTGCACTCTCATGTTAAAAAAGGTCAACTTGTAGAAGAAGTAAATTCAGGTAATATGAGAGAAACTGTAGATAAAGATACAATTGATATTTTATATAATAAAAAGCTGTATGATGTAGATTATAAACTTTATAATACACATTCAATTTCTTATTTAGATATGCAAAAAACAAAAGAAGCTTTGGAAGATTCAGCGGCAACCTATTGGCAGGATAAATCACTTCTGAAGCAATGTAAAATTTACGCTCCTTTCGATGGTAAGGTAACTAAAATTGTAACTTATTCAGGATGCGATATAGGAGATGGCAATTTAATAATGGAAATACAAAAGGATTCTGCTTAATAAAATTCTTATTGAAGATTATTCGTTGGAGGTGGCAAAATGAATGAGAAATTATTAAAAAATAAGAAATTTGAAGATAAAGCTCCAAATTTTATTCGAAATACAATCGATAAAATGCGCAATAGGAAAAAAAATATTAATAAGGAAACTGATATTTTTGATATAATTGATATTTTTGAAATAATGGATTTATAGAAGTTTAGGTGACTGGCAGGAAATATAAGAATTTTATGCAGAATCTATAATTTGTTGTTACGATTGATATTTTAAAATGTGATTCCTTATTAATGATGAATCACATTTTTTATCTTTTATTTCACGTAGTGGTAAGACCTGTTTTGCAAATATCAATTTTTTAATAGTCAAGTGTTTTATAAAGTCGAATGTTTGGCTGTTTTACATGGACTGTCTATTAAAAGTTAAACCGACAACTCATTATTACGCTGTTGCTTTAGAATTAAAAACTAAACACTCTTGTCCGGAATATCTTTGTTTAAATAATTGACATTCAAGATTTTTGATTTTGCCGTCAGATGTAATGCAATTGATACTATTGAGGCTCGGATTATTCTGTTTAAAACTGGATAATATTTTTAATTTACTCTCAGAGTTGATACAGTTGGAAATAAAAAAACTGATACTTTTGTTTAATAATATTGATGCTTCATACCCATAGACATCTTTTACTGCCTTGTTGGCATAAACTATTTTCCTAGTATCTGTATTGAAAATAATCAGAGCGTTTCCGGTTAAATTGATACTTTTCTCAAATATTTCTCTTAGTTCAGTTTTTTTATAGCTTTCAGTAATATCAAGCTGTACAGAAACTATGCAGTTTCTTGACATAAAGTAGGATTGTGAATGATGTGTCTCCAGCCATCTTACTTCGCCGTTTGGTCTAATAATTCTGTATCTTAAAATGTCATTCCAGTTATTTCCTTTTAAATACTCTTCAACAATATTTATATCTTCAGGATGAACATATTTTTCTCTGCGTGTTGATTTTTGCATGTTATAAAATTCATCTAAACTGTATCCATGCATTTCAGCCGAAGCTCTATTGGTATATAAGTGATCCATAGTATTTTCATCATAAATCACAATGCCTTCAGACATATTACTGAGATTAATTTCTAGCTGTTCTCTCAGTTCTTCGTTATATTTCCTTTCTGTAATATCCAGTTGAACAGAAATAATGCAGTTATTTGACATGAATTTAGATTTAGTATGATGAGCTTCAATCCATCTTATGTCGCCATTTGGTCTAATGATTCTGTATCTAAAAATGTCATTCCATACTTTATGTTCTAAAAATTGAGAAAGTTTTTCACGGTCATCAGGGAAAATATAATTATTAATACGGTCCGACTTATGCATTTTGGAATATTCTTCTAAAGTATATCCATGCATTTCAGCTGACGCTTTGTTAACGTATAAATAATCCATGGTATCTTCATTATAAATCACAATACCTTCTGACATATTATTGAGATTAATTTCAAGCTGTTCTCTTAGTTCTTCATTATGTTTTCTTTCAGTAATATCAAAAAAAACAGCAATAATTCCTTCAATATTGTTTTTTGTATCAAAAATTGGAAGTTTGGATATCATTGCCCATTTTTTCTTTCTTGATCCAGGCATAAAACCTTCTCTATTTAAAATTGGTTTTCCCGATACTAATACTTTTGTGTCTTCAGCTTCATTCAGTTCCGCTTCTTTTTTACTAAAAAAATCTGTATCCTTCTTTCCTAAAAAGTTGAAATTTTTTGACAGAGAAAAAGTATTTTTAAATTTGGAATTGGCAATTACATATTTTCGATTTTTATCTTTTATATATACTTCAGATGGTATGGCATTCATTAAACCTCTGATGATTAATGATGCATTGTCCAGTTTTAACTTTAGTTGAGAAAGAATTTTGTTTAATTGGTCAAAATGATTGGAAGATGACGGCGAAGAGTGATCTGATAACTCAACCCATGAAGCTGCAGCATTTGATATGTCTGTATCTGATACCGGATGTTCAGTCTGCAAGTCAGATATTTTATCAACTGGAATATCCAACATTTTTGCAATTGATCTAATATGTGTTTCTTTAGGAAAACTTTTATTTTTCTTCCACTTCCAGATAGTAGTTCTGCTGATATCAATTTCATTACAAAGCTCGTCAAGTGATATTTTTTTTTGCTTTCTGTATAATTGTATTTTTTTTAAATCAACTTTCATAAGAATATATTTTATTAATTATATGAACAATAACAGTTAATATTTTAACATAATATGTTTATAAATCTACATTAATTATACATCAATTATACTAAAATAAAAGTGCTAATATATTGAATATCAAAAAGCTATATAAATTAACAATAAAAAGCATAGGGAGAGTAAAGTATGAAAACTGTAATTGTATTATTTGTCGGGATTTTAACAGCAACTTGTCTGTACGCTAAGCCAGTTGTAGCGCAAATGGCTTCTATGATAGAAGGTCAAATTGTATATGAAGTACCATTAAACTCACACGTTAAAAAAGGGCAGCTTGTTGAAGAAGTTGATCCGGCGCAGTATAAAGGAGCTGTTGAAAAAGATATAGCCGATATTGACTATTATAAAAAAGTATATGGAGCTGATTCGAAATTATATAGAACTCGCTCAGTTTCGTTAATAACTTTATTAAAATCAAAAGAACAGATAGAAGATGCTGTGGCAAATTATAGAGAAGATCAGGCAATATTGACTCATTGTTATATATACTCTCCATTTAATGGAAAAGTAACAAAAGTGATAACATATGCCGGCAGTGGTATTGGTGATGGAAGTTTGATAATGGAAATAACAAAAATAAATTCATGAAATGAACTAATATAACAGGACAAGATACTAGTAATATAATAAAATTGCTCAGTTTGTGGAGGTGTAATAATAGTGTTATGAAAATAATGATTGCAGCGATATTTATTCTGCTGATAATAATATGTTCTATATTAATTAAAAATAGTTTTACTACTGTTTCTTTACAAAAACAGCAAGTTAAAAGCCTGATTGAAAGTCCAATGAAAAGCTATGTAGTTTATAATGTTTCTTATGGCAGTAGAGTTCATAAAGGGCAGCTTGTTGCTGTAGTAGATCCTACTGTATGTCGCAAGCATGTAAAACAGGATTTAATAAATCTAAAATATGAAAAAGAACAATATAAAAGATATAAATTTCTTTCAAGAGTAAATGCTTCAGCAATTGAATTATTTGAAAAGGTTGAAAAAGCTTACGGAGATTCTGTTACAAAACTACATATTGACCAGGCGGTTCTAAGACACTGTTACCAATATGCTCCATTTAATGGAAAAGTTACAGAAATAGTTACATCTTCAGGATCAGGGGTTAAAAATGGCGGTGTTATATTGGGAATAGTAAAAATATGTTAATGTTTTTAAAAAATGGGAAATAATAATTTATTATAATAAAAGGGGGAATATAGATGCAAAGTATAATAAAAAAAGTGTTTGTTGCTGTGATATTTATTGTGGTGATCTCAATATTTTTCATCTTAGCACAAACTAATTTTCAAACTGGTTCAGCGCAAAAACAAATTAAAAGTATGATAGAAAGCCCGACGGATGGTTATGTGATCTATAATGTTCCTTTTGCTAGTACAGTCCATAAAGGCCAGCTTGTGGCTGAAATAGATCCAACTGTTTGTATCAATCAGGTAAAACAGGATTTAATAAATCTAAAATATGAAAAAGAACAGTATAAAAGATATAAATTTCTTTCAAGAGTAAATGCTACAACAAAAGAATTATTTGACAGCGTTAAAGAGGATTATGGTGATGCCATAGCCAAATTGCGTGCGGATCAGGCTGCTCTTAGACATGATTATCAGTATGCTCCGTTTAACGGAAAAGTTACTTTGATAGTTACATCTGCCGGATCAGGTGTTTCTGATGGCGGTTCTATATTGGAAATAACAAAAGAAAATACATAATTAAATTCTTAATAGATTTTGTAAATTGGAGTAGATAGAATGAATAAAGAATCATTTAAAAATTATAAATTTGAAGATAAGGTTCCCAATTTTATTCGTAATACAATTAGGAAAGCACGTTTGAGAAAAAAAAATGCTAATGTAGAAGTTAATATTTTAGATAAAATTAATATTGTTGAGTTAATGGATTTTTAATTATCAAACTAAAAGTAAATAGAGAAAAATGTGATTCGCTATAAATAACGAATCACATTTTTAATATTTTATTTTCTAGGCAGCTGCATGGCGACAAGGCCTGTCCTGGCAATTTCAATATTTTTGCAATCAGGAAACAGTGTTAGAAAATTGTTTATCTTTTCTGAATCTTCTGCAATTTCAATAATTACTGATTCGTAGGATATGTCTGTTATTTGAGCACCATCGTAAGCATTTGTAATTGATATGATTTTTTGCTTGTCCTTATGATCTGCATCAATTTTGATATAGGCCAATTCTTTTTTAACTATCTCGCCTTTGCTTAAATCTTTAACCTTGATAACATCAATAAGTTTATTCAGTTGTTTTTTTATCTGATCAAATTCATTATTGTCAGTTTCGCATACTAATGTAAGGTCGGAAGTTCCTAAGTCAGGAGTAGTACCTCCCACAAGTGATTCAAGGCTGTATCCTTTGCCGGAAAACAGACTTGATATTCTGGAGATTACACCGGCATGATTTTTAACTGTCAAAGATAAGATTTTTTTCATTTTATTCACCTCTTTCCAATAACATTTCAGTAATATTTCCTCCGGAAGGAATCATAGGCATTACATTAGCTTCCTGCTCTGTTCTAAATTCAATTAGAATTGGTCCCTTTGTATGCTCTTTAGCCTTTGTCAGAGTTGGTATAATTTCTTCCTGTTTGGATACTCTTATTCCTGGGATATTATAAGCAGTAGCCAGTTTTACAAAATCAGGGATATACGGCGGACAGTGGTCACCATAATCATTGCATTTTGCAGGGCATGCGTCAGTTTGCCTTAAACAGGTTCCAGAATAATTTTTATCAAAGAACAGCTGCTGCCATTGTCTAACCATACCTAAATAGTTATTATTCAAGATCATAATAACTACAGGAAGATTTTTCTGAGCAGCAACAGCAAGTTCCTGAATGTTCATCTGAATACCGCCGTCACCTGATATACATATTACTCTTTTATCTTTATTTCCTATTTGAGCACCGAGTGCTGCAGGTAAACCGTACCCCATTGTTCCAAGACCACCTGATGTTAATAGTGATCTTGAGTGTTTGAATTTATAAAACTGAGCAGTCCACATTTGATGTTGGCCGACATCTGTGGCAACAATTGCATCAGGAAAAATATCAGAAATAGAGTCTATTACCTCCATTGGAGAAACACGTTTTTTGCCTTTAACTATTTTTAGCGAATAGGTTTTTTCCCATTCAGTGATTTTTTTCATCCAGTTTGAGTGGTCACACTTATCTACAATAGGTATTAAATCCTGTATAATACTTCCGGCATCACCCACTATTGGTACTGAAACCGGTACATTTCTTGAAATCGCGGCAGTATCTATGTCGATATGAATAATTTCAGCATTTGATGCAAATTCACTTAATTTTCCTGTTATTCTATCGCTGAACCGACAACCGATGGAAAATATTAAATCACAGTTTGAAAGAGACATATTTGCAGGATATACACCATGCATTCCTATTGTTCCTACGCATAATGGGTGATCTTTAGGGATAGCTCCTATTCCCATTAATGTTGTTACTACAGGAACACCTGTTTTTTCTACTAATTCAATAAATTCTTTCGAGGCATTTGATATATTAACTCCACCTCCACAAAGGAAAAGCGGTTTTTTAGCTTCCATTAATTTAGCAGCAGCTTTTTTAATTTGCAGAGGATGACCATTTATCACTGGCTTGTATCCGTCAATTTTAACTTTTTTAGGATATATATCATCTTCAATACCTTTAATGAAATCTATAGGAAGGTCTACAACAACAGGGCCTGGGCGTCCAGTGGAAGCTATATAAAAAGCTTCTTTTATAATCCTTGGTAAATCTTTTCTATTTTCAACAATATAATTATGCTTTGTAACAGATCTGGTTAAGCCGACAACATCTGCTTCCTGAAAAGCATCATTTCCAATCAGATTGTATGGAACCTGTCCGGAAAAACAGACTAAAGGAACAGAATCGTAATTGGCAGTGGCAAGACCTGTAATAGTATTGGTTGCACCTGGACCGCTGGTAACAAGGCAAACCCCTGTTTTTCCTGTTGACCTTGCATATCCGTCAGCCATATGGACAAGTCCCTGCTCATGACGAGGCAAAACAAGGTCTATGGAAGGTTCCTTGTAAAGTTCATCAAAAATAGGAATTACATATCCTCCGGGATAACCAAAAATTGTGTCAACATTTTCCTGTTTGAATGCTTCAAGCAGCATCTGCGCGCCGGTTCTTTTCATGATTCTATCCTTTATTTACTTTATCTAAAATCTTTTATTTCAATTATTATAAAACTACAAAAAAACCACTATCGTTTTGATCTCGACAGTGGTTTCAATTAAAAAATCTTTTTATGTTTCATTTACATTAAAGATCCTCCTGCCAAGATATCAGTAGCACACCTGGTAAGACAACGCTTAGGACGACAGTAAGGATATTTTTAAAACATGCATAGACCTGCTGAATTTCAGCATAATGAAAATTATTATTGTCTAAGTATGATTTATTCATTCTCTTTCCTTAAGATTACCAATTTGATAACTAAAATATTAAAACTAAAATAGCGAAAGTCAAGATATTTTTTTATTATTGTGGCAATTTACCATATCAAAAATACTCAAATATCAAAAATTTTACCTGGATTTAAGATACAGTTCGGGTCTAAAGCAATTTTGATAGATTTTATAATATCCATATATTCTTTTGAGGTAACCCGTTCTAAATAGTGCTTTCGTTTATGTCCAATTCCGTGTTCGCCAGATATTTTACCGCCAAGTTTTGATGTCAAATCATACAATTCTTCAAGTATTTTCGGAATAACTTCATTCCATCTTTCATTACTCCACTCCTCAGGGGACATTATTCTTGCATGAATATTTCCATCGCCTGCGTGACCGAAACACGGTATTCTGATTCCGTATTTATCAGCTAATGTATTGAGCTTTTTTGTCATTACAGCAATTGATGCTGGCGGAACAACAATATCTTCATTACTTTGCCTTTGAGAGATCAAATTGAAAGCTTCAGCTATATTACGCCTTACCTTCCATATTCTTTCTGAAGTTGTCGGATTGTCAGCTACATAAATTTCTATAACACCTTCATGCTTCTCAAACAATTCGCAAATTGCAGTATAATCACTATCTACTTCAGTTTCTGTTTTTCCATCTACTGTTACAATCAGCATAGCTCCGGCTTCTTCATAAGGTATAGTCTCATTTAAATATTCACATGAAGCCTGAATTGATTGCTTGTCCATAAATTCTATTGCAGAAGGTACAACTCCTGTTGCAGATGAAATGGTATTTACTGTTTCAATTGCATTATCCACTGTATCAAAGAGGCAGAGTATATCAATTTTATATTTAACTGCGGGTATAAGTTTCAGTATTATTTTTGTAAAAATACCAAGAGTGCCTTCTGAACCAACCATGAATTGAACCATACTGTATCCACTAACATCTTTTACCAGTTTTCCTCCGTACTCAACGATTTCACCCTTTGGCGTGACAACTTCCAACCCTAAAACATATCTGGATGTAACACCATATTTGACTGCTTTTCCTCCACCTGCATTTTCTGCTACATTGCCACTTATATAGCATGTTTCATAACTCATTGGATAACCAGCATAAAACAGATCTGTGCCCTCCAGATATTCATTTATATCATTGGCAATGACTCCGGGTTCGACAGTTATCATCATATTATCTTTGTCAAGTTCTATGACTTTATTCATTCTATCAATACTGATTACAATTCCTCCGTAAATAGGCACTGCTCCTCCTGAAAGACCGGAGCCGGCTCCGCGGGGAGTTATAGGTATCATATGTTTATTTGCAAGCTTTACTATTTCAGATATTTCTGAGGCGGTTGATGGTCTTACTACGGCTTCAGGCATGTGAGCATATTTTCTATCAGGAGTTTCATCATGTGAAAAAGGTTCCAGTTTTTCAGAATCATCAAATATGACATATTTTGAACCTATGATATTTTTGAGCTCATTTACAATATCCGAGGTAACAGGATTATAATTTTCAGATTGAAATGTTTTCATAATACTTAACTTTTATTTAACATTATTCTTAATTAAATCAGTTAAATGCGGTATAACTTCAAACAGATCTCCAACAATTCCAAAATCAGCTATTTCAAAAATATGAGCATCAGGATCTTTGTTGACTGCAATTATATTTTTTGAAGTCTGCATTCCTGCTAAATGTTGTATCGCACCTGAAATACCCAGTGCAATATATAAATCAGGGCTAATTGTTTTTCCACTCAGGCCGACTTGATGGCTATAGCTTAACCAGCCTCTATCAATAACTTCACGGCTTGCTCCGATTGCAGCTCCTATACTGTCGGCAAACTCTCTAACAATTTTAATGTTTTCAGCTTTTTTAATGCCTTTCCCCACAGATACTACAATATTGGCATCCTGAATATTAATAATATCATCGTAAGGAGTTAATTTTAAAAATTCAGTTCTGATATGTTCTGAACTAAAATTTGGACTATATACGGTCAGTTTGCTTTCTAGATTAATGTTGTCTGAGCTATCCAGTTTTACTTGCAGAGAGGAAGATGTTCTTACTGTAGCTATCTGCGGCTTATAAACAGGTGTTTTAATTGTTGCCATAATATTTCCGCCAATAGCAGGGCGTGTCTGCAGGAGTAATCCTGTGCTTTCTTCAATTTTAAGCTCCGTGCAGTCAGCTGTAATGCCAGCATGTATTTTCATTGCTACATAAGGCATTAGAGTTCTTCCTGCTGTAGTTGCAGCAGAGATAATTATTTCTGGCGAATATTTATTAATAAGTTCTACGAGTGCTTTGGAATATGTCTCAACAAGAAAATGGTCAAGAAGTTTATGTTCAGCTATTAAAATTTTGTCAGCACCGGATGATAATAAATTCAGTAAAATATTTTCATCAAAATTTCCACCTATTAAAACAGCCGTCAGTTCCGTATTGCGTTCTTTCGCAAGTTTGGTTCCTCGTGACAATAACTCATAAGTACCGGGTAGAACAGCGTTGTTCTCATGTTCGGCAATAATCCAGATTCCACTATAGTTTGATTGAATATTTTTATATGACATTTTTAGATTTTAAGAACCTTAAAAATTCTTCTCCGGCTTCTTCTATATTTGATTCGTTATTAGCAAATAATTTCCTGCAATTTCTGGAAACAACGGATTTATAAGTCTTAAAGACTCTAGTAGGAGATCCTTTTAAACCTATAAGATTTTCATTCAGATTTAAATCTTTTATGCTCCACACTGGTATATCTATTTTTTTTGCATATTTTTTACCTCTATAAGTAGGCAGGCGAGGTATTGAGATTTCCTTAACCACTGTCAGTAGAGCAGGCAAAGTGACATTAAGCGTTTCTATACCGCTTTCTGTTGCTCTTGTAATTTTACAATGTTTCCCATGCTGAGAAAATTTTTCAATATTGTTAACATATGTGGCAGCAGGGATGTCAAGAAAGGCAGCAACTTCTGGCCCGACTTGACTGGTATCTCCATCTATTGCTCTTTCACCGGCTAAAATTAAATCAAAACGTCCAAGTTTATTGATAGCATTTCCAATAATATAACTTGTAGCCCAGGTATCTGAACCAGCAAATTTTTTATCAGTTAGGAGAATTCCGTCATCAACTCCCATGGATATAACTTCTCTGATTGCTCTATCAGCTTTTAAAGGTCCCATTGATACTGCAGTTATTCTGCAGTTATTCTGCTCTTTCATAGCTAATGCTGCTTCTACAGCATAAAGATCTAAGGGATTGACTACTGATTCAACACCTTCTCTGATAACTGTTCCTGTTTCTTTATCAAGTTTAACATTCTTCAGCTCAGGAACCTGTTTTATTAATACTATAATATGCATATAATTTGTTTTTTAGAATATAAATATTTTCAATTGTGTAAAATAATACTAAAAGAATCAAAATAAAAGTTTTAATGCAATAAAATCAATATATGAATTATGATTTCCTTTATTTAAAATAAGAGAAAAACAAGTTAAAATGTTTATTATACTGATATGAACTGACTGTGGTTAAAATGAACAATACCAGAAGAATTTTACTATTTATTTTTTTTATCGTGCTACTGGCTACTGGATATTCTGAAGCAGCTTTTGAAAAAACCAAGGATTCAATTCCTGTAAATCAAGAAAAGGTCAAATCCAATAAAACTGAGCTTCAGCATTATATTGATGAGAGAAATAACATGGTAAAAACTGGTATTTTCGGCAGGGGAGTGAAAAATATCGGAGTTTTAAATGCTATGAAGAATGTTAAAAGGCATTTATTCGTTCCAGACAATCTTGTTTACTACGCTTATGAGGATAGACCTCTTCCTGTTGGATATGGACAGACTATATCTCAGCCATATATTGTTGCATATATGACAGAGAAACTAGAGCTTAAACCTGATTATAAAGTATTGGAAATTGGAACAGGATCAGGTTATCAGGCAGCAGTTCTTGCTGAAATTGTTAAGGATGTTTATACAGTTGAAATAATCCCGGAACTGGCAAAATCAGCAAAAGAAAAATTTAAGAATAGAGGTTATAAGAATATACATTCTAAAACTGCAGATGGGTATTATGGATGGGAAAAATATGCTCCTTATGATGCAATTATAGTTACTGCAGCCGCCGGAAATATACCTCCTCCTTTGTTAAAACAGTTGAAAAACGGCGGGAAAATGATTATCCCGGTGGGAAGTACATTTATGGTTCAATATTTAATATTATTAGAAAAGATTGACGGTAAAATCGTTTCAGACAGACTATTGCCTGTTCGTTTCGTTCCTTTGACAAGAAAGAACTAAAATATTTTTTATTCATCTAACAATTTTAAAATACTAATCATTAATGATGAAGCAGAATAAAATTCCTTATTGCATAATCATTTCAGTATTTTTGCTTTCATCTGTGTTAGTCGCATACCAACTTGTTCTGATTCAGACGTTATCTTTTATGCAATGGCATCATTTTGCATATATGATAATTTCAATTGCTCTGCTTGGTTGGGGTGCTGCAGGAACTTTTCTTACTCTGTTTAGAAGAAAATTACTTGCGGCTAAAACTTCTCTATTACCTGTATTGTGTTTGTTGTGCTGTTTAGTAATAATAATTAACAATTATATCTTCCAGCAGACTGGGATAATTTTTGATTCATATTTATTATTTACAGGTTTTATGAACTTTGGTCGATTTATTTTGACTATTATTATGTTTACTGTACCTTTTTTCTTAGGTGCATTATTTATAGGTATAAATTTTATTAATTATTCTCAACGTATTGGTAAAGTTTATTGCGCCAATTTAATTGGTTCAGGTTTAGGGTGTATTTTTTTTCTCCTAATTGCATGGAGTTTACCTCCCCTTCAAATATCTGCAGTGCTTTCTATAATAACAGCGATTACAGCAATATTTGTTTCCTGCAATAAAAAAACGATTATTACAATATCCATATTTTTTGTTATTGCCTCAACAATGATAGCTTCATTTTTTACTGGACAACCTTCCCTTTCAGAATATAAAGATTTGAGTAGAACAATGAATATACCTGATGCTAAAATTATTGTTAGTAATAATTCTCCCTATGGCATGGCTCAGGTAGTAAGTTCGAATTCTTTAAGAAATTCATTAAGCATTAGTTTTAGATATTCAGATATTTTACTACCTTGCAAGCGTCTGTTTATAAATGGAAATTTGGCTGGAGATATAGTTCAATTTGATGATAATAGAAATTTACAAATCTATAATTTTACTTCTAAGGCACTGCCGTACTTAATAAGAAAGAATAAGAATATCTTAATAATAAACAGCGGTACCGGAAGTGATATTGCTGTTGCGCTCAAGAATGGCACAGGGGCAATAGCAATAGATGGTGTTGAATCAAATCCATTTATAAATAACTTATTGAAAAAGCAGCTTGGAAATAATTATATTGAACAGGGTGGGCATGTCAGTTTATATACTGAAAATTTTCGTTCATTTCTGAATAGATCTGATAAAAAATATGATCTTATTGCACTTCCTAATACAAATTCATTTGGAGAAAATACCGGTTTGAATGCTATTCAACCTTACTATTATATAACTTATGAAGCTGTTAATTTTATCTGGCACAATTTAACTTCTAACGGTATGATTGCCATAAACTGCTGGCAGGAGTATCCACCAAGGCAAAGTTTTAAAATTTTATCAACATTAGTTAAAGTTTTACGGAACAACGGTATTAATAATCCTTCAAGGCATTTAGTAGCAGTGAAGAGCTGGGGGGATATCACATTTGTTTTGTCCAAAAGCATATTCAGTAAAAAAGAGATAAAAAAAGTGAAAGATTTTAGCAGCTATTTATATTTCGATCCCATTATTCTTCCTGTCGGAATACAGAATAATGATTCACAAAATAATAAGCGAGCTGATAATGAGATTTTTTTGAAAGGATTGCAAAAAATATTAATATCTGATAAAAAATTTATTGATTCCTATCCTCTGAACATTAAACCTGTTACAGACAATAAACCATACTTTTCGCAATTTTTAAAGATTAAATTTTTACCTGAGTTTATTAAATTATATAGAGAAAATAATATTACTTTTATGGATACAGGGTATCTAATTTTATTATTAACATTTGCGATACTGAGCATGCTGGCAGTTTTATTAATTATTTTACCGTTGTTTTTTATTAGTTTAAAAAAAGTTAATAATAAGTTTATGACTTTTCTCTATTTTTCAGGGATTGGTATTGGTTATATGTTTGTTGAAATAGTGTTAATACATAGTTTTAGTTTGTATTTTAGTAGTATAATCTATTCAACTGCCCTTATTATAAGCATAATGCTAATCTGTTCAGGTATTGGGAGTCTGAGCACTGATAGAACAAATTATAAAATTGTCAGAAAACTGATATATTTAATAATAATTTTGATTGTTTATGGCTTTTTTTTAAACAATGTTTTGAATTATACAATGGGATATCAATTTATTATTAAGTTATTAATTTCAATTATTTTGGTGGGCATACTAGCTTATATAATGGGAATACCTTTTCCAGTTGCAATAAAAGATCTCTCAAATAAATCTGTTGAATCTGCATCATGGGGATGGTGCATTAATAGCTGTTTTTCAGTACTCAGTCCATCTTTAGCCATATTGCTTTCAGTAGTATTAGGATTCAGTGCAGTAATGTATCTATCTGCATTATTATACCTCATACCAATGCTGTATTTTTTATATCAATACAAATATAGATAGGCTACTTCAGAGTACTCATGAATATGTAAAATTATTTAACTGTTCTTTTTCTCCATATGGCTTTCAAGTTCTTCAATCCTGTTTAAAAGGTCAAGTACCAGACCCATTGAATTCCAGCCAACTCCAAGGTCATAATGAAGGCGGATAACTTTTTTAAGTTTTGGTATGTGCTTTACGTGAATTGCTGTTACTGAATGATCTTTTACTGTTTCAATAAGATCATGTGATATAAGAATAGTGACAATTCCAGGTTTAATTCCTGTAATGAAAGCAGCCTGCTCAATAGTTAAAATTTCTCCAAACTGTTCCTGATATTCGGTAATTTTATATGAAATACTGAATTTATTCATTTTTTCTTCTCCTATATCAAACCGGTTTAAAAGAAGAAACTTCAGCTAACTGTTCAAATAGTTTCTTTTCTTTTTCTGTTAATTTTTCCGGAACCATAATTTTTATACTGACAATCAGATCGCCGTTACCTTTATCCTTCCCCAGAGGCATTCCTTTTCCTTTTACTCTCATTTTCTGACCGCTTTGAGTTCCAGGTTTTAATCTTATTGAAGAACTACTTTCCATTGTAGGGACTGAAACTGTAGCGCCCAGAGCGGCTTCCCATGGTGTTACTTTTAGGTCAGATTCGAGATTATATTTGTTTATGCTGAACCTTTTGTCCTTGCGTATATGTATTTTTAAGTTAAGGTCTCCTGGCTGTCCTCCGTTGTAACCCTGGCCGCCTTTACTTTTTAATCTAATTCTGGAGCCTTCTGTTATTCCTGTAGGTATTCGGACATCAAATTGCTTCAATGTGGGCTTGACTGTGCCGTCAGGATTAAGTTCAGTTGTTTGATATTTCAGCTTGGTTTGAGTTCCATGATAGGCCTCATCAAGAGATATCTCTATTTCAGCTTCATGATTTTGTCCGCGAATTGGAGGAATATTGCCGGTTCTGCCTGAACTTTGATAATATGTTTTGCCTTGCCCGGATTTACCATATATACTTTCGAAGAAATCACTGAATCCACCTCCCATATCATCAAAAGAATAAGCCCTTTCTGATCCTGGCCCGTGATATTCATAATTATAATTATCTCCGCCCGGAGGAGCTTTGAATTCCTGACCATTTTTCCAGTTCTCACCAAGTGAGTCATAGCGTTTTCTTTTTTCAGGGTCACTCAATACTTCATAAGCTTCGCTTATTTCTTTGAATTTTTCTTCTGCATCTTTGGCCTTATTAATGTCGGGATGATGCTTTCTGGCAAGCTTCCGATAAGCTTTTTTTATATCTGTCGGCTTTGTATCTCTTGCCACTCCAAGTGTTTCATAATAATCTTTGAATTTGACTGACATAATTAATTTTCACCAATAAACTGATTTTTAACTGTAAACCTCTCTCTTTTAGGTGTATATTAAATATGTAGAACTAATTAATCATAAGTCAAGTATTTCTTTGCATATTATTTTACAAAATACAGTTTTGTCTTTCAATAGTGTTATTGCAGATTTAGTGCCGGTTATATTCAGGAATTATTTTAGAGATCTTACAGGAGTATTATGATTAGTTTATATTATTATTAAAATTAAAAATTGGAGAAAAATGTTAACATTTAAAGATATTGGAATTAATTCAAAAATTTTGCATGCTATTGAGACTCTTGGATTTGAAGATCCCATGCCTGTTCAGGAAAAAGTGATTCCTGTTTTACTTAGTGCTGAAAAGAGCGATCTTATCGCTTTGGCTCAGACCGGAACCGGAAAAACAGCCGCCTTCGGTTTGCCTATAATACAGAAAGTCATTGTGGAAGATAGGATTACACAGGCTCTTGTTCTTGTCCCAACACGTGAATTATGTGTGCAGATAGCAGGAGATTTAAGAAATTATGCAAAAAATATAGATTCTATTAATATAGTTGCTGTATATGGTGGTTCTGATATGGATCGACAGAGAAAAGCTTTGAAAAAAGGAGCTCATGTTATTGTCGCTACACCGGGAAGAATGAATGATCTTCTTAATAAACAGCATAAAATAGACCTGTCAAATACGAATACAGTAGTACTTGATGAAGCTGATGAAATGTTGAATATGGGATTTAAAGAAGAGTTGGATGCAATTCTTGAAAAAATGCCTGAAGCTAAAAACACATTATTGTTTTCTGCTACAATGTCTAAAGAAGTATCGCTTATTGCTGCTGATTATATGAATGATCCTAAAAAGATTGTTATCGGGAATAAAAATTCAGGTGCAGAAAATGTTAATCATTTATGTTTTTCAGTTCAACCTAGAGATAGGTATGCTGCTTTGAAAAGAATAGTTGATTTTTATCCTGATATTTATTGTATTATTTTCTGCAGAACTCGTATGGAAACCAAAGATATTGCTGCCAGTCTGATAGAGGATGGATATAATGCAGATGCGCTTCATGGTGATCTTTCTCAGGCTCAGCGTGAATATACAATGAATAAATTTAGGCATAAAAGTCTACAGATATTAGTAGCGACTGACGTTGCTGCCAGGGGAGTGGATGTAAAAGATATTACACATGTAATAAATTATAATCTTCCTGATGAGTGCGAGGTTTATGTTCATAGAAGCGGAAGAACCGGTCGAGTAAGACAAAAGGGTACTTCTGTTGTTATTGCTACTCCTAGAGAAATGTTTAAAGTAAAGAAAATAGAATCTGTCCTGAAAAAGAAATTTAAAACAACTACTGTTCCTAAAGGGAAAGAGATATGCCAAAAACAGCTGTTCAGCTTAGTTGATAAAATGCAGAAAATAGAAATTAATCATAGTGAAATTGACGAATTCCTACCTCTTGTGTATAAAAAACTTGAATGGCTTAATCGTGAAGATCTTATTAAACATTTCGTTTCACTCGAATTTAATCGTTTTTTGGATTATTACAAAGATGCTCATGATCTAACTACTCCTGAAGAAGCTGCAAGTAAAAGGAGAACTGAAAGAAGAGAGAAAGGCAGGAATAATTCAGGTAGAGAAAATAGAAATGAAGGATTTATAAGGTTCCATATAAATCTTGGACATAAGGATGGAATGGCTCCAAGTGCTTTAATTGGTCTTATAAATCGAAGCACAAGAGATAAAGGACTTGATATAGGCAGAATAGATATAATGAAAACGTTCTCTTTTTTCGATATCAAAAGTAGAAATCCTGAAAAAATAGTTTTAAGTTTCGATGGAATAGAATATAATAATAGGAAGGTTACTGTTGAAGTATCAAAAGAAAAATTAGATGAAAGAAATCGAGACTTTAAAAAAGATTTCAATAAAGATTTTAAAAAAGAAAAGAAGAAAAAAAAATCTAGAAGTACCAGAAGATATTAAACATTGATCATTTAATCTTTAAATTGAAGTCAATACGCTTTACCGTATTGACATTCTTATATTTATTGATGTTTTTTCATTAATTAGGTGAATACAAAGAGTGATTAGTTCAAGTAAAGTAATGGCTTCGAATTTTTTTCATTTAACAAACATCTGTTAAGATATTGAATAGATATATTAATAGTTGAGTTTAAGGGAGTTAGATTTGAGCTGCAGGTGTAAGGAATAGTTGATAAATAAAGTAATAATGCTATATTATCAACGTTTTTTTGTTCTAAATAACTTTAGTATAACTTTGAGATATAAAACCAAATGAAGATATTAATTGTTTCACCACTGTTTCCAGATACATTCTGGAGCTTCAAATATGCAATAAAATTTCTTAAGAAGAAAGCTGCATTCCCTCCTTTGGGATTACTTACTATTGCGTCCATGCTTCCTGAAAAATGGGAAAAACGTATGGTTGACATGAACACAGATAATCTTTCTAATAAAGATATTATTTGGGCTGATTATGTTTTTATAGGAGCAATGATTGTTCAGTCAAAGTCTGCAGATGAAGTTATTGAAAGATGTAAAAGGTACAACACTAAAATTGTTGCCGGCGGCCCGATGTTTACGATGAACAGTGAATTATACGTAGATAAAGTCGATCACCTTGTCCTAAATGAAGCGGAAGTAACTCTGCCGGGATTTATTAATGATTTGGAAAATGGTTGCGCAAAACAAATTTATACCGATTCAGCATTTGCAGACATAAAAGATACTCCGATTCCGGCATGGAACTTAATTGATTTTAAAAAATATGCTTCAATGAGTATTCAGTATTCAAGGGGATGTCCTTTTGAATGCGACTTTTGCAATGTTACATCCTTGTTCGGCAGAAAAATGAGACAAAAAAGTTCTACACAAATTATTGCTGAATTAAACGGTATTTATGATAATGGGTACAGAGGTGCAATATTTTTTGTAGATGATAATTTCATAGGAACAATTGCATCATTGAAACGGGATCTGCTTCCTGCTCTTATCAACTGGAGAAAACATCATCCGGATATATCATTCTTTACAGAAGTTTCCATTAATATTTCAGATGATGATCAATTGATGAATATGATGCGTGAGGCTGGGTTCGATCAGGTTTTTATCGGCATTGAAACTCCTAATAATGATGGGCTTGCCGAATCAAATAAAAAACAGAACAATAACAGGAATTTAATTAGCGACATTAAAAAGATTCAAAAAAATGGTCTGCAAGTTCAGGCAGGGTTTATTGTTGGTTTTGACACAGATACAGAAGATATTTTTCAAAGACAGGTAGATTTTATTCAAGAAAGTGGAATAACAACCGCAATGGTAGGGTTACTACAGGCCCCTCCAGGTACAGGTCTTTATAATAAAATGCAGAAAATGAATAGATTATTTAAAAGAACATCAGGCGATAATGCTGACGGGAGTACAAATATTGTTCCTGTTTCCATGGATCTTGATACACTTGTTAATGGATATAAAAATATTCTTGCACAAATATATGCACCTAAAAATTACTATAAAAGAATAAAAATTTTCCTTGAAGTGTATAAGAATGATTGTGCTCCAGACAACGTAAGTATGAACAGAATTTTTGCTTTTATCAAATCAATCTACCGTATAGGAATTTTGGGGAGAGAGAGACACCATTATTGGAAATTACTGTTATGGACTTGTCTAAAACATCCGAAATCATTTCCTGTTGCCGTTAATCTTTCAATTCTTGGTTTTCATTTCAGAAAAACAGTAAAAAACTATATTCAGTAATACATTATCCAAAAAATAAATTCTTAATAACCATATTTCAGAAGTTTTTATAATCAATATATTTTTCAGGAGTTTCTAGTTCTGAGTCAAGTATAAATTTTAATTCAGGTGTTTGAGAATAAACAAGATTACCAACATTTTCACTGAAATACTTATCCGAATAGGTATTATTATCTAGCTAGACCGTTTTGATATATTCTTATAATACAGCATAAAATAGTTACTTATGGTGTTGGAACTAACGAACAGGTCAAGTTACTATTATAATGGAAGCTGTTATTATCATGAATTTTGTTTTTTCCTACCTGGAGAAAGTATTTATAGAGTACTTGAAAAAATAATGGTAACATATACGATATAGCTTAACTTCTTACACAAGAAGAATATAATTTATGATAAGAAGACAAAAAATTCTGATTGTTGATGAAAAAGCATCAAATTTGACTGCTTTTTCTCGCATTCTTGAGGATATTGAAGCAGATATAATCACTGCAGATAATGGCAATGACGCTGTTCGGTTAGCTTTTGAACAGGACATAGACCTTATTCTTCTTGATATACATATACCTGGGATGACTGGTTATGACACTATTCAATTGATAAAAAAGGAAGAAAAAACCAAATATCTTCCAATAGTTTTTTTAACTAGTAAAAGTACAGAGAATGTTCATATAATAGAAGGAATTGAGTCTGGAGCTGTTGACTTTATAGAAAAACCGGTTTCTGATAAAATTTTGATATGTAAAACAAAATTACTGCTTGAAATGCAGAAAAATAGAATAGAGCTTGAAAAAAAAAATAGAGAAATAGCAGATGAGAAGGCTTATTCAGAAGAACTTTTAGCTACTATGCCAGACGGCCTTTGGATAATTGATTTTAATGGGAATACTATTGATGTTAATCAGAGTATAGTAAAAATGCTTGGATACACGGACAAAGAAGATCTAATTAAAAAAAATCCAGTAGATATTTCTCCAGAAAAAAGCTCTATAGAGTTAAAAAGGCTAATAAACGGTACTTTGAACGGGGAAAATATGAATGGTGAGTTTAAAGCTATCAAAAAAAATGGAGAAAATATCACAATATCAGTCAAAACTGCTTGCATGAAAGATATTGATGGAAAAATATCGGGTGGATTTGCTGTTATCAGAGATATTACCGAACGTATTAAAATGGAAGAGCAGATAAGGAAAACCAATAAGGATCTGAAAGATAAAATCATTCAATTGAAGAACTATCAGGTAGCAAAAAGCAGATTCTATGCGGCTATTAACCATGAAATACGTACACCCTTAAATGCTGTATTGGGACTTACAGAAATTCTTGATGAAGAAATTAAAGATGCTGAATATAAGAAATATACGACTAAAATTTTTAATTCAGGTAAACTGCTTTTAAATGTAGTTAATGATATTCTGGATTTTTCTAAATTTGAAGCAGGTAAAAAAGAAGTAAATGAAGAAGATTTCAGCTTATCAGAAACTGTAGATGTATTAAATTCTGTTTTACAGATTATGGCAACAGATAAAGGACTTGATTTTACTGTTGAAAGTTCTTCTAATATGGATGAAATACTATTTGGAGATAATATACTACTGACCAAACTATTACTGAATCTTTGCAACAATGCGATAAAGTATACAAATACAGGCCGTGTTTTACTCAAAATCGAAACTATAGAATCAGAAGATCTATTTATTAAATACCTTTTTACTGTTAGTGATACAGGTATTGGAATTTTAAAACAAAATTTAAATAAATTATTTACTCCGTTTACTCAATTTGAAAAATCACAGACTATTGAGGGGACAGGTCTTGGACTTGCTATTGTGAAAGAAATAGTAGATTTGATGAAAGGCGACATTTACGTTGATTCTGAAATAGGTGAAGGAAGTAGATTTAGTGTAAAATTATCTTTTAAAAAACAAACTATTATACAGGCTTCAAGGAGAATGTCTACTGTTACAAAAAGTAAAATGAAATCAACTAAATTTCTAATAGTTGATGATGTTAAGGATAATCAACTTCTTATCAAAGTATTTTTGTCTAAATTAGGGATTGAATCAATTGATATAGCTGAAAACGGGAGAAGAGCTGTCAATTTTGTACGAAAGAAGGAATATGATATCATTTTAATGGATTCAAATATGCCTGGTATGGATGGACGGGAGGCATCGAGACAAATAAGAGAGATAACAGCGTCTGTAAAAAAACCTGTCATAATTTCTTTAACTGCAAATACAACCATAGATAGAGAATTGTCAATTAAATCAGGTATTGACTATTTTATTTTTAAACCAATAAACTTCAGTAATTTTAAAAAAATTATCGATGAAGTTATTACGGAAAATGTAGAAACCAAATAATATAAATTTTATACCCCTCCTATTTCAATTGATTTTATTTCTACTAAGAAATTCTAGTTCACTGTTTATTGATTTTACATATTAAGAATATATGTAACTGTTTTGCTGTAAAATCATTTAGGTAATGTTTTTTTACTTGACCATAAGAAAAACATCATAAGAAGTATAGCTGCTATAAACGAATATAATATGACATTACATGTGTAATTATATTTATCATTAAAAAACGGCAATACACCAAATCAATTTTTTTTTATATTTAGTAAGGTTATAAATACTTTCATTGGCATAAGAAGTATTTTTTATTCCACCTAACTTCAATCTTGCTTTTGCTATTTCAAGCTGTTTATCACCTGCATCTATGCAAGCACCTTACCTGTAGAACCTAACATAGAAGAAATTAGTGCAGTGGCATTACCTGGCCCTCGCAACCAAGATCAGCAACAAACATCCCAGGTTTCAATTCTGCATCGATTAAAAATTGCCTTGTGGTTTCTCCATGGACAGCACTATATATTTTAATCCGTTCCTCTTCTTTTTTACCAGCTCATAATGGATTGATTCACCTGAGCATCAATTATTACAGATTTATCACTCTTTTGTGCCTTTTTAAAAACTGCTCCAAACTCTTCTGTAGTTTTTGCTCTATACCCTATAAGATTATAACTTTCAGCTATTTTAGCAAAATCTGGATTATGAAAAGAATCGGCACAGGTCTTACCAAAATTAATTATATTCAAATCCATTATTGAAGAACACCCCCCATTATTATGTATAACAAAGATAACTTTTAAACCATATTCCATAGCTGTTCCAAGTTCATTCAGAGACATTTGAAATCCCCCATCTCCAACAAAACATACAACTTCTTTTTTAGTTGCCAAAGCTACTCCCAAAGCGGCAGGCACAGAATAACCCATTGGTCCATTTTTATCAGCTACAACAAAGTTCTGAGATAAATTAGTTCTAAATTTCATTACTGTCATTTTTTTATTACAACCTGTATCGCATACAATACTTCCGTCCTCTGCCGCCTGTTCTTCAACAATATTATTGATATTAATAGGATTTATTCCATTATCATCTTTATATCTTCTTTCTTTATTAATTTGCTCTGAAAGCCTGTAAACCTCACCTCTTAATTCATGAGAATTATAATGCTCATTTATTTCAATCAAATCAATAAAGCTTGAAATACTGCCAACTGCAGAAAAATCAATAGGATAAACTCTTCCTATTTCACCGGGATCTATATCTATCTGCGCAATTTTGGCGTTATCTATTAATGTTTTATCATACCAGTTCATTTCCCATTCCTGCATTCTATCACCTAAAAAAAGTATAAAATCTGATCTTCTCATATATTCATGAGCTCTTCTATCACTACCTAGTTCTATCATAGACCCCATATACAATTCATTATATTCATCAATATAGTTTTTACCGATCGGAGAAACAGTAAAAGGGATTTTAGTTTTATTTAAAAAATTATTAAGTTTGTTTTGTAAATTCGGTTCCTCTGCACCTTCTCCAATAACAATAAATGGATGTTTGGATTCATATAACTCTTTCTCAATCATTTTAGAATTTATCTCATTACAACTATGTAATGAAATATTTCTAGATTTATCTGTACTGATTCTTTCATATTCAATTTTTCTGTTCCAAAAATCAATTGGTACTTCAACATAGACAGGTCCCTGTCTCCCGGATTTTGATATTCTAAAAGCCCCTCTCAATATATTAGGAACTGATTCTGGTGATGGTACTAATATCGCCTGTTTACAACATGCTTTGAATATAGCCTTTTGTTCAGGATTAGTTCCAAGTCCGGATCCATCTTGAACACCATTCCTTCCGAAAGAAAATGTGGAACTTGAAGCACAAATTGCAACTATAGGAATAGAGTCCATAAATGAAGTTGATAATCCTGTAACAAGATTCGTAGCACCTGGTCCTGAAGTGGTAAATATAACAGAAGGTTTTTTTGTTATTCTGGCATATCCATCCGCCATATAAGCGGCATTTCCCTCTTGCCTGTTTAAAATTATTTTTATATCAGTTTCATCTGTAATAGCTTGATATAAATAAGTAATATTTCGCCCATTGTATCCAAAGACATATTCAGTTTTTTCCTGTTTTAAAATATCAGCAACTGCCGATCTTACAGTAATTTTCATAATCTCTATCTCCTTTATTTTATAATTCAAAAATATTCAAAAGAAGAACAATTAATATTCGTAATATTACTACACTCTGATGATACCGGCCGGTTTAAGAAAATATATATAAAAAAAATAATCATAAGTATACTAAATATTCCTATGATAATTTTTCTCATAATATAATTTTTATTTAATACTCTCATTTTACACTCTAAAGTTTATACATTATCTACTCTCTTCATATAACATAAATTATTAGAAAAATAAAATTTATCGATAGGAGAGATAATTATAATAGAATATTGGACACGTAAGTTTTTCCAATTTTACATATAAACGTAATAATTACCTTTATGCAGTTTTAAATATTAATATGATATTTAACTGATTTTTTCCTAAAGGATATATTCCTTAAAAATTCTCTTATAAACAACATGTATAAAATGAATGAAAATATTATAAAAAAAAGTATTCCGAATGTTAACATAAAGATAAAATTTGAGCGTATTTTACCTACTGCTAAGACAGTCAGAAAAGGTATGAATGCTCCTGTAAATTAATTAGTGAAGCCGCATTAGATTTATCTGAATGACTTGCAATTCCCATTATAGATGTATTAATAAAAATAAATGAGAGACTGATAAATAATAGGAAAATACTGAAGTAATAGTAACATAATTTATTGAATAAAATGCGATCAATATTAAATTCGCACAAAAGGCAATACCGATACCTATAATTATAGCAGTCACTGTTTTAAATTTGCCGGAAAGACTGGTAGCTAGAATGCTGCTAACAAGATATCCCATATATGATAAGAAAAAAATAATTCCAAAAAATTTTGGAGACATTTTTAAATCCTGTGCTGAAATAAATGGTATTATGGCAATTGTACCGTAAAGAATTGCAGTGTAGGAAGCATATATTAAAGCTGATATAATGACATTTTTATTTTTAACTGCGGTAATGTAACTATTAACAATATAAGATATTTTCAATTTTGATCTTTTTCTACATATAGTATTGGCTATAGGACCATAAAACAACTGGCTTAAAGCATAGCAAGCATGAATACGCCAACGGTATCCTGAATAGAGCCTTGACTAACTCTGTAATATTTTGCAAGCATAGGCAATGCTGGAGTGTATAATACTGCATTAATTGGTCCCAATGATATTAGCAACAACAAACTGGTTAATGATATAATATTTTTTTTCATATTATTATTCCTCATTCTTGTGAGTCTTGATAGAAAGTTCAGTTTCATTAACAAATATGTATATGCAGAATTTTAAGTGTAAACATAATGAGGATAAAAGAAAAAAAAATAGCAGTAAGAAATACTTATATAATTATTTTTACGTAAAAATGATTTTTTTGTAAATAGGGCATTATAATTAATAAAATATTATGTATTCAAAACATTTAAATTTTAATAGAAATTGAATATTTATGTACTATAAAGACAAAATTATCTATAACAGAAAACTAAAAAAGCTTACGATTAAACAGGTTGCAAAATATCTTTCTACAGGAGAAAAGACAATCTGGAATTGGGAAAATGGTAGAACTCAACCAAGTAAAACTGACCTAATTGCCCTTTCTGTACTGTTTGATATACCATTGTGTGAAATTTCTGATTATGATAATCTCACAATTTTTTCAAGTACTAACAAAAATACTACGCAATCATGCACTGTTGACGGAGCTATAAATATTATAAACAATATAATCAAAAAATATGGAGATGTACCTGAAGTTTCAATATCAGCTTTGAATAAACTAAATAACGAATTAGTAAATATGTCAAAAAAAAATCAGAGGCTAACTAAAGCTCTAAATAGAAACAATGTGTTATTTGATACTATAAATTCGATTTTATATATAAAAGACAAGAATAGAAGCCTGATAAAAGTAAACAATGCCTTTATTAACAGTATTCCCGGCAATTACTCATTAGAGGATATTATTGGATCAAAAGTGATTGATATATTAGGTAGAAAGGAAATTGAAGAACTTATTATCCTGGAAAACAGCGTATTTGAAACAGGACTGCTTGTTATTGATGAATTAATAAAAATACCAGGAAGTAATGGAAAAAAACAGGGATTAGTATCTATAAAGCCTGTTTTTGATAAATCAAATGATGTTAATGAGATTACAGTATGTATAAAGGATGTGACACGATTAAATGAAATCATTGAAAAACAGAGTATGCTTACGAATACTG
>DASCNA010000105.1:0-10435 GCA_036011305.1 Victivallales bacterium
ACCAATATCACGTGTGGAGAAGAATATTCCAATATTAAAAGTTTTATGAAGAACAAGTCCTTTGGCAATATTGTCAATTACATAACCATATTCATCTGCAATTTTTTTTATCTTTATTTTTGTTTTATCGCTAATCAGAGAACTGTCATTCAGTGCCCTGGATACAGTAGTATGTGAAACTCCTGCAATTTTAGCAATATCTTTTATTGTGCATCCCATTAGTTACCACATATTATACGTTATAAAGCTATCAGGTTATAAAGTCTTAAGTTTATCACCTGATGATTTTCGACTTTACCACAATGAATATACTACACATTATTATTTTTTCATTCTTAATTAAAATCCATTCGAATTAGTTTGCAATAACTTTTAATTTACCGTAATAAACTTTACCGATGTCATGTGTCTGTATAGTTGCTATTGAAGTTTGGACAGTCAAAGTTTTTGAGTTTTTGGTAATTATTTTAAATTTTATATCCTTATGAATCTTTGGTCCTTTAATCCACTTATTTATTAAATGATGATACTGCGGATGAATTAATTCTACAAGTGAATTAACATTACCTGTAAAATAAGATTTTTCATAACCTGTTATGTCTACAAATGAATCACTCAAATACTGTGCTTTAATGTCTTTACTGTTAGTAACTTTTAATATCCACGTAATCACATTACACTCATTTGAAAGATCATTAATTATATTAATAAATAAATCGTCAAGTTTTGTCTTTTTTTGAGGATTATCTGAAATATCTCTCGAAACTGTAATCGTATAAATACTGTCATCATGCTCAATAAAAGACTGTGTAGATTCAATCAATCTTTCCTTTTTATCTGCTCTAATCATTCTCCAGGTAAAATCTCTAGTTTCATTCCATTTATGCTGGAGTTTACTTCCAATCGTAAACTTATAGCGATCATCAGGATGTGGCAATGCGCCTAAACCGAAATACCAACCGTCTTTTGCATACATTTTTTCAACAGGATATCCACTTATTTCTTCAAATGGCTTTTTATTTACATATACAAAACGGTTATCTTTCCATCGTAAAATCATTATCATCTGAGCCATTGAATCAATACACAGCTCTAGAAATTTTCTTTTCTCTAGTGATTTTTTCCGATCAGTTATATCAATAGAAGTTCCAATCACACCAATTATTTTTTTTTGTGAGTCAAAAACAGGCAGTTTGGAAATTATTCCCCATTTTGTTTTTCGACTTCCAGGAATATTGTCTTCAAGCTGAAGTAAAGGCTCACCTGTTTGGAATACTTTTTTATCCTGTTCATAATTCAATTTAGATTCAGTTGAAGGGAAAAAGTCGGAATCTGATTTTCCAAGTACAGGATAATCATAAGAAAGATTTAAGTTTTGTAAGAAAGTAGCATTGACTGTTAAATATTTTAGGCTTGAATCCTTTATGTAAAACATAGTTTTCATAGACTCAACTAAAGCTTTTATTATAACTACTGACTGATTAAGTTTTGTATTTAAGCTTTTAATACTTGACAGAACCTTGTTGATTTCCTGCTGATGTGTTTCATTATTAATTTCCGTATAAGAAAGCCATGATTCTACCACATCCTTTAAATTGTTCTCAGATACCGGTATCACTTCTGAAAAATCAGATATCTCACTAATAGGTATATCCAAAGTTTTTGCAAGTTTTCTAATATTGCTTTCGCTGGGAAGTTTCTTTTTATTCTCCCATGACCATAGTGTTGATCTACTGATACCAATTAGATTGCAAAAACCAGTTACAGAAAAACCTTTAACTTTTCTTAACTCTGATATTTTTTCAAAATTAACATTCATATTATTGGCTCATAATACATATACGTATACTAAAGACAACTATTATGTAGTCTTTTTTACTATATGTAAAATACAATTTGCTTATCAGAAAACAAGTATCTATAATAAAAAATCTTAAATAGCAAATAGTTAAAAAGGATAGGGGAAAAATGAAAAAATTTACAATATTACTAATAGGATTGATAACTGCAGCTATGTTTTCAGTTAATGCTGCAACCATCAAACATAATGCTCCTGAAAAAACATGGATGCAGTACAAAACACCTGCAGAAGCAGGCTGGTCAGCAGAAAAACTCAAAGAAGCACATAACTATTTTAAGAAGATAGGTTCTTCTACAGTTATGCTTATTTATAAAGGAAAAGTAGTAGTCGCATGGGGAAATGTCGATAAAGATATGCCTGCAGCCTCGATTAGAAAAGTTTTTCTAAGCGCACTTTACGGGATATATGTTGATAAAGGTGTTATCAATATACATGATACATTACAAGATATTAATTTTAATGATAAACCACCATTAACTCATAGTGAAAGACAGGCCACGATATTTGACATGCTAACTTGCAGATCAGGAATATCACGAAAAGGAGCGAATGCTGAAACACAAACTATAAAAATAGTAAATGGTAAAGAAGTAATAATTCCCAAATACCTACTCCCTCCTGAAGCCAAACCTGGAACGGTTTATTACTACAGCAACTGGAATTTTAATGCTTTAGGCGGAATATTCAATCAATTATCAGATAAAGACTTATTTAAAGTTTTTGACAAAGATATAGCTAAACCTATCGGCATGCAGGATTTCAGCCTTATTGATACATGGTATGAGTATAATAAAAAGGTGACTTTATACCCTGCCTATCATTTTATTATGTCAACAAGAGATATGTCTAGATTTGGACAGCTTTATTTAAATGATGGAAACTGGAATGGAGAACAGCTTCTCTCAAAAAAGTGGGTTAAAGAAAGTACAAAAGAATATTGCCTGGAAAGTAAAAATGCAAAGACTGGTGAAGGATATTTGTGGGCTACTCACAGAAAAGGTTTCTACAAGAATCACCCTGAATTCGATAAAGCAGGCACAGGTTATCAGATACTTGCTGTTTTTCCAAAAGATAAAATGGTAGTAGTAGTACGTGCAAACTTTGCAAAAAGTTTAACAGATGAAAATTATAAATATGTAAGCGGGGATAAAACATTTAAATTATTACAACTTCTGGTTAGTGCAAAAACTAATCCCACAATAAAAAATCCAACTTATGTTCCCTTAAAATCAACAAAAAAACATATCAAAACAATAAACCTCAACAGAAAAGAATTGAAAAGCTATATTGGGAAATATGTTTTAGATAAAAATCCAGTTGGACTTAAATCAGTGATTGTTTATATACAGAATAAACAGCTTATTGGTAAATTTATTCCATTAGGAATCAAATTAATACTCCTCCCAACTTCAAAAAACCATTTTATGATTAGTATTCTTGATGTACCTATAAAATTTCAAATGGATAAAAAAGGTGATGTAGCTAATTTTACATTTACCATGAAAGGAAGAAAATTTATTGGTAAGAAAGAAAAATAATTTCAATTTCAATAAATAAACGTAATGTCTCACAGCTTGAAAACACTACATTTATTTATACTGTATATTCTTATTAATAAAAACGTAGCTCGCTAGCTGTTATATTTGGGATAAGTAAAAAGGGAAAAAGAATATGGGCAATCCAATTAAAATGGGAGAATTTTTTGACTCTGTTCATCACGATTATGATGAAGTTCATACATCTCATATTGATAATGGAGAAGAATTTTATATTGCAATCTCAAAACCGATAAGACCATCACAAGAAAAAGTAAAAATATTAAATATCGGTTGCGGTACAGGTTTGGAATTTGAAAGTATCCTTAAAAAAATACCTAACGCTGAAATGGACTGTATTGATTTATCATCAAAGATGTTAGATCTTTTAATGGAACGATTGATTAATTCCACATGCAAACTAAATACTTTTTGTTGTTCTTATCTCGACTTTAATTACCAAGATAACGCTTATGACTACATAATTGCTTCAGCGACTCTTCATCATCTTCTTGATAATGAAAAATCAGATCTTTATTCAAAATTAATTACCTCCTTAAAATTAAACGGAATTTTTATCATTGGTGATAAATTTGCCCCTTCAGATGAAGAAGCAAATTTAAAACAGGGAGAGTATCAGGAATATATTCAAAATGGTATTGATGTCAAAAGTGGACAATATCATATTGATATTCCAACGACGCTGCATAATGAAAAAATATTGCTGACAAAAACAGGATTCACAAATATAGAAAAAATATGGAGTTCCAAAAACTATACAATAATTACTGTAACGAAGAGATGATTATGAATATTGATAAATTAATGACTGACTATACATGCAATGAAAGAATTTCTCCATTAGTTTTAGGTTTTGAGAAAATTTCAACTGATTATTTAGTAAAATTTATCTCTGATGATCAATCCAGCAGTCATATATCTTATTTTAATCTTGATGAAAACAGTGCAGATTCAGTAATTAAAAATGAAATCAATTATTTTAAAGAAAAATCAAAGTCATTTGAATGGAAAGTTTATGGTACAGATTTACCACTAAATATTGGTAAAAAATTAATATCTCATGGGTTCATTAAGGGAGAAGAGGAAGCTTTCATGGTTTTTGATCTGCAAAAGAGTGCAGATCACTTTTCAAACAAAAACACCAATTGTGTTAAAGTATCAAATTTGAACGGTATTGATGATGCTATTAAAGTGCAGGAACAGGTATGGAATTGTGACAGCTCCGATTTAAAAACAAATTTAATTACTCAATTTAATCATTTACCTGATTCTTTATCTATTTATGTAATTTACGATGGTAATAAACCGATTTCTTCAGCATGGATAACATTCAATGGCAACAGCCCTTTTGCAGGTCTTTGGGGCGGATCAACATTAGCAGAATATCGTGGAAAAGGCTACTATACCGATTTACTCCATGTGCGTGCATGCGAAGCTAACAAACGAGGAATTAAATATTTAACAATTGATGCTTCTGATATGAGCAAACCAATTGTGGAAAAACATGGATTTCAATATATTACCTATACAATACCTTACGAATATCAATTCAAATAATTTGTCTTTTTACAATATATCACTGTCAGTTTCATTAATTTGTTAATAAAGATACTGTAAAAATTGATTTTTTATCGCCAGTTTTGTTTAAAAGTTTTGTTTAAAGATTAAATTAATATTTATTATAATTCATATTAGTTGAACAGGTTAAACAAATTTGGGAGGTTTAAAAATGACTACATTAATTAAAAACTGCAGAATTATTTCCCCGGATGTTGATATAGTAAACGGTGCTGTGGAAATTGAAGATAAAATAATCAAACGAGTTTATAAAAATCAAAATGATATAATAAATAATAATGCAGATCATATTATTGATGCTGAAGGAAACATCGTTTTCCCTGGCTTTGTAGATATTCATACTCATGGTGCAATGGGAGCCGATGTGACTGACGGCAAAGTTGAATCAATTAAAACAATAGCAAAAACTAAACTCAGTGAGGGTGTTACAACTTTTTGCCCGACTACTCTTACACTGCCTTATGAAAAATTAAAAGAAGCTGCCAGCAGTGTTGCTGAATATAAAAAAGATACCAAATATGCAAAAGTTGCCGGAATGCACCTGGAAGGGCCATTTATTAGTGAAAGTGCAGTTGGTGCCCAAAATCCAAGTTATATTAAAAAACCTGATATTAAATTTGTCAGGGAAATGAACGATATTACTAAAGTTGCAGTTGTAAGCTTCGCTATTGAAGTTGAAGGTGCAATAGATTTTATAAAAGAGTTAAAACAACTTGGTATAGTTTCTTCTTGCGGTCATACATCTGCTACATATGAAGATTTTAAAAAAGCAAAAGCTGCAGGTTTAAATAATATTACTCACTTCTGCAATCAAGTTACAAAACTTCATCATAGAGAGATAGGGATTGTGGGTGCAGGTCTTATAGATGACAATGTGAAACTGGAATTTATTTGTGACAAAATTCATATTTGCCCTGATATGATGAATCTGACATTTAAAGTAAGAAGCCCGGAAAATATGCTTCTTATCACAGATTCAATGTCAGCATCAGGTTTGGAAGACGGAGATTATGATCTGGGTGGCCTTGAAGTTGTTGTAAAAGATGACGCTGCAAGATTAAAATCGTCCGGCAGTTTAGCAGGCAGCACCTTAAAATATTATAATTCACTTAAAAATACATACGAAGTAACAGGACTTCCTTTACAGGAATTAATCAAAGCCGCAGGCTATAACCAGGCTAAAAGTCTTGGAATTGAGAATATTGGAAAAATTGAAGAAGGTTATTGTGCAGATATTATAGTTGTCAACAAAGATTTCAAACCTTATATAGCATTTGTTGAAGGCCGTGAAACTGTTTTATAATTTATAAATAAGAAAAAACTGTTATGAATAATCTTGAAGCAATTGAGGATAGAATAAAAGTTTTCTGGGAACAGCAGGAGAAATTCCGCAGTCACCCTCTTCAAACTGAAATGCCGAATCCTGATACTTATAATTTATCAGATTTGGCAAAATCAGATTTAGTATCCGGAATTAAAACACTCCAGAATGTTGATGTAAAGGCCATCCATAAAATGGTGGATTATGTTCCTCAACTTACATGCTTGAGAGAACAAATTAAAGATACTTTGAATTCAGGACACAAAATATACATTTGCGGATGCGGAGCAAGCGGACGTTTAGCTGTCGCACTGGAATTTTTATGGAGGAATATTGTTCCTGAAGAGCAAAAAAATTCTGTTGTGGGTTTTCTTGCCGGAGGCGATAATGCAATGATAAAATCTCTGGAAGGGTTTGAAGATCATAAATCTTTCGGAATAAAACAGCTTTATCAGGCAGGTTTTAAAGATGGGTATTTACTGTTAAGTGCCACCGCAAGCGGAGAATCTCCATTCGTAATTGCTGCCGCAGAAGAAGCTGCAAAAACATCTGTAAAGCCATGGTTTATTCATTGTAACACTAATGAAGCTTTAAAAGGCAGAATAAAAGATCATGTTATTTATAATGACAAGGTAAATATATTAAGTCTGTTTGTAGGCCCAATGGCATTAACAGGAAGTACAAGAATGCAGGCAACAACAGCATTAATGCTCGGAATTGCACTTCCGTTGCTTTATGATGATATCGAAGAACAGTTAAATAATTTAGAAAGTAAAATTAATAATCTTGACCTTTCCGGTCTGGCAGAGCTTATCGAATGTGAAGCTAATATCTATAAAAACAGCGAATATGTTCTTTATAATACTGACCCTGTATTTGGAATTACGGTATTAACTGATACGACTGAAAGGGCTCCTACATTTAACCTTGCTCCATTTGAAAACCAACTGAATGAAATTAAAAATCCATCTTTATGTTATCTTTTGTTCTCAGAAACAGATGATCTTCAAAAAGCTTGGAAACTGTTGTTAGGCAGGGTGCCGAGAGCTTTGAAATGGGATGAAGATACAAGCATTGAACAACTGTACGGGTTTGATTTCAGTAAAAAAATAATCGAATATAGAAACAGATATGCATCACCATCTCATATTTATTCTATAAAGAAAATTAACAATGAGATCTCTTTTGAACTTGACAATGTAAAAGCAAAATTTGATTTTTCAGAACTGAATCCTATACTTGAACAGGCCGGTTTAAAAATATTATTAAATATATGCTCAACACTGATAATGGGAAGACTTGGTCATTATGAGGGAAACCTTATGACATCACTCTATCCAAGCAACAGTAAATTAATTGACAGAGCCATAAGATATATTGATTTCCTTGTTCAGATGAAGACAGATAAAAAAATATCATATAATGATTTAGCTGAAAATATGTTTGAAGAATTAAGAGTGCTGAAACCGAATGAATCAATTGTATTAAATACTGTAAAAAGAATTATTAATCTTTAGGGTAGATTATATGAGCAAAGATTTTTATGTAGGTGTTGACGGAGGCGGAACAAAAACAAAGGTTCTAATTACAGACAGTGATTTTGTACCTATTGGCGAAGGTGTTGGCGGTTCTTCTAATATTAGACTTTCTGTTGAGAACTCCTGGGATTCCATTAATAAAGCAATTAATTCTGCATTAGACGGAACTGGGCTGTCCATTAATGACAGCAGTTGTAACTTTCATGCAGGAATGGGACTTGCAGGTGTTTCTATTAAACAGGCTGAATATGATTTTTTAAATACAAAACACCCGTTTAAAACTCTGCTTCTTGAAACTGATGCACATGTTGCATGTCTAGGAGCGCATGATGGTCAAGACGGCAGTATAATAAGTATAGGAACAGGTGTAATAGGCTATTCTATAAAAGGCGATACAAATTTTAGACTCGGAGGATGGGGATTTCCGCATGCAGATACCGCAGGAGGAGCCTGGCTTGGAATGGAAATTGTCAGACTGGCTTTAAGCTGGAATGATGGCTGCATACCTGGATCACAGTTATTAAAAAATATCTATAATCATTTCGACAATAATCAAACTGAATTTATAACATGGGCCAACAATTCAAAGTCAACCGATTTTGCCACCCTGGCACCTATAGTTATACAGGGATTAAAAACAAATGATAAATATGCCCTGTTATTAATGAATCAAGCAGCTGAAGAAATTCAACTTATGGCAAATACCTTAAGGAAAAATGCGGATAACAAAGAGAGTAAGTGTTTACTACTTGGAGGAATATCTCCGTTTCTATTCCCATACATGAAAGATAAAAGTTTTCTGGCATTGGGTGATAAAACTAAAACGGCAGATAAAGGTGCTATTTATATGCTGAAAAGATATTTTAATAAATAATTATATGTTCCACGAAAAGTTTTTCGGGAATTTTATGTTAAATTTAAATATTAGGAAAAATTTTAAAATTAAAAATTAAGGGATATAGAAAATGGAAGTTATTATTAGACCGAATAGAGAATCTGCAACAGATTTGACGGCACGACTTATTGAAGATCAAATAAAAGTAAAACCTGCTTCTGTACTTGGTCTTGCCACAGGCAGAACAATGGAAGAGGTTTATACAAAAATAGCAGAAAGAAAAATAGATTTTTCAAAATGTGTTTCATTTAATCTTGATGAATATATCGGACTTGAACCAACAGATAAAAATTCATACAGATACTATATGAATCATTATCTGTTTAACCAAATCAATATAAGACTTGAAAACACACATCTTCCAAACGGAATGGCAGAAGATTTTAAAGAAGAATCTGAAATATATGAAAGACTCATAACAGATTCAGGTGGTATTGACCTGCAGTTGCTCGGCATAGGGCGTTCAGGACATATAGGTTTTAATGAACCGCTATCAGCTCTGTTTTCAAGAACAAGAGAAAAAGCTTTGACTCCAATTACTTTTGCACAGAACGGCCCTCTCTTTGATAATCCTGAAGATATGCCTAAAAGAGCTATGACAATGGGAGTCGGTACAATCCTTGATTCAAAACGTATCATTATGCTTGTTACAGGAAAAGAAAAAGCTAAAATTCTAGCTAAAGCTGTTGAAGGCCCTATTACTTCTATGATATCTGCTACAGCATTACAGCTTCACCCTGCATGTACTGTTATTGTAGATGAAGATGCAGCAGAACTCCTAGAAGAAAAGGAATACTATCGTTGGATATTTGAAAACGAGCCTGAATGGACTGAATATAAATAATTTAATAATTCAAAATCCCAAAAGATATTATTGAGTAATATCTTTTGGGATTTTTTATTTCCCCAGTAAATGAAAAGCCTGCTTAATTCCATGAATAATCATGTTGGATGCAATCGCAACAAGCAGAAGCCCCATCAATCTTGACAATACTGCCTGTCCTGCTTTTCCCATTATTTTTCCTAATCTAGTAGCAAAAAGCATGCACAGCCATGCAACTAGCATGACTGCTAAAACAATTACAATTAATAAAGTTCGGCTTTCCAGTGTTTCACACTGTCTTGCATATACAATAGCAAAGACTATTGTTCCGGGCCCTGATGCCATAGGCACAGCTAATGGAACAACTCCAAGAGTTTTACAATCCTCTCGTTCCTGCCCTATATTGAGGTTATCTTTTTTGGGAAAATGAGATTCATTACCTTTTCCTAAAACCATTGACATCCCGACAATCAAAAACAGTAATCCTCCTGCAATATATAAATCATCTATATTGATGCTGAATAATTTCAGAATATAATCACCAAGAAAAATGAAACCTATTATAATAATCAAAGATGCAATAAAACAGGTTGTCGCTATTAAATATCTCTCTTTATTAGTATATTCTTTTGTAATACTTAGAAAAAAAGATGTAAGAATAATAGGATTAATCATAATAATAAAACTGAATATAATCTGGATATAATTAATATTATGCATCTTTAACCTCTTGTTTATAAAAATCTTCTTATGTTTTCTATTTATAAAAAAAGAAAAATAATTCTTAAAACCGTTTATTGATTATAACTATGTATAAAAATATATCTATTAGAATATAAATATTTATTATAAGCTGTTATATT
>DASCNA010000106.1:0-5501 GCA_036011305.1 Victivallales bacterium
AAAAGAGTTCAGCACCAGCAGTTGATACAGCTAAGCTGGATGGATATGAAAACAGAATAAAAGAGTTAAATAGCGAAGTTGATGCAGTAAAGCTGTCATCAAAAAAAAGTTTTGCCGATGGATCTGTTTATGGTCTGGCACTACTTCAGCGTGAAGGTCGTCTGGTAGATTTCCTGAAGGAAGATATTAAAAGTTTTGAAGATGCGCAGATAGGCGCAGCTGTGAGGCAGATACATGCAGGTTGTCTAAAAGTACTGGATGAAAATTATTCAGTTCAACCTTTAGTTGGTACAGTAAAAGAAGGTGAAAATCTAAATCTTGAAGATAATTTTGATGCTTCTGAATATAGACTTACAGGAAATATTCCTAAAAATGCGCCATATAAAGGTGTTGTAAGACACAAGGGCTGGATAGCATCAAAGGTAAATTTACCAAAAAGAATTGGAAAAATTAACCCTAACGTGGTATCACCTGCAGAAATTGAGTTTTGATAAATTTATAAAAAATTAAAATTTGACTGTAAAATTTGATAAACCTGTTTATCTTTAGAGAGCGGAAATAAGATTTCCGCTTTTATTGCTTATAACAGCAATACTTTTTGATTATAAAGAATAATTAATATTGAGGAAATTAAGATATGAGTAGATATCTTGTTGGAATAGATTTAGGTACAACTAATACCGTTGTTTATTATATTGATCGCGAAGCAGATGAGTCAAAATCACTGATCTTCGATATACCACAGTTAACAGAATTTGGAGAAGTCGTTGAAAGTGAATCTCTGCCTTCTTTTATTTATTTGCCAGACAGCAGAGAAATTCCTGATAATGGTCTTGATATGGACTGGAACCAATCTGCTGATTTTTGTGTTGGCGATTTCGCAAGGAAAAATTCAACAAAATCTCCAAATAAAGTAATATCTTCAGCTAAATCATGGTTATGTGCAGACAGTGTGGACAGATTATCTCCAATACTTCCATGGAATAGAAATGATACTGAGAAACAGTTATCCCCTGTCGAATCTGTAAAAAGAATAATCGCGCATATTAAAGATGCATGGGATTATAAAATGGCATCTGATAATTCTGATTACAACTTAAAAGAACAGGATGTTATTTTAACAATACCTGCTTCCTTTGATGCTGTAGCCAGAGACCTTACTTATAAAGCTGCAGAACAGGCTGAACTTAATATTGTATTACTGGAAGAACCTCAATCAGCTTTTTATTCATGGCTTAATGAAAAACAGGATTCATGGAGAGACGAAATTTCTGCTGATGATGTTGTCCTTGTCTGTGATATTGGCGGAGGTACCACAGACTTCAGTTTAATTAAGGTCAAAGACAGTGAAGGAAGCCTTGAGTTAGAGCGTATCGCTGTTGGCAGTCACATTTTATTAGGTGGTGATAACATGGATTTAACTCTTGCTTACTCTGCCGCTGCAAAATTTAAAAAGGATAATAATTTTAACTTAGATTCTTATCAAATAAGCGGCCTAACTCATGCCTGTAGAGAAGCTAAGGAAGTTTTAATGGCTGATCCAAAGGCTGAAGCTCAAAAATTGACAGTTCTTGGGAGAGGAAGCAGTCTTATTGGCGGAACAATTACTAGTGATTTAACATATGACTCAATTAAAGATGTTTTATTAGACGGTTTTTTCCCTGAATGTAAACTTAGCGACAAGCCTAAAGAAAATACTAAATCAGGGTTCAAAATATTCGGACTCAATTATGAATCAGATCCTGGAATAACAAGGCATCTTGCTTCATTTTTGTCTAAGCATTGTGAAGATAATGGAGATTTGCCGAATTGTATTTTATTTAACGGCGGTGTAACTAAATCTAAAATCATCAGAGATAAAATAACTGAAACAATTCAAAGCTGGCTGCCTTCAGAAAAATCTGAAATGAATATTTTGACAGGAAATAATCCTGATCATGCAGTTGCTTTAGGTGCCAGCTGTTATGCCAGAGTAAGAGAAGGTGAAGGTATAAGAATTAAAGCAGGAAGTCCGTGTTCGTATTATTTAGGAGTAGAGACTTCTATGCCCGCTGTTCCTGGATTTACTCCTCCTCTGCAAGGGTTATGTGTACTTCCGTTTGGAACTGAAGAGGGCAGCAGTCTTGATATTGATTTTCACGGTCTTGGCTTGATAGTAGGAGAAACAACTGAATTCAGATTTTTTGCATCTACTTCAAAAAATGAAGATGAGCTGGGATCTATAATGGATGAGGTTAATTCTT
Organism: Victivallales bacterium; assembly: GCA_036011305.1. Classification (GTDB taxonomy): domain Bacteria; phylum Verrucomicrobiota; class Lentisphaeria; order Victivallales; family GWF2-38-69; genus DASCNA01. Next base: position 2,244 of record DASCNA010000106.1, read on the forward strand.
CAGATGATATAAGCGAACTGTCACCCTTAGCCGCAACACTCCCTGTAACTGAGAATATTATGCCGGGAAGTTTAGTGCCGATTAAACTGCATGTCGATTTTACTGAAACAGGTACTCTGCAGGTTTGGTGTATAAATGAAAGTAATAAGGGTAAATGGAAGCTTGACTTTGAGTTAAGAAATGATGAAATTTAGTAAATTTGGGATATTATTTTATGTATGAATCAAAATTCATAATTGGTATAGATTTAGGAACTACAAATATAGCTGTAACATATATTGATATAGAAGACAGGGATAGAGTTATTCAGCAGTTTGATATAACTCAGTTTACTGCACCAGGTGAGGTTGCCAAAAGTAAACTCCTGCCTTCATTCTGTTTCTTCCCTGACAGTAAAATAATATCTAAAGAAACCATGGATCTTCCATGGAAAAAGAAATCAAATTATGCCGTAGGGATATATGCCAGAGAATTTGGTGCTGCAATACCCAATCGCTTTATTTCATCGGCTAAATCATGGCTGTGCCATATAGGTGTAAATCGAAGATCAAAAATTCTTCCTTGGGGCGGCGATATAGAAGAAGTAAAGCGTTCTCCTCTTGATATAACCTCATACTATTTAAACCATATTAAAAGTGCCTGGAATCATGAATTCGGAAAAGTAAAAGACTCTTCAGGAAGTAACTGCGTAATTGAAGAACAGCAGGTGGTAATTACCGTACCTGCAAGTTTTGATGAAACAGCAAGAGAGCTTACTTTGGAATCAGCAAAATTAGCCGGCTATAAAAATATAAATTTACTGGAGGAACCTCTGGCTGCTTTTTATTCATGGCTTGACAGTAATGATAAAAGTTGGAAAAATTATATTGCTTCCGGAGAGAGAGCACTTGTTATCGATGTAGGAGGTGGAACCTGTGACCTGTCAGTTATAGAAATGACTGAAAGTGGCAGTCTTGTGAGAAGTGTGGCCGGAAATCATTTACTGTTGGGTGGTGATAATATTGATATTGCCATAGCTAGAAAAATCGAGCAGTTCTGGAAGACAAAACTTATTCCCGGCGAGTGGCTGACATTGTGTCAGAAAACCAGACAGTCAAAAGAAATTTTACTATCTACAGAAAAAGAAGAAGCCGATATAGTTCTTTTTGCTCAGGGCAGTTCAATTATTGCCAATATGAGAAAATATACTTTAAGGAAGAAAGAGCTTGAAGAAATGCTCCTGGATGGTTTTTTCCCAATGATAGATGCAGACTCAAAAGGACCTTCTAAAAAAACAGCGATACAGCAAATGGGGCTTCCATATGAGAATGATCCAGCTTTGACAAGACACATCCTTCAATTTTTAAAATATGCACATAAGATATCAGAAAATTCATCTTCAGATAAAGAGATATTATACCCTAATAAAATTCTGTTTAACGGTGGAACAATGATTCCTGAAATCTTAAGAAACAGAGTTGTTAAAATTATAAAAGGATGGTTTCCTAGTTCTGATATAGAAGAGTTGGAATCTATTGATTTAAGCCTGGCTGTTGCATACGGTGCATCTTATTACGGAAGAACCAGAAGAGGTGAGGGGGTTAAGGTTAAAAGCGGTACATCAAGGTCTTATTACTTACAGGTAGCTAATGACAGTGCAGGTGATAAAGGGAAACTTGTCTGTATTATGCCCCGTGGTATAGATGAAAATATTCAGATAGTGACTCCAAATAAATTTAATGTTGAAGCTAATCAGACTGTTAAATTTCCTCTTTACAACAGCTCTACAAGACTTGGCGATAAAGAGGGAGTTGTTTTGGATAGTGAAGAAGAAGTTTCTTTTGTATCTTCTTTAACAAGTGTTTTAAGATATGGGAAACTTGACAGGAAAAAACTTAAAGCTGAGTTAGTGTCTGAGCTCACTGAAACAGGTGTTTTGAAAATACATATTAATTCCATTGATACTATTCATAGATGGCCATTGAACTTCGATGTCCGCCTTTTGACTTCAGATGATAACGATAATGCACCAACAAAATCTCTTATACTTGATGAAAATATCACTAAAAAAGCTGAATCATATATTATAGAAGCTTTCGGTTCAAGTAAAAATAATATGCCTTCAGTTATCAAAGAGCTTGAAAAGATTATTGGTTTATCTAAAGATAAATGGCCGTTACAGGCTTTAAGGTCATTTGCTGATATTCTTCTTAATATAAAATATAAATCTTTATCACTTCCTCAAAAGGAAGCTAGGTGGCTTAATTTGTGCGGTTACTGCTTAAGGCCTGGTTTCGGTGACCCTGAGGATGAATTAAGGCTCAGAAAAGTATGGGCTTTATGGTTCTGTGGCATGAATAATAAAAATAATCCACAAATAGTAGCTGAATGGTGGGTTTTTTGGCGCAGGATTATTTCAGGTCTGAAGTCAGGACATCAGAGAACTGTATATCAGGATCTACACATTAACCTTTACCCCAAAGGCAAGTACCTTAATAATATAAAAACCGGACAACAGGCTAAAGCAGAAATGTGGAGATGCTTAGGTTCTTTGGAATTGCTTCAGACTAAAACAAAACTTGAAATTGGTAACATATTAGCCTCAAGAATAAAAAATCTTCAAGGTTACGAGTTTTGGGTTTTGGCCAGATTAGGGGCAAGACATTTATTCCATGGGCAGAGTAATCACGTCATTCCACCTAAATTAATAGCTGGTTGGCTTGCAAAATTGATAGCAGTTTCTAAAACTTCAGCTAGCCAGGACAGACTTTTTGCTGTATCACGTATAGCTGCAATGACAGGGGACAGAATGATTGATATTGATTCTGAACTTCAGAAAGCTTCAAAAGACTATCTTGAAAAAGAGAAATCTCCTGAAAACTGGATTAGTCATTTAGAAGGTGTTAAGAAAGATACTATTCAGGAGCAGGCTAAAATGCTTGGTGATTCAATACCACTTGGTATATCAATTGAATAGTTAATGTTGAATAAACGTTGACTCATAACTATGAAATTATTACAAAAAGGTGAGTCAACTACCTATATAAGATCACAAACCTATCAAATATAAATATCAATAAATTTATATATAACATTAATACGTTAAGATTATCAAACCTATTGTGGTATTTATTTTACATAATATCTAATGTTCGACTTTTAATTAACGATTGGCTCAATACTCAAGATATTAAGCCCGAATTTTATATTTATAACAGTACAAATATTATGAGCTAGAATTTTTCTAGCCATTCTATTTGTTAAATGCCACATATCTTT
>DASCNA010000107.1:0-2319 GCA_036011305.1 Victivallales bacterium
TACAAATCTGTAAGAGGATAGAGGACCCCTCCCACCCTTCCCAATTTTTTTTTTTTTAATTTGATATTTTAGGTGAAATTTTGGGAGTTTTAATTATAATAATTTATTTTATTAATATTATTATTTATCCCTTCACTTGGTTAAAAATAAAATAAAATAATATAAAAATATTAATGGACATAAAATCCTTACGAAAAGCCGATCTTATGGATGCTAAAGTATTTATGACATAGCTATAAAGCAGTTGGAATAATTTAAAACGAATTTATTGTACACGTGATACAGATTAGGCAATTAAACAACAAATATAAGGGCTTTGTGAAATGATTGTTTATGAATTTATCAACTGGTTCAAGGAGTTAAATATTCAAATTGGACCAAAATCAAATAAATAAAAACATGATTTAAAGCAAAATCATTTGGGTTTTCAAAATAATTAAAAAATGATAAAGCAGGAAGAAGAAAATATGTAGATTGAGCAAGATCTTAGCAATATTAAGATTGATAATAGAAAAGCAGATAAAGATGATGACAATAATTAAGGTATTACACGTAATTATATCACTAAATGCATAATAGTTGTTCAAACTCAATCTCAATTATTTGATGAAACCTGTTTAAAGGAACTTAAAGAATTCTTCAGTTCTCCTTGTTGTAAGAAGAAAACATGCACTAGTAGGATAAATTTCAAGGATTCTCTAGAGGTATTTAAGGATGTTCAGGTAATGAGCAAGGAAGCAAAAGATTTTTATATTTATGGTATTTTGAATTCGGTAATGGTAAAACCAAAATAATCTGAATGTAGGCATTCTAATACGAATTTTATTTTCAATTATCAGTTTTAGAATAAAGAAATTTGCTAAAAGTTTTTTCAAATGTAATTTAATCTATCAGCTAACCAACTCAATCTAAGATAAAATAAAGTTATTAAGTAAGACTTTACCCGTATAATACAAGGTAAGGGATCCGGAAATAAGTTACCTAATGACATTATTAACACAATGCTTGAAAATATTGAAAATTACATTAGTTAGATTTAAATTATCAACACTAATGATACCTTCCCGCTACTGCCATAAAATTTTACTGTTTAAGCAATGTTTGATAAGTACATTTTAGTTGAAGGATAGAAAAAGGTAAGTTATGATGTATTTCGAAAATACTTTCGACAAAGATACCCATATTTTAGAAAAATAAAGTGCTATCAAAATTATTGTGATAAATGCTATGTGTTTAAACGAATTGTTAGAGGGACAAGAAATGAAGCCGAAAAAGAGATAAATGAGAATTATCTTGAAACACATAAAGAAGATGCCTAATAAGCTAGAATTTTTTATAATATTCATGGTGTTGAGTAAGCAAAACTTTCAGATCCTATAGAGTTTACAACACTTTCAATGGATTTTGCCGAGGATATTTAGCTTCCTTACAGCAGAGTATAACCCTCAAAATGGTATTTCATGTAAAAATAGAGAATTGCTCTATTTGGTATAACGAACGAATAAACGGAAAGACAAGTAAATTATGTGATTTCAGATAAAGATTTCAATCTCTTCAGCAAAGGATCAAACACAATCGTTTCATTCTTATATCACTACATTTAAAGATTTATAGAAAAACCTAAAATGCTAAAGATTTATGCTGATAATTGTAAAGCTTAAAATAAAAATAAAATCTTAGTTGCCTTTTGTTATTGGATAACTCACATAAAAAAATGGATTGAATACATTGAAATTAACTTTTTAATAGTTGGTCACACTAAGTTTTCATGTGACCGACACTTCGGTCAGAGTAAGAAAATTTTGTTTTAGGAAGAAAAAGTTGAGAACATACATCAAGTGGTTAATGTCATTAATAATACCGTGCAGAATGAGGCGTTTCATGTTAGAAATCTATAAATTCAGGAATAACCCCTGCAAGTTATCCATTACTAATGGAAGACGTTCTTTGAAGAATATTTTATGGCGATTTAAGGTAATAAACAATTTATTCATTTTTATAGGCATATCCTTTAATTAATTCTTCGCTATTGACTCGAAAAAAACTGATCAAATTGAAGTAAGACCGAGATATGATGGAGACCCATTTACAAGAAAAATACTTAAAAGAAAAAATGTAGTAATGAGCTAGGATAAAATGCCCATGGAAACCCCTAAAAAACTCCCAGACGGTGATAGAATCAAATAATTAAAACAATTTGTGACAGATAAGTACATAGATAATCCGATGGAATTCATGAATGGAATAGAATGATTAATAATAACTATGTTATATATGGAAAAATTTTAAGAAATAAAAAAATTAAAAAAAAAAAAATTC
>DASCNA010000108.1:0-7900 GCA_036011305.1 Victivallales bacterium
GGAAGGTGTTTCAGTCACATTTATTAATTCTTTATTTTCTTCATCAATTTTTAAAGAAATTTCTCCAGATATTATTTTTTTATGTTCTTGAGTAAATGTAATAGCATTATCTATTTTGTACTCTTCGTGATAATCATTAAGTTTCTGTCCAGTAGGTGTTAAATACCCGTCATGAACGAGTACCAGAGGTTGCCCATCAAGAAAACCTTTAAGTTCAAAGCTTCTAGCTATTAAAATATTCTTATAGAATTTTTCCCCAAGATTATAATTGTCATCTTTAGAGTATTTTCCTGCATGCATTCCAAATTTAAGTTGATCTTCTGAATTAAGAAGTTTCTCTGAAATAATAGTTTTTTGAGTTTCTTGCCAGTCTTTATAAAAATCAAATGCCTCGATGGAAACCTCATCAAATGGGACTTTTAAGTCAGGATGAATAATTCTTCCATACATATCTTCAGCCATTTCAAATGCCTTTAATATTAATGCTGTTACAAAACCTGTAATACCAAACTTCCCTATTGAATCTGTAAGATTAAACTCTTTTTTTATTTCAATATCATCAGGATTTTTTATACAACCTTTTAATTCATTCTCATTACAGATAAGAGAAAAAAGTCTGTCGGATTTTTTGTCTTGAAAAATATGGCCTATTTGCTGAATGGATTCTGTTATTATTATTTTTTTATCTATCCCAAACCCGGCCCCAAGTGAATATCCATAATTTTCTTTATTACTATTAAAATGTTTTTCACGTTCTATATCGACATATTTCTGAGCTTGTTCTTTTGAAGTAAACTCTTTGGATTTTTCAAAAAAGGGTGATTCTCCTTCTGAGTCAAGATAATAGACTATTTCATCTTCATATTCCGGATCTGCAAAATACACTGTAGCAAGTTCTTCTTTAATTTCATATTTAGAATTATTATTTAATTGATTTTTAATATAATCTGCTGCCTCCCTTTCTCCATATTCACCGACAAAGGCATCGATATCGGTTTTTTCTCCATCTTTTAATATCAAGTATTTTTCAACGTTTATTTCATCTGCAAGATATAAACCTTCTTTGTTGCAGCTAGTAAGTGGTTTCACTGGGTTACTAAATAATTCTTCTACGATTGATTCATTAAGATATTCACTCAATTTTTCTCTTGGAACTTTTCTTTCAAAATCAATTTCATATGAATCGTTTCCATGTCCGCTATCATCATAATCAATATTAAATCCGCGTAACATTTCCTGATAAGGATAATATTCAATAAAATCAACACGGGCTCTTTCCCATAATGTAGATTCTGGCATTTTAAACTCCTTTTTGAGTTTTTAAAACATTATTATTTTCTTTAGCAAAAGCCTTTTCGGCAGGATCTGAAATTTGCTTTTTATCAATATTTTCAAACTCAGAAATATAGGATGTACTATCTTTTTTCTGATCAGCCACTTTTGTTTTTAAAGAATCATAATTCTTCTGCATGTTTTCAATTTGTTTGTTGAGCTTTTGCTGGTTGGCTATCAGTTTTTGATTCTGAGCAATGACCATATTCATTTTTTCTGCTGCTCGATTGATATCTTTTGTTCCCTTCTGAATCGTTTCAGCATATTTTCTTTTATACTGTGTATTTGCATCTTTCATTTCCATTACACGGTTTTCAAGCTCAGCATAAAGAGGTTTCACATAGGAAGGATTTACATTTTCAGGAACAACAACATTCGTTCCTCCAGGAAGTTTAATAGATGGATTAGGTCTTGTGTTCCATGAAGCATTATCTTTTACACGGTACAATACATTTTTTTCATACATAATATTATCATTATTAGGGTCAACATACCTTCCTACTGAATAGACTTCTACATTTTCTCCGTTTCTTATATTTGGCAATTGATTACCTCCTATATTTCGACCTGCAACATATATAGGAACCATCGTTTCAGTCTGAGGTTCTACTTTAGGAACAGAAGAGCATGCGGCAACTGCCAAAGTGAAAGACAAAACACTTGCTTTTAATAAAATATATTTCATATAATTAAACCTTTTTTGAGTTGATTTGAGGACTATAAGTTGGATTCATAATAACAGGCCTGCTGTTATCAGTAGATGAGTTTTTATTATACTCACTGAATAAAGTTTCACCTATTTTTGCCTTATCCATATTGAGAGTCTGTTCTACATAGAGATAAAATCTTGTCCCGGCAGGAACTCTGACAAAATACCCTTCACGTAAAACTTTACTCATCATCATGTCTGCATACAAATTAGCACTATCCTGAGTCCCAGATGCAACAGCACCTCCGCCTCCTGCAAGATTTGAAAGAACTCCTGTAGCAGTTGCAGGGAGAGATGTAAGACCATCCGTCATTTTTAATGCTATCGCTTTAAGCTGAGCATAGTCTCTGGTATCAACCGTATACCCACGAATACCTGCCGACATATCAGTTAAACTAAACTTATTTTTCTTTTTCGGTATTTTTCCGTTTTCAAGAGCTATACCGTTAAGTTTAAGTTCTTTCCCATTATCTTCGTTTCTTGTCCTCCAAACGATAACCCACGAATTACCCGTAAGAACTTTATCTCTTATTGGAGATGCCTTTGCAGAACCATGTACCTCTGCACCAGCAGGAATTATCAACTTACCATCATGCCATACATTTTTTATTACTATACCTATAATTGGTGTCTGGGTATTTGCAGTATCAATTGTATTAACCAGTTGAACGGGGATCATCCTTCCATAAGGAGCATACTTTTCCATAGGTTTTCTGTTGTTTGCTACTTTTGAAGTATAAAGGTTTAGAGGAGTAACTACATATTCTTCTTCTGTGTTGTTAGTTTGTTGTGTTTTATTAGAGCTGGAAAATTGTTTTGTATCTTCATTATTCGTGCCCACGTTACCTTGATAAGAATCTTTATTATTTTTATACTGTCTTTTTTGTGTAGCATTATTAGATTTACTACTACGTTTTTTGTTTGTATAACCTTCAGTAACAATTTTACCAGGATTTTTAACAACACTGCTTTCAACTTCCTGTCCACCAAACTCATTAGTTTTTACAGCAATATCATTTAATGCCAGTTTTACAATAATTGTAATAATACAAAGTATGAGTCCTATCAAAAGGCCTCTTTTCAGCCATCGACTGAATGGACCTTTTGTTAGAAAGTTTAAAATATTTCTGGACTGATTTCTTAACATTAGAAAAGCCTGCTGAACCAGTTTGAACCATCATCACTCCTGCCGCTTTTATCTATGGTCGATAAAACTACTTTTTCAGGATGTTGGTTATTTTGAGGGTTTTGAAGTTTTTCATTCAAAGAATTAAGTTCAGTCAAATACTCTGAACGTATTTTTTTATATTGAGATGCAAGGTTATCCTTAGAGGTAGAATATTTTCTATCCAGTTCAGCTATTTCACTATTATATCTATTTCTATCTTTAGAGTTTTGAGATTTAAGGTTCTCTATTTCTGTATTAAATCTATCTCTATCGGTTTCATTTTGTTCACTTAATTCTTCTTTTTTAGTCGCAAATTCTCTAGTATTATTTTCCAGGGCTTGATTGTAGGATTCTTTAACAGCTAATAAATCCTGATTATATTTCACTTTGTCACTGCTTATAATTTTTCTGAGATTATCAAGTTCGTGATTAAAACTGCTTCTATCGAGTTCATTCTGTTTTTTTAACTCTGCTGTTTTAGCTTCAAATATCTGCTGATTAAGTTTAATTTTGGAATTATACAATTTCTCTAGATCTTTGATTTTATTCTTATAATCTGTAAGATTAACTGCTCTCTGCTGGTTCAATTTATTAATATTTTCAGTATAGATATTTTCCCCGGCTTTTAGCTGCGTTTTATAATTTCCTCTTTCTTTATTAAGCTCCTCTCTCCTAATTTTATTAATGGAAACAATTTCACTATTTTGTTTTACTTTCAGCTTTTCAACTTCATTATTAAATGATGCCCGATCAGCTTTGTTCTGATCGGCAAGCTGCCGGAACATTTTATTAAAATTTGTTCTCTCAAGTTCATTTTGTTTTCTGTAATCACTGAGCATTTTTTCATAAGTTTTTTTCATTGAGTCAATAGTTGCTGATTTTCTTTCAAGAATATCTACCATCTGGTCAATTTTGTTTGCACTGCTGCTTTTTAGTTTGGCTATTTCATCTGTCTTGTTTTTGTTATCTTTTATCAGGTTAAGTCTCTGATTCAAATTAGTCATTACATTTGGAAGCTGTGAGCTGTTTTCCTGTGCATACAAGAATACTGATAATGTTAAAAGTGCTGCGGTTAAAACTAAGATCTTTTTCATTTTATTGCCTCTTCCCTTATTATTATGAATTATTTAAAGCTTTAAATTGTGCCTGCACTGATGCATATTCTTTATATATGGCATCAATTTTTTTCTTATCTGTTGTTGCATTGAGTCTTTCAGAAAGCCTTTGAGCCTGCTGGATAAGCTGCTGTTTTCTAACTGCCATTTTATCTTTTTCACACAATTGATTAATGCCTCCTGCATCAGCGTTAATCAAAACAACATAATTATTATCAACTGAAAGATTATTTCGCCCCCCTTCTCCTGCTCTTCCTGTTATACAGAAATAAGCCTGAGTAGTTCCAAATGCCGGAATTGTACCTGATGCATCCGTAAATGATGTAAAGTAGATTTCATCTCCCAGACGAACTGAAATATTCTGAGGATCATATGTGATAGGTTTATTTGAATAATTTTTTAGATATACCCAGAACACCAATGTATCAATACTGTCAAAACGGTAAATTGTCTGAAGCTTTACTGAGTAATTCTTATATCTGAACAATTTATTTACCGATTTATAGCCTACCTTGGCAATCACATCAGGGAACTGCTGGGCATATAATGGATACTGCCTTGCTTTGTCAACAGCATCAAGCAGAATTTCAGGAGGTACAGTTTTTGCTTTACCCCCTGAGTATGAAGCAGAAGAAACACTATCGGAAACAAACGTAACAGAAGCATATGCCATGTCTCGAGGTGTCGGTTTAAGATTAACAACATAAACCTTTCTATTGAATACAATATTAAGAGAACCATGTTCTCCGCCGTTTTCACGCTTTATAAGTTTGATTGAAAAATAATAATTCCCTGGTGTATATGAAAGAAGATAACTTCCTTTACCTCTAGCTTCTGAAACTACATTTGACCCGTATATCCCCTGTATTGCAGAAGGAAACATAACAGTTGTAACCGCACCCTGGTTATTTACATTAATTGTGTAGACTATACCGGAATCAAGCATAAACTGCTTGATAGGTGATATGGCTGAGTAAGCTGACACACAAGTTGATATAAATAAAGCAGATATGATTATATTTTTAAGCATCTGTACCCACTCCTCTTTTTAAAGGTTCCAATATTAATTTAAATTTCTTAACAGCCATAGGAAGTGTCAGATTATTCCCAAAACTTGGGTTTTTAACAAGTATAAGATTTAACGTAAAATCCATTCCCTGCTGGAATGTCTGTCCTCTGAAAAACCCACCTCTGAATATCTGGCCTTTTACCTGTGTATATGCTTTCGTATCTGAAGTTTGAAGAGTATGAACGGTTTTAATTTCTGCTTTTTGATGTACAAGACGCTCACGGAACCACTCTTTGTCTTTCTGTACCATTGCATCAACTCTTTTCCCAGCACTTTTTGTAAACACCTGGTCAAGAAGTATCTTTTTATCAAGTCCGTTAGGATTTCTGGCGAGAAGAGCAGTGGTTGCAAGCTCTGCAATATAATCCTGTATTGCTGTTGTATTTTTTAAATCCTTTGCAGGACTTAAGATGAAATCTTTTGAAGGGTCTAGAATAAGAATTCTTTCTCTATTTTTTGTACTCATATAAGTCATTCCTATAGGTTGAACAATAAGGCCTATAAGTGCAACAAAGAATAACATTTTCCAGAATCTGAGTTCGTACAGAGTTCTACCGAATATTTTTGCAATAAAAGATGTTTTAACTCCAGGTCTTACGACTATTACATCAGATTTTATGACCTCTCCATTAAGTGCATCATTTATTTTGCTCTCGGATTTTGGTTCAACTTCGACATTAGCCTTATCACTCTTTTTCTTGAATAAGTTCAGCAGAAAACTAATATCAGGAAGCCGGGGCCACGGAAATTTGCTCATGATTAGGTTCTCTCTACAATGCAATGTTTAAAAGAGATACCACCAGCTAATGCGTGATAGTTAAGTTTACCTGTAACAGTTAGTTTATCTCCGGTTTTAAGCCCTTTTGCAAACTCATAATTAAGATTTCCCCAGCAGGCAATAGTATTTTTCACCGGTCTTCCGGCTTCATTGTCCATTCTTAATCTAACTGTTGCCCATTGATTACCATCACTTAAGACAACCCCAGTTCCAAGACGAGCCATCACTCCATCAAATTTAAACCATTTATTTTCATATTTACTGTAAGCCGCTGCCCTGTTTTCAACATATTTTTTTTCAATCTGACGGATTGTATCAGCATTAATCTGAATTACATCATGAGGTTTTTCCACTTGTTGTTTAGGCTCGGCAGACCTTGTGACTGTTGGCAGATCTTGTTGTTCTTTCTTATTAGATGAAACTGTTTCTGTTTTACTTCCTGTAAAACCTGTGACCAAATTTGAGGTACTTTTTACTAGACTTACCGCATCATTTGCTATTCCGAACATATCACTTATACCTGCATATGTATTAGTAACAGCTAAACTTAAAACGATTAATAGTGATACTCCTAAAATTCTTTTCATCGATTTCCTCTCTTTATTTATTTTTTATTTTGTGTTAAGTTTTCATGTGGCTTAAAGGAATTATTTCTTAAGTCCATAAACTGACCGGCTTTTTTTGCAGTATTCATTGTGGATTTCATTGCATTAAAAGGCATCTGATTCATACGGCTTCCAATATTTTGTAAAGTTTTTGATCCTCCCATCATATTTCCAAGGCCGCTTCCGTTCTTTGTCGCCTGACTAATCGTCTTATTCAGGTGGCTTCCTCCAGATGCTACAGCACCTGCTGCGGTTGCAAGTCTCATTACTGCTGCAGTAGGGTCAGCTCCTCTTAAGAAAACAACAATAAGAACAGGACCCAATATATAGAAAACGACTGTCCCGATAACAAAATAGCCTACCAGTGCAAGAGCACCGGTTATTCCTATTATTGGAGTTGCCGCAGCTCCCCCTATTGTCGCCCCTGCAAATCCGGCACTGAATGCTGTCGTCCCGGCAGCGGCAAATATCAATCCTGATATCATCTCCCATCCTGAATAAAGCATTAAATCTGCAAGATTAAATCCTATAGGCCATAGGATTATACCGAATGTCGTAAGAATAAACTGTACTGCTGAACGCTGTGCTGACTGAACCAGAAGAAAAGAAAGTACTATAGGACAAAACGCTATCATTACATACATTATTATCTTCTGTATGTATATGAGCATCTTTCTTAAGAGATAAGCTAACACCCAGCCTGCCTTATAAAAGAATTCGGCTATTTTAGCTGTAAAGTTAAATGTATCACCTGAGCCGTCTATTTTAGCTTTCTGCCAGTTATCCATAGCAGAGTCAACCTGAGTTCCTATATCAGTGTTAAGTTCATACATCGTTTCAGAAGATGTCATGGTAAATTTGGGATAGCATAAAATACATAAAATGACTGTAAAAACAGCAGCAAGTTGTTTAAATTTAGCTATCATATCTCCCTGATGGTCTTTAGCTTTATAAATCCATGCAAAAAGAATTATAAGAAAACTTAAAGGAAGAAGACAACTGTATATTTTTAAAGCAAAATCATAACCTTCCATTAGAACCACCTCATTCCGTTTTTCTCGCTTTCTTTAAATTTTGTCAGAACTTCTTTCTGTGTCATACTTTTAGCTTTTTTGAAATAATCA
>DASCNA010000109.1:0-42932 GCA_036011305.1 Victivallales bacterium
ATTACGAGGTACTTCATAAATATTATTTACATTTACTGCTGGAATCACTGAATTATCATTTATATTGAACTCTATTTTAATAATTTGCTTTTTAATATTTTCTATAGCAGCGGTTCTTCTACAACTTCCAAGTAGCACATCTGTTAACGCATATGCAGATGAAAATATATTTTACTATTTTTTGACGATTGTTGTTTTTTCAGATTTAGTTGTTCTTTCCATTTTTAATTTAAAAGTTCTTATAATAAGAATAAAAATAAAAGCTGACGATAAAAGATTCTCAACAGTCACCTTTATTTTGTTAATTGCTTATATGATAATTTTTCAACCTTTTAACTGTTTTGATTTTAATGTTTTATATTGGTCAATTATTAATATTATAGGAGCATTGTTTGCATCAGTTGTACTGATCAGAATAGGAACTATAGACTTTGCAAGAAAAAATTAAATAAAATTTCATATATGCTATATTTCTATTCTTTTTTGCAGCCACTTCTATTTTTCCAGCTTCAATATTACTAAATCCGGCACTAAGTATTATATTTTCAAAATTTTGAACGCAAATCGAATATATATTACTGTTTTTTATTTTAAGAATTTTTTTATATGTTCCATTAATCTTGTTCAGTATTAATGATTTAAAACTCATAATTATAACCTCTATTGTCTTGAGAACATATGAGTTCTACTACTTGCTAGATTTGCTGTTAACCTCTATAAGTTTTTTCTCTTTACATTTATATTTTTAATCCGTAAACTAATCACAATTTAAATAAATTAGCTTACGAATTAATACGTTATATTCTCAATTAAAAAAATTGTTTAAATCGATCGAAATCCAATTGGTTGATTTTGGGATTCTGAATTGTAACTCTCTTTTTGCCGGAAGTGATATAACCTGCCATACAGTAACTACACTGGTTACAGAATTCTCTTTAAAAACAGAGACACCTTTACTCAGAACATCATTTTTATCAAATAGAGGTTCATCCAATATTTCTTTAATTTTAACGCAGTCTATTTTTCCTTTGTTATTTTTTGCCAATTTTAAGATATTTTGTCTTCTAGCATCTGAAAACCATCCAGAAGGAGATGGCAATGGTGTAATTCCCCATGCAGGATCATAGAATTGATTAACAGCAGCAATTACCCCTTCTTTAGCATCAACACTTCTCTTTTTTGACCCAATTGTAGCATTTTCCAGATAGAAAGCTTTTTCAGGAGATGCACCCATTATAGTTAATGGAAAGCTTGCTCTTGTCATATTGATTCTAGCTTCGAAAGTTGCAAGAGTATCAGAATCAAACATAGCACTTGTTATCTCATTGAAAATACTTGGACGATTTGAATAAATAATATTACCTTCAGTCCCAGTTCCTGTGTTCTCTTGAGTATAAATACCCTTATTGTTCATTGCGTCAAAAAAATAAATCATCCCACTAAAAGTAAAGCCCGCTACCTGATTACTTCCATCCGTCGGTTTGCAAACTAAAAGTGTTGCATACTTTTCAGCCCAGGATTTATGTGGAAAGTGAAAATCAAGGTTTCTCAAAGTATATAATTCTTTGTCTTTTGTGTAATCGCCCCATATTGCCATTGATGTACATGCTACAGCACAAGTACTGAAAGCACCAAGCTTTCTGGCAATAAAAATAGCATTGTGGCTTTCATTCAGAAGTGTCAATTCAATTATAGTTAACCCTGTAGGTAAAGAAATACCTATTATTAATTCCTGTTGTCTTTTAGAGTAACCATTCCAGTATGATGCAATATATTCAATTAATTGTTCATATGTAAATATTTTACTGTCTACAAACTGTTCTATTACCATTTCATGATAACATTTTATTATTTTATCTTTTAAAAGTTTTCCATATTGAATTCCCATCTCGCGGAACGTTCCGGTAAGTACTGCAATATTTAGACCTTGGTTGTTATAGAGTTTACCTTTTTCGAATTCTTTTTCTATTGTAAGTTGTGTATTCATTTTTATACCTCCAGTTTAATCGTTTTTGCTTAGTATCAAGATATACCAGGACAATAGGTATTGACATTTGAATTATTGATTATTTCATATTATAATTACGTCATAATTACGTATATATAGCTATATATGAGTAAAGGACGTATTATGTTTAATTATAAAAAAGCTAAAGAGTTAAGAAAAACTTCAAAAATATCCCAGACTAAGCTGGCAAAATTATTAGGTAAAAATATAAGAACAATTCAACACTGGGAAGGCGGAGAGAGAAAACCTGGCAGTTCTGATATCAGAGTAATAGCCAAAATTTTAAATGTAAATGTTAATATAATAAGCGATTTGGAGGAATTAGAGTACAATATCAGCCTGCATAGCTTTCAGAAAGAAGACGTAGCAAGTATAACTGTAGAAAATTTTGAAGGTCATCTCACTATGAGAGATAAAGCTTATATCAAAGAGATTAATAAGAAGCTCAATAATCATCAAAGAGAACGGCTTAAACTAATGCGCGAGACGGATAGATACAAAGATTTAATTAATTCACTGAGTTATTATATATATAGAAAAGATGAGAAACTTAACTTTTCCTTTATAAATAATGTTTATCTACAACTACTTAATAAGCTTGAATCAGAATTACTTGGAAAAAATAACTCTCAAATATTTAATTCCGACGACTCTAATGTTCTTACTGAACTTGAAAGAAAAGTATTGAACGGAGAAATAATAACTAATGAAAAAATTTACATACCAGGGAGCAATAGAAAACAGCAAGGATTGTTTTCATCCACTCCAATCATAGAGAGGAATGGAGCTATCACTGGGATCAATGTGTCTATTGAAGATATAAGCAGTACATTGCAGGTTAAAAAAGAGAATGAACTGTTGGAAAATATTGTCAATAAAGCTGACGATTTTTTATGGATAAAACAATTTAACGGCAGAATTTGGCATTATGAATTTATCAGTGAAGCAATAGTAAACATTTCCGGCCATTATGCAGACAAACTGTATGTTAACAGTGATTTTTGGATTAACAATATTGTGCTTTCAGAAGAGAGAGAATTTGTAAGGTCACAATATAAAATGGATAAATACTCAATTAAATATAAGATTATTACAGTTAATGGCAGAACAAAATACATACACGAAAAAGGTTATAAATTTGATAATATAAAATTTGGTTTAATTTCAGATATAACCAATGAAACAATGCTTCAGAAAGACAGAAATCTTCTGTTGGATGTAATAGATGTTTTGCCTGATACGATGTGGGTTTCAGATAATTACGGGACAAGGTATTGTGCTATAAGCAAATCTATTAAAAATATATTTGGAATTTCTGCTGAGGAGTTTAAAAAGTCGCAGTATTCTATATTAAAATTTATACATCCTGATGATAAAGCGAAAGTAGAAAATTGGTTTAAACATAGATTTGAATGGTGGGAACAGAAAAATAAACAAACAGATAAAACAATATTCAGAGTTTTAATCAAAAAAAAAATAAAAACTATCGAAGCTTCAATTATTTCTACTGCAGATTTTAAAAAAAGAGGAATACGTTTCGGAATATTTAAAGATATTACTAAGAAATAAACCTATAGAAATTTATCTACAGGTTTATTTCTTATTTCAGAAAGTTTTTTAATATCATTTTACCTGATTAGCATCAGAAGGATCGAATTTTCCCAAATCTTTAAGCTTCTTACCTTTTTTAAGGTTAAACTCAATTTCTTCTAATGAAATACCTTTTGTTTCAGGAACAAAAAATTTCAGGAACAGAATTGCCAAACCGCAAAATACCGCAAAAAGAATAAAGATAGAGTAGTTACCGAAGAGATGCATAAAAGTAAGTGAATATCCCATCACCATAGCTGCAAATGTCCAGTTAACCATTGTAGTAAGCGTCATACCTATTTCACGCCCCTCTATAGGAAAAATTTCAGAACAGACAAGCCAGACACAAGGGCCCCATGAAAAAGCAAATCCTAAGACATAAACCACAGCAGAGATAAGCAGAATTACTTTAGGAACGCTTCCTATCAATGAAGGATCTGTAACATTACCAATTGCAAGAAATGATAAACCTGCAGTAACCATGGATATACCCATTACTGCAGCTCCTATATACATAAGTTTTTTTCTTCCCCATCTTTCAACAAGCCAGATAGCAGGAATTGTAAACAGCATTAACACAGTTGGAACAATCATCATGGCTACTAAACCGTGCATTCCGGCATAACCGAATATCGTAGGAGCATAATAAACCATCAGGTTAATTCCCACGAGCTGCTGAAACACCTGAAGTAAAAGCCCCACTATCAAAATCTTAATAAAATATCCTTTAAATACAATAGATTTAAAATTCCTTCCTGAGCCTTTAATTGCTCTTTCAATTTCATCTATTTCAGTATTAATTTCATCTTCAGAATTGAGAGTCCTGTGAAGTACATTCAATGCTCTATCTTTGTATCCCTTCAGCATTAACCATCTTGGGCTTTCCGGGAGGAAAAATGATCCTATGAACATTATTGCAGCAAACAGTGCAATAACCAGAAACATCAATGGAAGCGCAGTATGCTCATTTATAAAAATCTTTGCGATATAAACATTTGCAAGAGAAATCAGAAAAATCCCCATGCAGATCATCAATTGGAAGAGTGTCCCCATAGCACCGCGAATAGAAGAAGGTGCTGTTTCGGACAAATATAACGGCACTACAAAAGAAGCTACTCCCACTGCAAATCCTAAACCGAAACGACATGCACTAAGTATGGATATAGGAGGAAGAAAAGCAGAAATAATCGACATAGCTACAAACAGAAAACCCGCAAATACCAAACTTTTTTTTCGCCCTAGAAACCTTGCAAAGAAACCTGAAAGCAAAGCACCTACTACACCTCCAGTTGCAAGAATTGCAGCATAATCTTCTCCGCCCTGTGTTCCGAGGTGATAAACCTTTTCAATTGTAGGAAGGGAGTTTGCAATAAATCCCTGATCCAATCCGAATAAAAGTCCACCTAACGCAGCAATTATGCAAACTAAAATTACTATGGCTTTATATCCGCCTTTACTAGATACTTCAATATTTTTCCCCATCACGGCCACCTTATTAATTATTTATAATTTATACATTAATAATTCTCTAATAATGTAATATAAATATAAGGATAATATTTATCCTACAAAAGTGTCATTAATAAATCATAATGTTTGTAGATAATATCTACACTTATGACAGCAAAAAAAAATATGCAGACAAATCTTACAATACTGCAGCTAAATATATATATTTATGAATATGTTTCTCGCAATGCACTGTCAGCTAATTTGATAGGCTTAATTGCAAACTATAAATTAAAAGCAAAACAATAATCAGAATTTCCTTGAATACAGGTTAATCGTATATTACTATAATTGTTATAATTTGCACATAATTTTACGTTTTTGAACTATGGGACAGAGCATTTTACACACAGAATAACTTTACTTAAATTATTAAATTAATAAATTAATAAGGGAGATGTTTTTATGGATGAAATCCACAAAATGAAACGAAGACAGTTTACCGGTATTTTCCTAATGGAGATGTGGGAACGTTTTGCATTTTATTCTTTCAATGCACTGTTTGTTCTATTTGCAGTTGCAAATTACTTTACTGAAGCCAAAGCCTATATGGTTTTCGGAATATTTACCGCTTTAGTTTTCGGTTTACCGGTAATAGGTGGTGTAGTTGCCGACAAAATATTCGGAATCAAACGTTCACTGACACTAGGCGTTTTTGTTTTGATTGCAGGATATATTGTACTTGCTCTTGCCCATAACCTTCATGTAGTATATTTTGCCCTCGCTCTTATTGTCGTTGGTGAATCTCTTTTCAAACCTAATCCATCTGCATTGATAGGAATGATATATAAAGATAATTCATCCGAAGGACAATCTGCTTTTACGTATTACTATATGGCAATTAATATAGGAGCATTTGTTGCCCCTATTACAGCACCTATAATTGCGCATTACTTTGATTTTGGAGGAGCTTTCTGGGTAGCAGCAGGCGGTATGATGTTTGCATTCGGTCATTATTACAGCAAAAGAATGCTTTACAAGGACATTAACAATAAAGCAGATGGAAGAAATCTTAAATTCTCTAATTTACTCATCACTATTATAATTATTATACTTTTGGTTATTGCATCATATTACATGCTTTCTTTCTCAAATATTGCTTTCTTTATAATTTTAATTCTGAGTGTTATTGTTTATCTTTACCTCGCAATAAGTGCATTTACTGTTAAAGAGAGATTCGGTACAATAAAACAACTTGTAGGAGTACTGCTTTTTATAATGGGAGTAGTCTGGTTTATCAGTTATAATCAGATGTTTTCAACACTTATACTGTTTGCAGACCATAACGTAAACATGACTTGGTTTGGCATTCATATATCACCAGCCAGCTTCCCAGCATTAGATTCTTTCTGGATATTGGTTCTCGGACCATTTTTAGCAAAAATATATATGAAAATGGACAGTGGTCCTCATAAGACATATATGTTTGAAAAATTTACTATAGGAATGCTCCTTTGCACAATTGCTTATGTCATTTTAATATGGGCATGTACCAACTTTGCACATAACGGATATATTGCAGGTGAATGGATGCTTGTTTATTATTTCTTTGCAGCTTTTGGAGAACTGCTGGTAAGTGCACTTGGACTTGCAGTTGCCGCACAGTATTTCCCGAAACACAGGATCAGCTTATGTATGGGCGCATGGTTATTAGCTACCGGTTGTTCTTCTGCAATTTCAGGAAAGCTGGCAGACCTTGCCGCACTGCCTAAAACTGTAACAAATGCAGTAACAAGCCTTCCTGCATATACTAACTATTTTTACATCTTATTCTATATCTGCCTAATATCATTTATTATATTCTTAATTATATCAATCCTATTAAGAATGTTGGCTAAAAGAAAGAAAATCGACTTCGCATAAAATTATCGATTTTGATTATAATCAAGGCTGCTTAATTGCAGCCTTTTTTTATGTAATTATCTATTTCCTATTTTTCATGACACTTAATCAAAATATTTAATATTGAATAACTACATCTTCTTCTGTATAATCTAGTTAAGACAGCTTGTTTTCTTGCTTAAAATAGAATTGATGCATTAATAAGTTTATTGTTTTTGGGGCTAAGTAATCAAAACATACATTATACAGGTAAATATATCATGATTAATAAATTCATAGTTTCAATTCTCGTTCTGCTATCTGTAAACCTGTGTTTAGCATCAATACTCCATGCAGATCATAATAAAGATGCTAATAGTAATAAATTGAATTACCATGCTGCAAAAACAAAACATTTCATAACTATTAACAGTAAGAGATTAAACTACAGTACAGTTCCGGGAAGATTACCTATATATAAACAGATAAAATCTGAGCAAGTTCGATTAACTGATATGAGTTATATTGCATATTTTCTTAAAAATGATGAACTCTCTACTAAAAGGCCAGTCACTTTTCTGTTTAATGGTGGCCCTGGAGCCTGCTCAAGCGACATCAATTTTTTGGGAACAGGTCCTAAAATATGCAAAATACATGTTCCAAAAGAATATACATTAGAGAAAAAACAGAAACTGGTAAATAACCCTGACACATGGTTACAATTCACTGACCTTGTTTATATTGATGCACCTGGTACTGGCTTCAGTACAGTAAATGATAAAAATCATTATAAATATGTCTGGGGATGTGATGCTGATGCAAATTGCTTCGCTGAATTTATTTACCTTTTTTTGAAAAGATATAACAGATTTGAATCACCATACTTTATTGCCGGAGAAAGCTACGGAGGTATTAGAGTTCCTCTAACTGCTTCAAAATTAACAGAAAACTATTCACTTCCTCCGTTAGGGCTTGTCATGCTCTCCCCAGCGCTCAATTATGGACTCGATGCTAACCTGCAAAATAAAGGTTCAGTTTTTTCATATATAACGGCAGTTCCTACAATGACAATAGCTGCTTATACGCATAATAAACTTGATAAAGAGTTACAGAAAAAACCGCTGAAAGATTTAATTAATGAAGTAGAAAAATGGGCCATGAGTGATTATTTACATTCTATTATAAGATTAAATTCCCTATCATCTGAAGAAAGGGTTAATCTTGAAAAAGAATTGGTAAAATACACAGGTCTTTCCAATTACATAGTTTCACAATACAATTATAAAGTTCCTCTAAATGTTTTTATCGAAAATCTACTTCATGACAAAAATTCTTATTTAAGCCAATACGATTCCAGATGTTATCAAAAGCATCCAGACAATTATAAATATTCAGGTGGAGCTGATCCTTATTTTTCAAATACTTCATGGGTTTCAAACGGCACGATTTTCCAGTATTTTATTAGTGAATTAAAAATTAAAACAAATATCAGATACGAAGTTGTTAATATGGCAGTAGCAGATAACTGGAGTTATCAAAATCCGAATAAAGCAGTTTATGCTCTAGAAGTTCTTTCAACTCTATATAATCTTCTTACTTCAAATCCATCTATGAAAGCCGTTGTGGGCAGTGGATATTATGATCTATGTATTCCCTATTTCGGACAGACATTTAATATTGAACAGACATGTATTCCAAATATACTAAAAAACAACCTGATACAGCAGCATTATTTTTCAGGTCATGAAATTTATTCCGACAGCAAAGCAAGAAAAGAACTCTTCATAAATATGAAAAATTTTTATGCTTCTAGGCTGAAACAGGCTTATTAATTATAAATAAATAAGCTACCTGAATAAATTTTTATAGCAGCTCCTGCAGAATGACTTATACTGCTCATCTCCGACCATGAACTGCTCTCCGGATTTAACAGGTTTTCCATCTATAAATCTTGCATTATATGTGGATTTTCTACCACATTCGCACATAGCTTTTATCTCTTCAATCGAATCAGCTACTTCCATCAGTCGTGCTGACGACGGAAAAAGCTTATTTCTAAAATCTGTTCTCAATCCATAGCATAAAACAGGTATATCCAGCTTATCAGCCACCTCTGTGAGTTGATCTATTTGTTCAACAGTAAAAAAATGTGCCTCATCAATAAAAACAGCTTTTATATCCCTATTATCAATCTCTACTATTTTTCTTATCATTTCATAAAAATCATCTGTTTCTGAAACAATAGATGCCGGCACAGCCAAGCCAACTCTACTTAAAACCTGTCCTCCGCATCTTGTCCCTATTTCCGGGACAAAGACAAGAGTTCCCATACCGCGTTCTCTATAATTGTATTCAGCCCTAATTAAATCAAGACTTTTAGCGGATCCCATCACACCATGTTTAAAATAGATTTTTCTACTCATTATTCCCTACCCGTTCAATAAATAAAAATGATGTTGATCTCCTGTTTATCAGGTACTTTATATCAACATCATTTCATAAATTAATTGTCTTTATACATCTTTATTTCAAGTTCCAATGTTTTATTTGAAACATCACACACTTCTTTTGGTCCAAAATACTGTATCGGTCCCGGATAAAGATAACAGTTTTTCTTAGCCCATTTGTCTTTATGCGACAAATAATCCAGATATGGTCCACCGTCAAGTTTGACCAGTGCTTTCTGTATTACAGGTTTATCTTCTCCATGACGTCTTTCAATATTCATCATCATTGTTATAGGAACGCCGCCTGCGTACCAATTATCAACATTGTCACTTAAATTTCTGACAGATGACATGTAGCCAGTTTTCTTGGCTCCGATCAAAGCTGCAGCAGTATATCCAAGACTGTAACAGTAATTTGAGTCAAAATTAGAGGGTGCAGCACATCTGCCTTCATAACCGAAGAAATGATTCAATGCACTGAATTTTCCACTGAAAGCACCTTCACTCTTAAGTTCCAGCAACCTGTCTTCAAGCAGTTCAATAAGCAGTTTTTCAGTTTCTATTCTTGAAACTTGAACATTTCCATGGGGATCCCTGTCCATAATTAACTGTCTGCGAATATCCCTTGGCAAAGTTAAATAAACTTTTGCAGAAACTGCGGATAATTTACCTGTAAGGTAATCAACTTTTTCCTGTTCTCCGCTGAATTCCTCCAGAGCTTCTTTATGGTTTGCAATATTATCATTAAGCTCACCAATTAAAACATGCATTTCAGGGATAAACTCAATAAGTCCTTCAGGGACAAGAACTACTCCATAGTCATATCCTTTTTCAGATCTTTTGAGTATTACTTTCGTCATGCTGTTAATGATATCTCTCAAAGTACGTTTTTTATCAGCTACCTCTTCACCTATGAGAGTAATGTTTGGGTGAGTCTGTAAAGCACATTCAAGTGTAATATGCGAAGCAGATCTTCCCATCAATTTAACAAAATGCCAATATTTCTTTGCTGAATTAGCATCTTTTTGAATATTACCTATCAATTCAGCATATACTTTGCATGCAGTGTCAAAACCGAATGAAGTTTCAATTTGTTCATTTTTTAAATCGCCATCAATCGTTTTAGGGCAGCCAATTACCTGAATAGGAACATTATTTACTGCATAATACTCAGCTAACAGACAAGCGTTTGTGTTAGAGTCATCTCCACCTATAATTACAATAGCATTAATATCCAGAGCTTTACAATTCTTAGCTGTAATATCAAATTGTTCTTCAGTTTCAAGTTTAGTACGCCCTGATCCTATAATGTCGAAACCGCCAGTATTTCTATAATCATCAAGTAATTCTTCAGTAATGTCAACGTATTTATTATCAATAAAGCCACCTGGTCCACCTAAAAAACCATATAGTTTATTATCATTATTCAATGACTTTAATCCGTCAAATAAACCTGCAATTACATTATGTCCACCAGGGGCCTGGCCTCCTGATAAAACAACAGCAACTCTAATTGTATTGTGAACCAGTTTAGATGGCGAGTCAGTAAATTTAAGAATAGGCAGACCATAAGTTTTCTTAAAGAGTTCCTTTATTTTCTCTCTGTTTGCAACAGAGTGTGTAGGATTGCCTTCTTCAATATCTATATTAGCTCCATTACGCAGTGATTTAGGTAACTTAACTTTATATTCTTTTCTTGCTGCCTGTAAAGGCGATATTTTATTCATCTTACTATCTCCACCTAATAATTAACCTTCTATCAGGCACTCTGCTATTTGCACAGCATTCAGGGCAGCACCTTTAAGAAGCTGATCACCTGCCACAAATATACTGAGGCCTTTTTTATCATTTCTTGATATATCCTGTCTGATTCTTCCAACCAAAACATCATATTTGCCTGTTGCATCTATGGGCATTGGATATACATTCCTGTCAACATCATCAACAACTTCTACTCCGGGAGCTCCGTTTAACAGTTCTCTTGCTTCAGCAGGTGTAATATCTTCTTCACACTCAATAAGTAAAGATTCACTGTGTGCTCTAAAAATAGGAAGTCTGACACATGTACAATTAACCTGAAGATCAGGGTCATGCATAATTTTCCTACTCTCATAAACCATTTTCATTTCCTCTTTTGTATAATCGTTTTCCAAAAATACATCTATATGAGGAAATAGGTTAAAAGCTATCTGATGAGGGAAAAGTTCAATTTTTGGTTCTTCTCCTTTTAATATACTTTTTGACTGTTCTTCCAGTTCGGCCATAGCCTGCGCTCCTGCACCGCTTGAAGCCTGATATGTTGAAGCTATCACTCTTTTAATTTTTTTAGCTTTATGCAGAGGATATAGAGGAACCTGCATTATAATCGTTGAACAGTTAGGATTAGCTATGATACCTTTATGAAGTTTAATATCTTCAGGATTTACTTCAGGCACTACAAGAGGGACATCATCATCCATTCTAAATGCACTTGAGTTATCAATAACCACAGCACCGGCCTTAACTGCGGCAGGTCCGAACTCTTTTGATCTTGCTGCCCCGGCACTGAACAGAGCTATATCAATATTTTCAAATGAATCTTGTGTTAACTCTTCAACCTTTATATCTTTTCCTCTAAATTTTAAAGTCTTACCTACAGATCTTGCAGAAGCTAAAAGTTTTAAATTATTTACAGGAAAGTTATTTTGTTCAAGAACTTTCATCATTTCAACCCCGACTGCTCCGGTTGCACCGGCAATCGCCACATTATATTTTTTACTCATTACTACTTACCTATGATTGAGTTAACAAGGGATTAACATATATAAAATATATATTTATATACTAAATAAAGACTTTACATTAGTCTAAATAGAAAAAGAATCAAAAAAAAATCTCATTAGAACTCAAAATTATCAAATTATTTTAAAACAAAATTTATTCACTGCTGATTTTTCTAATTAATGGTTTATAAATTATTATTAATAAATAAATTTAATTATTGGAGAAAATAAGATGCTTAATGTTAACATTCCTCCTGAAAAACATGTAAAAGTACTGGATAATCAGGGCTGGATCGGGCTTATTGATACAATGGGAACTGAAGCAACAGTTGTAAATGCGGCCAGAGTATCATTTGGTAAAATGAGAAAAGAGATGAATTCTAAAGATATTGTATTGCTGGAATATCTTATTGAAAACAAACATACAAGCCCGCTGGAACACCTGGTGTTTACATTCAGTGTCCACTGCCCTCTCTTTATAAGGAGTCAATGGCATAGGCATAGAACCTGGTCATATAACGAACTTTCACGACGCTATACTGAAGACGATATTACGTTCTATACACCTCAGCATTTAAGACAGCAAGCTGTCATTGACAGACAGGCTTCAGTTGAAAACCCTGATTTTGAATATGCTTCACTGGTAAGCGATATAGATAAACATAACAAAAATTCTCTAAAATTTTATGAACACCTGCTAGAGAAAGGCGTTTGCAGAGAACAGGCCAGAGGAGTCCTTCCTCAAAATATGATGGTAACTTTCTGGGGTACAGTGAACCTCGGCAATCTTATCCATTTTCTAGACCTGAGAGATCATGATCATGCACAGTGGGAAATAAGGGAATATGCAATTGCTATAAAAAAATTAATTACTCCTTGTATACCCAATGTAGCAAACTATCTTAAGTGGAAAATTTAAAAAAGTCACTCTAAAAAATAATAACAGGCGATAAGTAGTTCATCACAGACTCTTCTTATCGCTTTTTACATATATGAATAAAGCTTCTGTAAATCGTCAATTTGGCAGTATTTTTCTAATAATAGGAACCGAAATCGGGGCAGGGATACTGGCACTGCCGATACTTCTTGCACATATTGGACTCTTTGCAAGCAGTATCATTCTTATATCTGCGTGGGCCGTTATGCTTTTTACTGCACTTTTAATCTGCGAAATAAATTCATCAATGGAAAGTAAAATCAGTTTTGCATCTATGGCTGAAAAATTTCTGGGAAAGCCTGGTAAAATATTTATTATCATAATTTTCTGGTGTACACTCTCAAGTATCGGTATGGCATATATCTCTGCTGCAGGTTCAACATTAAACCACTTAATAAATACACCGGTAATATTTTCATCTGTAATTTTTGTTCTTATATTCGGTCTTTTTATTTTTTTAGGCACAAATGTAGTTGATTATGCAAACAGGATTCTTCTCAGTTCTAAACTGGCAATGTTCATTATTGCAACCGGGCTGCTTTTCACAACCATAAAAATAAGCAATCTGGATATTCCTCCTCAGCTAACTACCCTTGTATCTTCTTTTCCAGCAATAATTACCGCTTTTATTCTTCACAATATAATACCAAGTATAAGAACGTACCTTAGTGAAGACAAAAAGGCATTATTCAGGGTAGTAATAATCGGCAGCTTAATTCCATTAATTCTTTATATATTATGGGTAATAAGTGTTGTTGGTAATATCCCTCAGACAGGTCCTCACAGCTTTGCTTTATTATTACAGAAAAAAACGCACTCAAATGTTGGTGATATTTTAAAATTGATATCTCTCAACGTACATAGCAGCACAATAGTGTTTTCACTTAACTTTGTCGCAGCAATATCCATAACAACTTCTTTTTTAGGAACATCTATATCTTTATATCATTTCACACAGGATATTTTTGCCCACAAAACAAAAAGCATAATATACTATCACGTTCTTCCTGTAATCCTCACATTTATCATTCCATTAGCCATAGTTATCAAGTACCCTAATATATTTATCACAGCTTTAAGTTATGCAGGAATAGGTGCAACGATTCTTTTTGTCCTTTTTCCTATCATTATGATTAAAATACTATTAAAGTCTGGCTACGTAATGCCTTCATGGATATTACAAAACAACTTAATACTTAATATTGTTTTCATTGTTGGGATTGGAATTATTTTAATTCAGTTCTGCAGTTAATATTCCAGCTGACTTAAAAATTAAAATAAATAATCAAAAAACAGAATTGATTAATTTTTTAATTCCAATATTATTTAATATCAATTATAATCTGGTTCTTTATATAAAGTTTCTTTCTTTGCTAGAATGTCAAATTTATAAACTTTTTCTGTCCAATCATCCTGTTTTAATCCTCAAAAGCTACTGAAACAACTTTCTTGTTACACTTAGCTATTTCTACTACATCTTCAATTATCTTTTTAGTCAATAACTGTTTTTGCTTTTCTGTTTTTCCTTCAATAAGCTTTATTGTAATATGCGGCATGACTTACTCTCCTAATTCGTTTAATAATTATTTCATTGATTTATTAATCTTCATCTGATAGAGATAGCTCCAGTCTTTGTTCTCTAATCCAGTATTTAAAGCTTCAATCATTTCTGTATAGACATGTTGATTGATACTGGAATACATGTTAGAAGATTCGAATAATTCTTTTGCATAAACAACATCTTTCATAGCAGTTTTCATTGGAAAATTAATATTTTTAAAATCTTTATTTTTCATTTTATCTATGTAGATTCCCATAACATGATTAGGAAACATTAAATGCAAAATTTCCTGCATAGTTTCCATATCAAATCCTTTCTTTTCACATAATGTGTAAGTGTCGGCAAAAATACTCATTGAACTTACTAACAAATAATTTACAATGATTTTAGCCATATTTGAATGAGAGGGTTTTCGGCTGACATATATCACTTTACCGCTGTAAAATTTCACTATCGTCTTTACAATATCACATTTACTTTTATCACCGGCCAAAAATGTTGTTGCTTTTTTCTGTCGAAGGACAGCCGGAGTGCCTGATACCGTCGCTGATATGTACATTGTATTATTATCATTGTGCATTTTTTCAAGTTTATCAGCACAGATTTCTGAAACTGTAGTTATTCCAACATGAACAGCATTGGTTTTCATGCACTTAATCATTTGTTCAGCAACATCAAGTACTGATTTATCATCAAATAAACACGATATGATAATATCAGCATTATTAACTGCTTCTAAAATTGAAGAAGCAACTTTTGCTCCTTTAATTTTGAAAGGCAATATTTTATCTATTGTTCTGTTATAAATTGTGATTTTACAATTAGAATCTAATAAACAGTCGGCAATTGCCTGCCCCATTTTTCCTAAACCGATTAATGATATATTCATAATATTTACCTTCATATTTAGAATTATTATTTATTTAATATTGCTACGGCTCTAATTGGAGAACCGCTTCCATTTCTAATTCTCAATGGGTACCCTGAAAAAATGAATTTTTTTCCAACTACTTTTTCTAAATTACATAGGTTTTCTATGTGTGGAACACCAAATTGTTTTAAGTGCATATGAACTGGATAATTTTTTGTGCCTGCTATATCAGGCCTTGGTGTATCAACTCCCCAATTTTTGATTTTTCTCTCTTCAATTAAATAAGAAGCAGCTTCATACGAAA
Source organism: Victivallales bacterium (assembly GCA_036011305.1). Classification (GTDB taxonomy): domain Bacteria; phylum Verrucomicrobiota; class Lentisphaeria; order Victivallales; family GWF2-38-69; genus DASCNA01. The sequence continues at coordinate 15,811 of DASCNA010000109.1, forward strand.
AACCGGAATATCCTGTTAAGTATTCATTTGATGGATAATAATTATTAAAATGGGAAATACAGGAAATATTGAATTAAATTAATCACAGCGATAAACAGAAATTAGAGTATACTTTTTATCGCTGATTTCATTTACAACCAAGCCAAGATCAGGTTTTTTTATGGCAAAACTACCTCTTTAACCAGTACATCTGCAACATCTGAAAGGCCAAGAGATTTGAGTTTCTTACGAGTGGGAAGTGATGTTTCCTTATCCCATCCGTGGCATACATAATACTCATCAAGTAATTCGTTCAAATAATCTTCAGCTTTCATTCCTTTACCATATTCAACAGCCACAGGTTCCTTCATCCAACGCTCACATAATCGGTCATCTTCCCTCCGCAATCCAATACGAATGTTAAATGCCTTCTCCAAATTGCAGGCACGTTCACCTGCAAGTAGAAGTTCATCAGAATTTATAGAAATTCCTGTCATTGCCCCAAGTGCATCTGCAAACAAGCGCATTGGAAAATGTATTGGATCAAACATTGGTTGGATAAGACAGACACCCAAACTGTTGATAGCAGCCACATAGGTTTCTGATAAAACGACAGAAGCAGCCTTCATGTCAGTGGTATATTTAACGCTTGCATCATCAGAGCCAAACTGTTCTATTGCAAAATCTTTTTGAGAGGCTTTTTCCATAAAGGTAAATCCCTTAAGATGATCGGCTCCGCGCGATGCTACTGCAAGATTCAAAGCCCAAGACGGAAACATACGTACATCTTCGGGAAATGCAGTACCACCTTTTCCGCAAAGTTTATAGGATTGTGTTGAAACATTAAGCTTTTTATCCAATGCTTCAGCAAGTTTTTCAACATTATGCGAACACATTTTTCCAAGTTCGTTTTTCTGAAAAACAATAGCCCTGATAACTTTTAGAACTGTATCAAAGTTTCCCCAATCCATGGAAAGGGATTCCCCAAACCATTCTTTCATATGTTCTTCTTTTATAATATTACGCTGCCATAGTTCCATTAAAAAAGGTAGAATTCCACCTATTTCTCCAATGTCGATTCCATAGTCATTACATAAACGATGAAGATAGGTTATTGCTGCAAAGTCAGGAATATCGCACCCCATACCAAAGCTTGCAACTGTAAGGTATTCCGGAGAGCCTGTAATAGGCCCGGCGAGTTGTTTTGCTATCTTAGATGTTTTTCCATTTATCTGACAGGATGAGTCACACCCCAATGTGCAGCCAGGCGAACACGAAAGATCTCTAAGTTTTATAGTTTCTGTATAACTGTCAGCCTTCATCAAGTTTATTTTATCATCCGGGACTTTTGAGAATTGATTATTCCGATAAGCATTGCTTCCAACTGCATCATAGAAATCAGTTACCTGAAGAGTACCGTTCTTTTTGAATTCATATACTGCCTTGTCTGCGTCAATAGCTTTGAATATTTGTTCAGTAGCAGCAATAACTGCATTAGAATTGTCTACTATGAGGCCATGAGTTCCACATGCCACAATTGCTTTCAGGTTTTTGCTTCCGGCGACACAACCCGAACCAGTACGCCCTGCAGCACGTTCCTCTGTTGCTATGATACAGGCAAAGCGCACTAAATTTTCACCTGCTTGTCCGATACACGCAATTCCGGCTTCTGTAGAAATTCCTTCCGAACGTAATTTATCGAATGTTGCGTGAGTACCCAGTCCCCACAGATGTGTGGCATCTCTAATCTCTACTTTGGAATCTTCAATATACAGGTAAACAGGTTTCTTTGCTTTTCCGGTAATTACAAGATGATCTATTCCAGCCCAACGCAATTGTGAACCAATTGTGCCCCCGCATGTAGTATCTCCAAAAAAACCGGTTACCGGCGATTTAAATGTAAATTTCATTTTGCTTCCCAATCCGAAACCGGTAGCCCCTAACGGCCCAAGTCCTGCAATGAGCACATCTTGATCCCTTAACGGATCAATATTAGGATCAACATCGAGAAAATGCTCCCAGAGAAGCCAGTCATTAATTCCCATACCTCCTATATATTTTTTTGCCAATTTTTCAGGTAGAGCTTCACGTTTTACTGTAGCTGTTGTCAAGTCAACTCTCAATATATCTCCATAGCCATTCATTGTATATTTCCTTTCAATTCAAATACATAACTAAAACTTAATGCCTACCTATGTAAGCCAAAAACTGTACGCATTCTATTTTTCTTATGTAAAATTCAGAGCTTTAGCTCCTTCAGGGTTTGCCATTAAAGGGCTGCTTTTTTTTGATCGCTTTGAACAGAATTTCACACATGTTGGATTACCTCCACAAAGATCGCACTTTAGAATTGCCCCTTCCTGTGACACTCTAATAGCATTATGTGGACAGGCTTTTACACATAGTCGACAACATTTGCATTTATCTTTCTCAAGGCCAACGATCCCAGTTTGTACGTCTTTTGAAAGTGCTCCGAACCGGCAGGATTTTACACAGGCAGGATCATCGCAATGTTGACAGATCACAGGATCGTAGCAGTTCATTTCTCTATTATACTCAACACGTATCCGTGCCATAAGCGGGTTGAAAACACCATGATGTTTTAGCCCACACATAAGTTCACATTCTTTGCAGCCAATACAAAGATTCTGAATAATCGTTAATTTATTCATTATAATCCTCCTTTTTTACTGGTAATAATAGACAATTTTTCCATTGCTGAATAAAGCTTGCAAGTAATATTAAAACACAGTATAATAAGACATTATGTCGTTATTTTACAGAAACTATTAAATAAACACCTTTTTAGGATATTAAAGAATGTTTAATTGTATAAAATTTAAAAATATCAGAAAACAAAAAAAAATTACTCAATTTGAACTTGCAAAAATATTGGGTAGAAACATAAAAACTATTCAGCGATGGGAAGCAGGAATTACACTGCCGGCAATTTCTGATATATATTTATTATCCGATATTTTAGGAATTCCTTTTAATGAAATTGGAAAAGCTGAAATAATACCTGGAAATAGTAAACCATATTATTATGATAATTTAAATAATTTAGATAAAAGTATTATTGACATTTCAACAAAAACTGACACGGAAAAACAGAGGCTTTTTATTAAACTTCAAAAGGAAAATGAAATGTTAAAATGGAAGCTGAAAGAAAAAACAGTAAATGACAAAAAATATTCTACTGTTATCAATTCAATAGACACGCTAATCTATACAAAAGATAAGTCTTTAAAATACACATTTATCAATCATTATTTCCTCAGTTATTTTAATATTTCAAATTCAGGTTTAGTTCTTGGTCATCGGAATAATGATATTTGGCAAACCAAACTTGGATGGAACGAATTGACATCTATTGAACAGAATGTTTTACGCTCAAAAGCTGGAGTAAAAAACAGAATTATTTCAATTCCATCTCTAGTAGGTTCACCAAGAATTGGATCTATTTCAATTGAACCAATATTTGATCCCAGTGGTAAATTTATCGAAATTATAGGTTATATAAAAGATGTTACTGCAGATGAAATAGTAAAAGAAAAATTTTTTTATATGGAATCAATATTAAATGAATTTGAAGATATTATATGGATTATTAAAATGAATCCCTATAAACATTATATATATCTAAATAAAGCAATAGAAAATATATATGAAATATCAATAAATAATTTCTATAAAGACGTAAATTACTGGGTACAATTTGTAAACAAAGAAGACAAGAAATTAGTCAAATCTGCAATAACAAGTGAAACTGATTCAAACTTAACCTATAGAATAACAGTTAATAACAAAACAGTAAAAATACAGCACTCTATGTTCTATAAAATAATTAATGGAGAAAGAATAAAGTTCGGTATTGCGAAAAAAAAATCTTAATTTTTTCTATAAACTGCCTAAACAGTTTTCATAAATTCATTTTTCTCAATAGGAATAAATTTTGTGATAATAAAAGATGGAATAGTAGCTATCATTATCCATATAAAAAAATGTTTATATCCGAGATAATTTTGAATATAGCCAGAAAACATTCCCGGAATCATCATACCTAAAGCCATAAAAGCAGTACAGATTGCCATATGAGCTGTTTTATATTTACCTCTGCTAATTTTCATCATATAGAGCATAAAAGCACTAAATCCTATACCATAACCCAACATTTCAACAACAACACAAAGAGAAATAATGACCATACTTGATGGTTGAAAATAACTCATGTAAACATAAACGACATCAGGTATATTTATTGCTAAAACGGAAATCCAAATCATTTTCTTTAGCCCGTATCTATAAATCAAATAACCGCTAGTAATCCCTCCTATTGTCAAAGCCAATACTCCGAAAGTTCCATAAATAATTCCTACATCTGCTGTAGATAACCCCAATCCTCCGACTTTTACACTATCCAGCATAAACAGTGAAGATATTTTAGATAACTGAGATTCTGCAAATCTGTAAAACAGCAAAAACAGAATAAAAATTACTATGTTTTTCTTTTTGAAAAAAGTAACAATAATTTCAACGAATTCACTACAGAAATACTTTAAAGGCTGATGTGGTTTATTATCTGTATTAAATTTTTTAGGAACAGGCAGCATAAAAGAGTTGTAAATAACAATCAATGCAAAAAAGAGTGCCACTCCTCCAAATACAATAGAATAAGAAACTTTAATAGAATATGTATGAAACAAAATACCTACTAAAGTTACTAAGCCTCCCTGTCCTACCAACATTGCAATTCGATACAGTGTAGCAGCCCATCCGACATAAAATGCCTGCTGTTCTTTGCTTAAAGCTTCAAGATACAATCCATCTCCAGATATATCATGAGTCGAAGAAGCAAAAGCCATCACCCAAAAAACAGCGAGGGTATATTGAAAAAAATTAGCTGTAGGCAATAAAAAAATAATTGAGGCAAATAGCACCGCCATAATTGACTGCATGGTAATAATCCAGTGTTTATTATCACCATACATCTGAACTATTGGACTCCAAATAGGTTTCAATGTCCATGGCAGATATAGCCAACTTGTATAAAAAGCTATTTCTATATTTGAAATACCAAGGTTTTTATACATAATACCTGAAATTAAAATTACAGTAACATATGGTAATCCGCTTGGAATATAATATGTGGGCAGCCAGAGATAAGGTCTATTTGTTCCTTTTATTAAATTTATTTGCTCCGCACCTGTTGTACTTTGTCTATTATCCGTTATCAGTTCACCCATTGTGATTTTTAATATTGAAAGTTAATTATTAAATGGTATATGTTCATATTCTAATCTAAAAACGTCAAAACTGAAGTAAAATTATTGCTATTTATTAACCATTTTCAATTATCTTTAATATCAATTAATAGGTGTTTTTACTGTTTATTCTGCCTTGAGCAGTGCAAGATACATAGAGTAAAATGTCCACAATCATTCTTGCAAGCACCTTAGTATTAAGCTGTTTTTCTCATTAACAATTAGCAATTAGCAATTGATAATTAATAATTAATCTAGGTATGGTTTATTAAAAAACTCGTCAGGATCATGACCAAGAAAAAGTTTGCAGCCCTGTTCCCTGAGTATTCTTAATCTATTTACAGATCTTACATATTCTTCAGCATTATAAAATAAGCTAGAAGCAGGTACAATATTTTCATCTAATGCCCTAGAAATATGTACAACATCACCTGCCAATAGGATTCTTCCAGTTTTAGGCATATTTAATAGCATAGATTGATGCCCTGGAGAGTGTCCTGGTGTATATAAAAGTTTAATTTTACCATCTCCGAAGAGATCAAAATAATCATCTTCAAAGCCATTTAAAGTAAACCAGTTCTTTTCTTTTTGAATATCTTTTTGAATATATATACTTTTTTGAAAATAATCAGGACTCAAAGCATATTGCAGTTCTTTTTTTTGAACAATCACTTTAGCATTTGGGAATTGCCCTAATGCCCCTGTATGGTCTAAATGCAGATGTGACTGAACTATATACTTAATATCACTTGTATCAATATTTAGTTTTTTAAGCTGGTTAACAACGAATTCATCTTCAGACATTAAAACTTTGAATGCTTTTGCCACATCTCCCCAATGCTCTATCGAGTTTGAAACTACCTCCAAAGCATTCCCACCGTCAAAAAGAACTAATCCAGCAGGATGCTCTATTAAATTATATGAAACAGGAATTTTAATTTCATCACAAGAACCATCACAGACAAGGTGACTGCTATTAGCACCTAAATGACCTGAATTAAACATATGCAGTTTCATTAAATACACCTTTTATTTATTTAGTTTTCGATAAATTTCCTGTTTACAATAAAGTACGAAGAGTAAAATCACTCCAAATACAAAAAAAGTTACAATGTAGGTATTTCCATTTGGCGCTGTTCTATTTAAAACATATAATATTAAACTTATTACAGCTAAAACCAGAACAATGCCAGATATTACATTACATACGGTTATCTTATTCATAATTTACCCGATTTTTAATAATTCAAAATATTAAGATAGTTAAATATATATTTGATCCTTGAAATTGCATTATATAAACAGTAATTTCATCCTTAATGTTTTACCGTTATATATTAATAGATATTGCTCTTTAAAAATTTACTCTGTTTGCTAGGGGTGCCGTAAGGCTGAGAGATTACATTAAGTAATCGACCCTCGAACCTGAACTGGATAATACCAGCGTAGGAAAGCTTTATATTATATTAACACAGATAAACTGTCTGTTTTATTAATTTTTGCCGTACACCAGCTGGTGTGCGGCTTTTTTTTTTGTTATTTGAAGGAGGTAAAATGAAAATAAATTTAAATGGTGAAATTAAGTGCATTGACCATAAATCTTCAGTCACTCAGGTAATCAAAGATCTAAATTTTCCAAATGATGGTCTGGTTACACTGCTTAATGAAAATATTATTTCTCAAGTGGAACGAAATAATACGATTCTAAATGAGAATGATTCTCTAGAAATTATTTCATTCGTTTCAGGCGGCTGAAGTAATTTTAGATTTCAGATCTAAGATTTCAGATTTGTAAATCAAATTCTAAAAACTAATAGCCAAAATATAACATGGAGATATCTACAATGGATAAGCTTAGTTTAGGCAATAAAACATTTAACAGCAGACTCTTAACCGGCACCGGTAAATTCGGAGATAAATCTCTTATCCCGAAAATGCTTGAATCCAGCAGATCAGAAATAATTACAGTAGCTTTAAGAAGAGTTAATATTAATAATCCTGAAGAAAATATACTTAATTTTATACCTAAAAATATAACACTTCTTCCAAACACTTCCGGAGCAAGAACTGCAGAAGAAGCTGTTAAAATAGCAAGAATTGCCAGGGCTGCAGGATGCGGTGAATTTATAAAAATAGAAATTATAAATGACATGAAATACTTAATGCCTGATAATGAAGAAACCATCAAGGCAACTAAAATTCTTGCTGCTGAAAACTATATTGTTTTACCTTACATGAACCCTGATGTCATAGCTGCAAAAAAACTTGAAGATGCTGGGGCAGCAGCAGTGATGCCGTTAGGATCACCAATCGGTTCTCATCAGGGACTTCAGACAAAACACCTGATTGAAATACTTATTGAAAATTCAAATGTACCGATAATCGTTGATGCAGGAATTGGTAAACCTTCCCATGCAGCGGATGCAATGGAAATGGGAGCAGATGCAGTATTGGTAAACAGTGCAATTGCATGTTCTGAAGATCCTGTATTAATGGGGCAGGCTTTTCATAAAGCCGTAGAAGCAGGCAGAGAATGCTATATTGCGGGAGCTAAAGAAAAAATCAGATTTGCAGAAGCATCATCTCCTTTAACAGGTTTTATTTTTAACTGAGGAAATTGAAAATGTCTTTCAATAATGTTTTAAAACATTTTGATAATTTTAACTTTGAGAAATATTTAAATTCAGTATCAGACAATGATATTATCAACAGTTTAAGGAAAACTAAACTGGATAATTATGATTTGCTGAACCTGTTATCAGATAATGCAGTAAAATATCTTGAACCTATCGCAAGAAAAGCAAATAGATTAACTCATCAGTATTTTGGTAGAGCTATTTTATTGTATGCACCTATATATATTTCAAATTATTGTCAAAATGTCTGTCTGTATTGTGGATTTAATTCCAAAAATAAAATAAACAGAGCGATGTTGAATCTGCATCAAATTGAAGAAGAAGCAGTAAAACTTAAATCAACCGGAATTGAACATGTACTTCTGCTGACTGGAGAAGACTGCAAAAAATCTGGTTTTGAATACATTAGAGGTGCTGTTCAAATTCTAAAAAAACATTTCCATTCAGTTTCTATAGAGATTTACCCAATGGAAACTGATGAATATTCCATACTTAAAGCTGATGGTGTTGACGGTTTAACAATTTATCAGGAAGTTTATGATAAAGAAATATATGATAAAGTTCATCTAGGCGGTAAGAAGAAAAACTATCAATACAGATTAGATACACCAGAACGTGGTGCTATGGCCGGTCTAAGAACAATTAACATTGGAGCTTTATTCGGTCTTGGCAACGTAATAAGTGAAGCTTTTTTCACTGCACTTCACGCTAAATATCTTTCAGATAAATATTTAAATTCTGAGTTCAGTGTTTCATTCCCTAGAATAAATACTGAAGGAACAGATTTTTCAATAATCAATAAAGTGGAAGACAAAAAGTTTATTCAAATGATTATAGCTATGCGTCTATTTATACCTAAGATAGGCATAACTGTATCCACAAGAGAAAGCAGCAGACTGCGTGATAAAATCATTCATCTCGGTGCTACAAAGCTATCTGCAGGATCATCCACAACTGTTGGAGGTTATACCCATATAAACGACTCTGATAAACAGTTTGATATTACTGACTCACGTTCAGTAGATGAAGTTTCAGAAATGCTGAAAGAAAATAATTTTCAGCCAATTTTTAAAGATTGGGAACAAATATGAAAAAAATCGGAATCGCAGGAGCAGGCGGAATAGGTTCCAATGTTGCGGTTAATCTTATAAGAAGCGGTGTAAAAAACATTAAAATAGTTGATTTCGATGTTATTGACCAAAGTAACCTTAATCGGCAGTTTTATTTTGAAGATCAAATTGGTAAATTAAAATCAGAAGCTATTTATGAAAATCTTATTAGGATAAATAAAACAGCTGATATTCAATCGATAAATTCTAAATTGAGTAGTAAAAACATACATGATATTTTCGAAGACTGCGAAATTATTGTTGAAGCTTTTGATGTAAAAGAAAACAAAACTATGCTGATAGAGCAGCTTCTTAGTTCAAAAGATTTGATTGTTTCTGCTTCAGGTGTTGCAGACTATGATATCGAATCTATAAAAATAACTAAAATAACCAATAATCTTTTTATCGTAGGCGACAATAAAAAAGACATTTCTAAATATAAGACTTATTCTTCCAAAGTTTCCACTGCTGCAGCAATGATGGCTAACCTTGTTTTAGATAAAGGAGGATTTTATGAACAGTTATAGAATTCTAGATGCTAATATAAACAGAACCTCAGAAGGTTTAAGAGTCATTGAAGACATAATGCGATTCAATTACTGTAATAAAGATACTACTGAAAAGTTGAAAAAAATCAGACACAATTTAAGAAAAAATTTTAAAGAATTTAACGATGAAATGTTATTTCATCGTGATTCAGTTAAAGATGTAGGCTTAAAAATCAGCCAGTCTTCAAAAATAGACAATAAGCATTCTATTAATGAACTTCTAACAGCTAATTTTAAAAGAGCCTCAGAATCATTAAGAGTAATTGAAGAGATATCCAAAATTATAGATGAATATGAGAAATCTAAAATTGTTGAACAGATAAGATTTCAGGTTTATGAAATTGAAAAAGAAGTATCTTCAAAATTCATAAAATCTTTTATCCCATTGGGTCTATACGGAATAACATGCGAAAGATTTTCAAACGGTAGAAGCAATGTTGAATGTGTAAAAGAGATGGTTGATGCCGGAGTAAAAATTATTCAGTTTAGAGATAAAAGCAGTGAAATTGATAAAAAAATAAAAGAAGCTGAAGCAATCTCTAAAATCTGTAAATCAAACGATGTTGTTTTTATTGTTAATGACCACATTGATATTGCACTTGCAGTAGATGCCGACGGCGTACATCTGGGTCAGAACGACTTTGATATTCAATTTGCTAAATCAATTCTCGGTCCTTATAAAATTATCGGCAGATCCACCCACTCACCTGAACAGGCACAAAAAGCTGTAACTGAAGGTGCTGATTACATAGGAGTAGGCCCTATTTTTAAAACAACTACAAAAGACACTGCTCCTGTCAGTTTAAAATATTTAGAGTATGCAGTTAAAAATATAAAAATTCCATTTATAGCTATCGGTGGAATTAAAGAGCATAATCTGGATCAGGTTTTAAACTTAGGCGCAAAAAGAGTATCACTCGTAAGTGAAATAGTAGGTGCTGATAATATAAAACAAAAAGCAAACTCAATCAACAGTAAAATTTTAATAAAAAATAATTAAATATTCATATATTGTAAGGAAATAAAAATGGAATATACAACACAGATAGATGCAGCAAAAAAAGGAATAGTAACATCACAAATGAAAGATGTTTTAAATGATGAAATTATACAGGAAGAACAGCTATTAGAAAAAATTTCATCTGGAAAAATAGTTATTCCTGCTAATAAAATACATAAAAATCTTATTGGGATAGGCATCGGTGAAGGCCTAAAAACAAAGGTAAACGTAAATCTGGGAGTGTCAGAAGACTGCTATTCCATAGATTGTGAACTTGAGAAAGCAAAACTTGCAATTGATTTAAAAGCTGATGCTATAATGGATTTGAGTACATATGGAGCGACAAAAGATTTTCGCAGAAAACTTGTTGATCTTTCAACTGTTATGCTAGGCACTGTTCCAATGTATGATGCTGTTGCAAAGTATGGAAAGAATATTAAAGATATGACAGTAGATGATCTGTTTTACGTTGTTGAAGAACATATCAAAGATGGAATTGATTTTCTAACAATTCATGCAGGTTTTACACGCGTTGCAGCTGAAAGAGTTGATAGAAATAAAAGATTGACAAATATAGTAAGCAGAGGCGGCTCTATACTTTATCAGTGGATGCTTGAAAATGATGAAGAAAATCCTTTTTATGAATATTACGATAGGCTTCTGGAATTATGTAAGGCATATGACGTAACTTTAAGTCTTGGCGATGGATTAAGGCCGGGCAGCCTTTCAGATTCAACAGATGCCCCTCAGATACAGGAATTAATTATACTAGGAGAACTTACAAAAGAGGCATGGAAAGAAAATGTCCAGGTAATGATTGAAGGTCCTGGCCACGTTCCAATAAATGAAATACATACAAATATGCAAATTCAGAAAAAACTGTGTCATGGAGCTCCTTTTTATGTATTAGGTCCGATTGTAACAGACATAGCTCCAGGCTACGATCATATTACATCTTCAATTGGCGGAGCAATTGCCGCATCAAGCGGGGCTGATTTCCTCTGCTATGTCACCCCTGCCGAACACCTTCGTCTTCCGACAGTGGAAGATATGAAAGAGGGTTTGATTGCTGCCAGAATAGCAGCACACTCAGGCGATATCGGTAAAAATATACCCGGAGCAATGGATTGGGATATTAAGATGAGCAGTGCAAGAGGGAGTTTGAACTGGCAGGAAATGCTGAAAAATTCTATTGATCCCGACAGAGCTGAGGAATACCGTAAATCAGCACTCCCTAAAGATTCAGACGTTTGCTCAATGTGCGGTGATTTATGCCCGATAAAAAGGTTAAACGATTTAAGTGGTAGATCTGTCGCCTAAGTCAGTAATATTGATTTTTTTCATTTTAAAAAACCTGCTCCATAAAATATAGAGCAGGTTTTTTAGTGCGTCCTCATTGTGTCTGGTTCTTTGACTTTTTCTTTTGATCCGTCAATAGATTTAAGAATCCATGCCATATTTTTACCAAGATTAACCATTGTCTTAATACCTTCTTCATCCTCCCTAACTTCACCTTCATTCAATCCGAACCCCAGATTCCAGTAACCTGATCCAACAGTAATCATCTGAACAACAGAAAAGAATGAATTCATAGCATGAAATGCAGGCAGGGCTCCGGCTCTGCGTAAAGCCACCACTGAGGCACCAACTTTCCTTGTTAGAATTCCGCCGTTAACAAAGACCAAAGTAACTATCCTGTCGATAAAACATTTCATCTGTCCTGAAAGTTCAGCACAGTAAACAGGAGATCCAAGAATTATTCCGTCAGCTTCTTTCAGTTTTTCAAAACAATCATTAAGTCCATCATTAATAACACAATGGCCGTGAATATTGTCATGACATTTTTTGCAGAAGGTACAACCTTTGTAACTCTTGATACCAATGTTTATTTCTTCTGTTTCAATTCCAGCTTGATTTAATTCTTTGAACACCTCATGGATCATAATGGAAGTATTGCCGTTTTTTCTTGGGCTTCCATTAAATGCTATAACTTTCATGTTATACCTCATCTTACATTATTTTTTTATATCTTCTAAAAATTAAATTTTTATAATTTTTAAATATACTGAAATAATAAAAAAATAGAAGAAAGAAGAAGAAGAAACCTATAAATATTTAACGAAATATTTCGCTCACAAAGACATATTATCTACTATTTTGGCAATATTACATAACGCTAATAATAAATAAGAAAAGTACTCATTTTTTCAGAATGTTTTGTCTAATATAAAATAAAATAGCCTCCTTTGTCAGACAAAGGAGGCTTTTGGTTTGGAATAAGCTTCTGCAATATTGGGACAAATGTGGTGGGGATAGGGAGATTTGAATTATTACAGAAACCTAGTTCCTCGCCAAATTCAAAATTAGATGATTATATTTTATTTGCAATCGTTATTTTAAAAATTATCTCAAAATAAATATAATATGCACAATCTGCACGTTTTGTCATTTTTTTATATTAAGTGCACAAAATGCCTTAAAAAAGAGTTAAATAAAAACTTAAAAAGATGTATTTTTATATTTTGGATCTATTTTGTACACGTGGGCAATAAGGGATAGAATGATTTGGTTGGGACAAATTGGGGATAGTGAGAAATAGTTGGGACCTATGGGGATAGGTAAGAAAGTGGACAAACGGGGGATAGAGAGAAAATAGAGGGACCTATTAGGGGATAGGTTAAACTGGGTTAAGTGGGGATAGTGAGATTAATACCAGTGGACATATCGGGGATAGGTAGATTTCTGCCATATTAGTATTTCATTTTTCAAGTTTTAAACATAATCTGACATTTTACATTTAATTTTCACTGTTGCAAAACAAAATAGCAAATATATCTTTTGGTAAAGCTGCAATAATTCTAGTCATTAATGAAATATTCAAACACAAAAAGCCTGCAGATTCAGTTTAACTTCAACTGAAATCTTTACTATAGATGTTAATCTTTATATAAAAACAAATTTAAATTGTTACAGCAATTGCAGCAGCTCCGATTACACCTGCATCTGAATCAAGTTCTGAAAGTTTTATCTCCATCTCGTCAAACATCATATCCTTAGCCAATATTTTCACTTTACCTTTAATCTGGTTTAAAAAATTATCACCAAATTTCATTAACCCGCCACCCAGTACAATTAACGGGGGATTAAAAATTTGAAATAAATTGTATAACCCCACCGCAATATTATCAGCGTAATGGGAAACCAGTTCAACGCATAATTCGTCACCCTGCTCATAACCGCATTTCAGAACTTTACCGTTAATATTTTCAGTTTTTATATCCTCTTCGTTAAAATAATCAGATTTGTAGGAGCTGTAGTATTTTTTTGCCATATGAGGCAGCGCCAATCCACTGGCATAGGACATAAGACATCCGTTATTCCGACATTTACATTTTGACGCTGTATCTTCTTTTATATTAACTATCATGTGTCCGATTTCTCCCGCCGTCCCGGTAACGCCTCTATACACAGAATTATTGATTATAATTCCGCTGCCGATACCTGTGCTGACAGTTACAAAAATCATGTCGCTGAATCCCCTGCCTGCCCCGTATTTATATTCAGCAAATGCCTGAGCATTAGCATCATTATCAATAAGAACTTTTTTCTTAAAATATTTTTCAAAAGTTTCTTTTAATGGGAAATTTTTATACCCTTCAAGATTGGTAGTTTTCAAAATGATACCGGTTTTAAACTGTACATAACCTGGAAAACCTACGCCAATTGCTTTTATGTTATCTATGCTAAGATTAATTTCACTAGCTATTTGAGTAGTAATTTTATGACAGTATTTAACTACCTCAACTTCCTTCATATGAATATGGTTATGAACAATAGAACTGTTTATCACTTTTCCATCTTCATTAATTAAAGCAAGTGCTAATTTTGTTCCGCCAATATCAATGCCCAGACTAATATTATTCACTTTATTACCTCCCCAGTAACAAAAAATAAATATTTAATAGATCTGAAGTTTCGGATTTTATCACTTCCGAAACCTCAGTGCTTTCACAACGATAAATGAATTAAAAATTCGTGATTAATATATCAGTATCCACCTTCTGCAATACTATCTTCCAGCGGAATATCCTCCAGCTTTTTACCTGAATCAAGAATTGCCTTGGCATCTTCCATCATTGTAGAGGTAGCTGTAGCGCCAATACGTGTAACTCCTATTGAACGAACTTTTAATAAATCTTTTAAAGTCCTCACACCCCCTGCAGCTTTTACTTCGATATCCCCGTCAGTAACTTTACGCATCAGTTTCAAATGTGGAATTGTAGCACCTTTATATGAGTACATACCATTCTCCTGCTTAACAAAACCATAGCCGCTAGAAGTTTTTACAAAAGCAACTTTGATTTTATTGCAAATTTCACAAAGTTTAATTATATGATCGTCCTGCAAATAGTCATTTTCAAAAATAACTTTTAAAATTGCACCTTTTGATACAGCCATATCATTAACTGCTTTTATTTCATTTTCAACATATACCCAGTCACCGCCAAGAGCTTTGCCAATATTTATTACCATGTCGATCTCAACAGCTCCATCATCACAAGATTTTTCTGTTTCAGCAACTTTTAAATCTGTTGTATTATTTCCGTGAGGAAAACCAATAACTGAACCAATTTTGACATCAGATCCTTTTAATAAATCTTTTGCCATTTTTACCGAATATGGCTTTAGGCATACTGATGCAACATTATATTTTTTTGCTATTTCGCAACCTTCTCTCACATCTTCGTCTGTCATAGTAGGATGTAAAAGAGAGTGGTCTATCATTTTTGCTAACTCTAAATAAGTAATCATTTCTATTCTCCTTTTTTACTTTACAAATTATCTATTCTTTACTATTAAGATATCTTTATAACACTTAAAATAAAATTGCAAAAAATGCATATCTATATCATATTGCGCAAATATAATTTTTGTTTTTGACTGTATACATACTATAATCATAAATAATATATATTATTAAGTGTAATATTTTGATTTAAATATGAATGTATTAAAAGAACATTTTTATAGACACCAGGAATCCTTAATAAAAACTGGCTCAAAACCCTATTTTTTAGATTTTCATAAACTAACGATGGTAGGTGAGTTTGAGTATCCTGGACATTATCACTCTGATTATGAAGCAATTTTTGTAGTTAAAAATATGTACTGCTGCAATTTAAATAAGCAGGAGCTTGAAGTAAAACCAGGATATATATTAGTAATAAAACCTGGTGATTACCACCAGGACCATCTTCACAATAATCAATTTCACTACGTACTACATTTTAATTTCAAAAGTGATAAAACTTTGACTGATTCAAAAATATCTCTTTTTGAAGAGAACATTTTTCCAAATAATCAGATTACCTTACAACCAATGGAAGAAACTGTTTTTTTCGACAACATTGAAAAAGAACTCTTAAATACAGATGCATTCTCAAAATATATGCAGGATGCATTACTTGAAGTATTTTTTTGGCGTATGTTAAGGCTTTACCCTAAAACAATTCTATCTAAGCATTTCAAATTTATATCAGAACAGGAACAGTTCTGTACCAAACTATTTCGTATCTTTGAAAAAAAGTATAGAACAAATCTACAAGTTGAAGATATAGCAAAAGCAATGGCAATGTCAAAAAGAAAGCTAACATATAAAAGCAAAGAATATCTTGATCTGCCACCGGCAAAAGCTTTTTCAAATTACAAACTTGAAAAAGCCGTTGAACTATTAATTGAAACTCCTGATTCTATTCAGCAAATCAGTAATTATCTAGGTTATGAAAACCAATTTCAGTTTTCCCGTTCATTCAAAAAGCACTTCAAAATATCACCTAAAGAATATAGAAAATTATCTTTATAAACTACATAATTGATTGTAAAAAATTATTTTATGAAGTAATTTTAAATGATGCAGGTAATATTTGAATGAATAATATTCATTCGGTTGCTTACGTCATTTTATTTCACAAGAGACTAGATAGGGGACGGGGAATGTGAATAATATTGCGCAACAACATACTGATAGTTCTAAACGCGGCTTTATACTTGTAACATTCTTTTCTACTGAGATGTGGGAACGATATGGATTTTACGTTATTCAGTCTCTTCTGGCAATTTACTTGGAATTCCATTTTGGCATACATGATGACAGAACATACCTGATTGTAGGTTCATTTACTGCTCTAACTTATATTTCTCCAATTGCAGGAGGCTGGCTGGCAGATAAATATTTAGGGCAGAAAAAAGCGGTACTGTTAGGCGCAGCTGTTCTAGCCGGGAGCTACCTCATAATGAGTTTTATAGATTCACTTAATGCATTAACTTTTGCATTAGCCTGTACTGCTGTAGGCACAGGTCTACTTAAACCGAACATATCTTCTCTTCTAGGACGTCAGTATGAACACGGAGATAATAGAAGAGACAGTGCTTTTACAATATTTTACATGGGAATAACAGCAGGAATAATACTGGGAACCTTAATCCCAATAAAGTTAGCTTCCAATTATGGCTGGAAAATTTGCTTTGCAAGTGCATTTATCGGATTAATTATTGCATTTTTAGTATTTTTGTTCGGAACAAAAATACTAAAAATACCTGATTATTCAAAGATTAACAAGAAACGCTTAACAGTTAATCTAGTAACAGTTCTCTGTGTAATTATTTTATGTTCATTGTATTATTTTATTTTATTGATTCCAGCAATTGAAGATATATTTTTTACTATTATTGTTGCTGCAACAATAATTTATGTCTGTAAAATAGCATTTATAGATGAAAAAGGATTTCAGAGGAAAAGAACTATTGCCTTATTATTATTATGTTTTATTTCTACCATATGGTGGGCTTTTTATTTTCAAATGTTTCTCTCATTAACTCTTTTTATAACCAGAGTTGTTAGACCTGAAATCTTTGGAATTAAATTCCCTTCACCTTATTATGTAACAGTAGAAAGTGTCGGTATGCTTATTATTGGGGTTTTTCTTATTAAAATATGGAAATTAATACCTGAAAGAAATATTGCATTCAGTACAGGAATTAAATTTTCAATCTCAATGCTGTTTATGCTTATTGCATATTATCTCATATTAAGTTCAACCGGAAATTATGAATCCACACAATTGATTTCTCCATGGCTTATAATTTCTGCTTATCTTGTAATATCAATTGCAGAATTATGTCTTTCGCCAATTGGATTATCAGTAGTTACTAAACTAGCAAGACCTGAAGTAGTCAGTACAATGATGGGAGTATTTTTTGTTTCCCTCGGAATCGGAGGATTCCTTTCTGGTAAATTGGCAGAGTTTACTTCTGTTAACCCTGGCATACATGATATTTCCAGGCTTAAGTACGATTATCACCATGGTTTTATAATACTTACAGTTATTGTTGCATGCTCGACTGTCATTTCTGTAATTATAAGTCTTTATATTAAAAAATTAATAAAATTTAAACAATAACAATTAAACTAAGATAATTCAGGGGAGGATGTATTATGGGAAAAAACAGGATATTAGAACATCCTATTTTACCATCTGTAAAAAAGGAATCTATTTACTTTAAATATAGTAATAAAGTATTAGAAGCCCAAAAAGATGAAATGATTTCAACAGCACTTTTTGCAAATGGGATAAAGATATTTGGAAAACATCCAAAAGATGGAGCTGAACAAGGTATATTTTGTGCAAACGGACAATGCTCCCAATGCTTAGTTGTAGCAAACGGAAAAACTGTAAAAGCATGCATAGCTAAAATTGAACCTGATATGGAAGTATTCCCTATTGAAGGAATACCGCAACTGCCTGAAGATAATATACCTGACAAAACTTCTTTTACGCCACCTGAAGTATTTCAAACCGAAGTATTCATTATGGGTGGCGGACCGGCAGGATTATCTGCCGCAATTGATCTTGCATCATCTGGTGTAAAAGTTATTATAGCCGATGACAAACATATTCTCGGAGGTAAGCTCGGTCTGCAGACACATAATTTTTTCGGTTCAGTCAAAGAGTGCTACGCAGGTGTACGGGGAATCGACATAGGAACAATCCTTACTGAAAAAGTAAACCGTCATAAAAACATTACAGTCTGGCTCAACTCTCCTGTAGTTGGACTGTTTTCTGACAAAAAAATCGGTGTTGTAAAAGAAGGCAGATATGTACTGGTTGAACCTGAATATTTTCTTGTATCAGCCGGTGCCAGAGAAAAAATTTTAGCATTTCCAGGTTCTGATCTACCAGGAATATATGGAGCAGGAGCTTTTCAGACTTTAGTAAACAGAGATTTGATAAAAGCTGCAGACAAATTATTTGTTGTAGGAGGAGGAAATGTAGGATTAATAGCAGCATATCATGCTTTACAGGCTGGAATTGATGTGCTTGGTTTGGTAGAAGCAATGCCGCAATGCGGAGGATATAAAGTACATCTTGACAAAATAAAACGCCTCGGAGTATCTATATGGACTTCTCATACTGTTTTAAAAGCAGAAGGGAAAGGAAAGCTAGAAAAAGTAACTATTGCTGAAATTGATAAAAATTTCACCCCGGTTGCAAACACAGAAATGACTTTTGAAGTGGATACTCTCCTTATTGCTACAGGTTTATCCCCAATAAATGAAATGACCTTAAAGGCTAAAAAATTTGGGATGAAAGTATATTCGGCAGGAGATTCTGACACTATTGCAGAAGCATCGGCGGCATTATTCGGCGGCAAAATTACCGCACGAAAAATATTAATAGATATGAAACGTGAAACTGATATTCCGGAAGAGTGGTATAAAACTGCTGAAATATTACAAAGCAGACCAGGAGAAACTGTAACATTCACAAACCCGCTGGATAATAAAAACAACGATATATATCCTGTTATTAGATGTGTACAGGAAATACCCTGTAACCCCTGTGTTGATGTCTGTAGTAAAAATTCTATTTCTTTAAAATCAGATTCAATTATGTCACTGCCTGAATTTCATGATGAATGCACGGGATGCGGAAAATGTGTCGCTATCTGCCCAGGTTTGGCAATTACTATTGTTAATAAAAAATATGATCAGCACAAAAATAATGCAGTTGTAATTGTTCCATGGGAATTTTCTGATGACAGTTTAAAAATCGGGGATATAAAAACAACAACAGGTTTTGAAGGAGAGTCTATCGGCAAAGGAAAAGTCATCAAAATACAAAAGGCAAAGTGGCTTGACAGACGAAAACTGATCCATCTTGAAGTACCATATAATGAAGCTGATCTTATTGCAGGAATTAAAATTAAAAATTTTAAAGAGAGCACAGTTAATTCAGATACAGGTGAGTTATCAAATAAAGATATTATAATCTGCAGATGCGAACGGGTTAACAAAAAGCTGATTGAAGATAAAATAAGAGCCGGCTGTAATGATTTTAATGCACTGAAAGCTGAATTACGCATAGGGATGGGCGCATGCGGAGGTAAAAACTGTTCAGAACTGATATGGAAAATTTTTAGAGAATGTTCCATTGATGAATCAACAGTAAAACCTAATACATACCGGCCTCTTGAATTTGAAGTGCCTTTATACTCTTTCCTAAATAAGGAGGATAATGAAAAATGAAAAAAAACTATGATGTAATTGTAATTGGTGCCGGAAGCGTAGGACAACCTACAACATTTTTTTTAGCAGAAAAAGGATTAAAGGTTTTATGTATAGATCAATATGCTTCTTCAGGACAAGGGCAAAATAAAGCGTCAATCGGAGGCATCAGAGCAACTCATTCTGATCCGGCAAAAATAATGATAGGGAAACTCAGCAGAGAAATATTTTCTAACTGGAAAGAAAAGCATAATGAAAATATCGGTTGGAAAAAAGGAGGCTACTGCTTCCCTGTATTCAGAGAAGAAGAAGAAAAACTTTTAAAAAACATACTTCCCATTCAGAAACAATATGGACTTAATATCGACTGGGTGGATGCAGACTTAATGAGAAAATTAATCCCTGGCATCAATCCTGAAAATTTACGAGGGGGTACATTTTCACCTGATGATGGACAGATCAGCCCCCTTTTAACTGCTGAAGCAATCGAAGGCGCTTCAGTGCTTCTCGGAGCTGAATTTAAATTTAACAGCAAAATTATTGATTTGGTAACAGAAAACGGAAAGGTTCTAGGTGTAAAAACAGAAAAAGAAACTATTTTTGCAGGGGCTGTTGTCAATACTGCGGGGGCAAATGGTATGGAAGTCAGTAAAATGGCAGGCATTGACATCCCTATCATACCTGATAGCCATGAAGCCGGAATAAGTGCGCCTGTCGGTAATTTTCTTGACCCTCTCGTTGTAGATCTAAGACCAGGATCAGAAGGTAAAACTTCAAATTTTTATTTTGGGCAGAACCATGAAGGCGCTATTATTTTCTGCTATACCCCAAAACATCTTTTCAAAGGTAAAGACAGACGGGTAACATCTGAATTCATGCCTGTCATTGCAAAACGTTTAGTTTCATTAATTCCTAAATTTAAAAATCTCAGAATAAGACGTTTATGGAGAGGCCTATACCCAATGACTCCTGATGGTGTAGCAATTGTTGGAAAGCCTGAAGAAGTCGATAATTTTTATCTTGGCGTGGGAATGTGCGGACAAGGTTTAATGATGGGGCCAGGTGTAGGCAAAAATCTTGCTGAACTGATAGCAGCAGGAAAACCTTTAATTGACCAAAAGGTTTTCAATACACTAAGTCCGAACAGAGATTTCTATGCAGGCAAAACAGAATCGTTGAAGTAATTAAATTTATTATATGGAAATATTAATAAATCTCTAAAGTTATTTATGAATGAAGATCAATATTCAAAGATTGCTGCCAAATATGATGCCAGCTTAGAACTACCTTATAGAAAATATGTTGAAATCCCATTAACAAGATCGTTAATGGGAAACTTGAAAAACAAAAGAGTTCTTGATCTGGCATGCGGCACAGGTTTTTATACCAGAATGGCAAAAATATTAGGTGCAGAATATGCGAAGGGAATTGATATTTCATATGACATGATAAAAATTGCTAAAAGCATCGAAAAAAAATATCCTTTACAAATTGACTATCAGGTGGCCGATATAAAAGAATTAACTCAACTCGACAAATTCGACTTTGTAACTGCTATATGGTTTTTAGATTATTTATCCACAGTAACAGATTTAAGTAAAGTACTAGAATATATATATCAAAGTCTTAATTCAGGGAGTTCTTTTTTGGCCTATATATTGAATCCCAACTGTAACAACAAAGAAGGATATTACATAAAATACGGCATTAGGAATTATAAAATTATCCTCAAAGATGGTGCTGAAAGCAAATTTATAATTAATGGAACTGACACATTATTAAAAGCTTACTCTTGGACAATGCCGACAATTGAATCAATTTTCAAATCTGTAGGATTTAAGAAAATACAATGGAAAAATGATGAAGTATCAAAAGAGGGAATTGATAAATTAGGTATAGACTTCTGGAGTAATTATCTAAAGTACCCGAGGGGTATTCATTTAAGATGCTGTAAATAGTATGGGATAAAATAAACTGAAGAACAATAAATAAAAACCATAAAAAAATATATTAAATATTCATATTTTCATTTTTCTGCCCTAAAATGATTACTGTTAGTTCTATTTTTCTATTTACTCAATAATAACAGATAATTATTTAATATATGTCATCTTTTGTATTGCCAATTTTTCCTGAAGGCAGCCTAGCTACATCAATCATTACAACAGTTTGGGTGGGATTGTTTGTTGTCTGTTTCTTTAATTTAAGGTTTGGCTGGAATTTGTCAGGATTGATTGTCCCAGGCTACTTAGTACCTCTTTTAATACTTAAACCGTGGAGTGGTGTAGCCAATATAATTGAAGCCATAATTACCTATCTAATAGTTAGATTTTTTTCAGAGTTAGGACATAAAACAGGACTATGGAGTATTGTATTCGGAAGAGACAGGTTTTTTTGTATCCTTGTTTTTGCAGTTATCGTGAGACTGATATGTGACATGTTTTTATTTCCTGAATTGACTACTTTCCTTGGAACATATTTTAATATTAATTTTGTTTATAGAGGCGGTTTATACTCAATAGGTTTAGTAATTGTAGCTTTAGTTGCAAATCAATTCTGGAATCAAGGGTTCAAAAGAGGTTTCCCTCATTTTGTTGTAATTATCGCCATTACATACATTTTAATCCAGTATGTATTAGTGGCATTCACGAATTTCAGGCTAAGTGAAGTAGCATTTTTATATGAAGGAGTTGCACAATCGATTGTAGCGTCACCGAGAGCATATATTATATTGCTTATTGCTGCATTTTTAGCATCACGTATGAATCTCCTTTATGGCTGGGAATTCAGCGGAATTGTTATACCAGCCCTTCTCGCCCTGGAATGGTACTATCCATGGAAAATATTAACATCTGTAATCGAGGCTTTTATTGTCTACGGTGTTGCAATTGCTATCCTTAAAACTTCAATATTCAGAAATATAACAATCGAAGGATCAAGGAAACTTCTTCTTTTTTTCAATATTGCATTTTTTTATAAAATGCTGATTGGCTTCGTTGTCCCTTACATATTCCCTAATGTTATCATAACTGATTATTATGGTTTAGGTTATATGTTAACTTCTCTTATAGCCATAAAGATGTATGATAAAAAGCTTGGTGTTCGAATAGTTGGAATAACTCTTGAAACATCACTTAAGGCAGTAATAGTTGCAACTCTGGTTGGTTTTTTTATATTTTATCTCCCTTTTAATCAGCTATTTAATTATAGGGCAATACACACAAAAAAAACGGCTGTCAAACATACTAAAACTTTACTGAAAAATACAGATTTAATAGATACAGTACTGCATGAGCAGATAAATCTATACAATCTTAAACGACGTAATAATGTAAGCACAAGAATAATAAACACTTCAAATTTTGTTGAAGCGATGTATGCAGTAAAAAATTATATAAGAAAAAGAAAGCCCTCCTCACTCGATTTTGCACGTAACATGCTCAATTCCATAGATTTCAGCTTAGAAATTGTAGATAATTCATACATACTTATTTACGATAACAGATCAAATTCTTTCCGAGGTATATTCGCTTACTCTCTTGAGCCTAAAATAAAGCATACATTAGCGATCTTATATCCTAAGCAGTCCCCTGCTCTTGCAGCATCTTTACTCGGTTTATTTAAAAAATATTCGTTTTCAAGTTTTGCAATAGGAGGAATTGACTACACATCTGGAAATTCTGAAATATTTAAGCATGAGAGTAATTCCGAAACACTTTTTTATACATTTATAAATTACACTAAATCGACTTCTCCATCAATATTCTTTTTTATGAGAGAAGATAGAATAAATAACAGCATGATAAGGTATAATCCTGAAATAGCTCTTAAAAATAATACTGATTACATATTTACACCAAAAAAACATTATGAAAACATTAACCTGTTT
This sequence comes from Victivallales bacterium, assembly GCA_036011305.1. Lineage (GTDB taxonomy): Bacteria > Verrucomicrobiota > Lentisphaeria > Victivallales > GWF2-38-69 > DASCNA01. The sequence continues at coordinate 39,801 of DASCNA010000109.1, forward strand.
TTTGAAAAAATTTTAGTCAATACAGCACATATCCAAAATGATCTTAAAAGTCTATTTCCATACTTTCCTAAAGCGAATCATTCTATGTCAATCTATTTGTCTACAGAAGGATTGACAAAACTGATGAAAGAAAGCCCTTATACTTCAAAAACAATTGAAGTCTCTTCTAAACCCCTTAGTAATACCGGTTTTTTTGCTTCACTAAATTCATATATAGGTGGCTTATTCGCAAAAAAGAAAAATGCATCAGATCATCTTGTAGAGTTGAGTATTAAATTAGGACATTATATCGATACTCAGGTTATTACACCAATATTGAATGCTAATACAAACAATGAAAAAACACTTATAAATAAATTAAATATAATATCAGTAGCTGCTAAAACTGCAAACTTATCTTTACAGCTCAATAAATTACCTGGGAAGAAAGATTTTTTATTTGTTACAGTAAAGCCCACAAATAAAAATAATACAAATGAAATATTTTTATTAAATGTTGGCAATTTTAGCCCATACATAATTACCGTAATTCCCCCTGCTACAAAAAGCTCACTTGACCTGGCGATCTATCTTACTTCTAATTTAAATCCACATGCTTTGCTTATGCCGCATAACATAATAATAGATAAACCTACGACTAATCCGTCGTCCAAATCTTCGTATGAATATAAAAGAAGCTTAATGTATCTAATCACTCAGGTGGTAGTTAGAGAAACAGATAAATATTACGATGATTTAAATATATCAAAGCAAAGTAATAAAATAATAAATAATTATATACAAATTAGACCCATTGAGTCTGACGATCTTGCTAAATCAGTCAAAAATACTGTTTTTATTTCTACTAGTACAGGTGCTTACAATAAAGAACTTCTTACTCCCCGCCAGGCACGGGTATATGATAAATTAAAAACAGCAGGTTTAACTATCAAGTTCGTAAATGGCAGCAAAGCAACAGCAGGTATGGAAGCTTGTAATATTTCAGGTGCCAGATATTTATCAGAGACTAGCAGTACAGATTTTATGGTTATATGGTTTCCAAACAATTTTAAACTTAAAATAAATAAATAATTTAGTTTTAAACAGACAAAAACTAAGGAATTTTCGAAACAGATGAGAAGAAGAACTAAAAAATTTATTCATTACATATTTATCATTATTTTTTTTATAATCTGTATTGAAGTCATTTATCCTAAATTATCAAACTGGCTGCTGCCTAATATTCCCAGCACAGCACAAACTAAAGGTGCTGATGTATACATTGCCTATTCACTGAATAAAAACAGTTGGACTGAATTTAAAATACAGGGACGACCTGATTCCATCCAGGTTACAACAAATGCTGAATTTCTTTTAAGCGCACATAATAATTTTACCTATGGTATTGAGTACATGATTTTAAACAGTAAAGGGAATGTATTACTTAAAAAAACCTATTATCAGAAAGCCAATGGTATAGTCTTGATGAAGAGGCGTTCACGCAGAATAATGTCCAATCCATTCCTCCTGAAAGGGGATAGATATCTGGCAACTACAGAAAATTTTGTTATACCATTAACAAATTTAAAAAAACCTACATCTATCAAAGTGAAAATCGCATATATAAAATATCCCACCACAGATATACTTGTCAGAGTAGCTCAAAAATCAAAGACATCCAAGACTAAACAAAAAATTATATGGTATAGATTAAGCGAAGATAAAAGAAAAGAACTGGCTAACGCTAACTTCTATTCAACAAAAAATATTTCACGTAGAGAAAGGGTTAACATAATTAAAAACTTTATGTCTTATTCTGCACCGATTGGTAAAAACAGTGAAACTTATGAACCTATAAGAATTGGTAGGCTTTCTATGTCACATTTTAGAAAATTAAATTTTAATTTAAAAGATAAATTCAATGAAGTGGTTGATCAGACAAAAACTGAAATGTTTCAATTATATCTGGAGAGTGCAAAAGGCGGGATATATACTCCTTCCACTAAAACTTCAATTAACAAAGCTATAAAACTTTTTGAAAAGCTGTTTAAATGGGAACTTACTGAAGATGATAGGAAAGCTTGGAATGCTTTAGGTATGAGCATAAAAATAATTGATAGAGGTAATCGCGAATATCTTGTAGTTTATGAATCTAAAGGCAGAAAAACAGGTAAAGGTTTTTATATGTTCTGTAAAAATAAACTGACTAGAGACATTGCACTTGAAATGCCTCATAGATTTTTTGATACATCCACAGGTATTATAGGATATAAAATGATGTTGTCCGGGTATTTTGTTGCCGGAGCATGGAACTCAGTTCATCGTTATCAAGCGCCTAATGATGGAGAAGGTTCTTCTGATATGGCCCATACCCCTGATTCATTTTTTTATGCTTATACTAAAGCATTTGCCAACTCTATGCCAAAAAAAGCAATAATGTTACAAATACACGGATATGATAAATTAAGTCATAAAGAGCATGAAGAAAAAAGACCGAAAGCAGTTATAAGCAATTCAACTAAAACTCCAAGTAAACGGTTTCTTTATTATGCCAATTTACTAAAAGCTATATTACCTAAACCAACATTTATTTACCCTGAAGTAGAATTTAAGGCTTTAGCTGCTCTTGATAATATTCAGGCTAAAGTGCTTAGGGATGAATCTAAAGATCAGGTTTTTATTCATCTTGAGATGGCAAAATCAACTAGAGATAAAATTAAGAATGATGCAAAATTCAGATCTAAATTAATCAAAACATTAACCAAAAAAACAGTCAATTTATTTGAATAAGCTGCTATGAAATATAAAATCATTAAAAATTTATTTTTCACAAACCAGAAAATATTATGGGGATACATTGATAGAAATGAATTAGAATATTTATCTAAAATATTTTATAAATATTTAAAAGAAAAAAAAATATTTACTCTTCAGGAAATAACTCAGGAAGAATTCATGAAGTTTATTTTTGAATTCATCTGCAAAACTGATCAAGAGATTGAAAATTTAACCAGTGAAATAAAAAAGTTCAGAAATGAAATAACAAATCTGAAAGAGAAACAAAAACATCAAAATTTAATATTGCATACTTTATTAGAAGCAGGCTTTAAACAGAAATTAATCTTCAAAAAAAAGAAATGGCTAGATAAGGAA
>DASCNA010000110.1:0-9983 GCA_036011305.1 Victivallales bacterium
CATAAGATCTCCGGCGGTGAAAGCGGACGCACCTACTCCGTATATTTCCACACGATCAGATTTAAGAATCTTATCAGAAGCCTTTTCTATATAATTTATATTTACCATGCTGACTGTATTTTCGATTGCTGCAACGTTGTTATTTTTTATTTTGTGAACGAGTTCGGATGTTGAATCTCCTTCTTTTATGTCACTTCCGTAAATGTTTTCTGAATAGCCCATATTTTCTTTTGCCAGTGTCAGTTTGAACTCCTGATAACCTTTAAGGCCGATTTTCCTGCAGAACCTAATTATGCTTGTCTCGCCTACATTGCATTCTTCAGCAAATTCTGTAATTGACATGTATACAATTTTATTGGGTTTAGAAAGAACAAAATCTGCTATTTTTTTCTCTGTTTTAGAAAAATTGTTATAAAAACTTCTAATAGTTAAAATACTCATTTTGTTACATCCTCCGCCTGTATCTCTATTTTGAACATTCTATTCCAAGGCATATAACACTCTTTTATCTTAAAGTTATATTCAGTTCCTTTGCTCAAAATAACAGGAAAGTCTTTGCTGCATGGTCTTTTATCCAATGGAATACATATGTTTTTTTCATAAACTGGAACAAAATCCTAAAAGAATTAAAATAATATCTTTATTAATTTGAAAATGATATCCTTAAATGTAGCTTAAAAAGGATATAAATTCCATAAACGATAAAAAAAAAGAATAAAATATCCATATTCTAGAAAATATATCAGAGGGGCAAGTATGAATTATAATGTAAAAGAAATTTTAAAAAAGGGGTTAATAGTTTCATGTCAGGCTTTGGAGGATGAGCCTTTGCATAGTTCTTTTATAATGTCCAGAATGGCTGTAGCAGCAAAACAGGGCGGTGCTATTGCAATAAGATCAAATTCGAAAGAAGACATTAAAGAAATTAAAAATGCTGTTGATCTTCCTGTTATTGGAATTGTAAAAAGAGAATTTGATGATTCTGAGATTTATATTACTCCCACAATAAAAGAAGTTGAAGAAGTATGTGAAGGCGGTGCAGACATAGTAGCAATTGATGCAACACTCAGAAAAAGGCCTGGAAATATCTTACTGGATCAACTGATTCACGAAATAAGAAGTAAATTTCCTAAGCTTTTTATTATGGCAGACTGTTCAAATTTTGATGAAGGGGTAAATGCAGATAAACTCGGGTTTGATTTAATTGCAACTACACTTTCAGGTTATACTCCTTACACAAAGGGCTGCTCCCTTCCAAATATAGAGTTAATTAAGAAACTCTCAGAAACAGTGTCAGCACCGGTTATTGCCGAAGGGGGAATCTGGACAGTTGAAGATGCAAATACAGCTTATAATTCAGGAGCCTATTCAATAGTCATAGGTTCAGCAATTACCAGGCCCCAGCTTATTACAAGAAGATTTTTCGAAGCTATTTCATAGAGGTTTCATATTTAGTTATATAGTATAGAAATACGGTTTTAACATCTTGATTCGTTATTGTTAATCTCAATTTTGCTGGACATTGTATGTATAAAAATAATATAAAAGTGAGTGGTTATGAATATTTTATGTTTTGATGTAGGCGGTACGTTTATAAAAACTGGAATTGTTGATGGGGAAGGCAGAATAACTATTAAGGATAATTTTCCTACACCTTTAGTAAACTGCAGGGAATCTATACCAGATAAAATTTCTGAATACACAAATAGAATTATAGATAATTTTGACATAGACTGTGTTGGTATTAGCACAGCAGGACAGGTTGATAGCGAGCAGGGGATCATTACATATGCAAATGAGAATCTTCCTGACTTTACCGGTTGCAGGTTGGCTGATGATGTTGAGAAATCAACAGGGCTAAAAACTTTTGCAGAGAATGATGCCAATTGTGCTGCTATCGGTGAAATGTGGATGGGAGCAGGTAAGAATGCTGATAGTTTTGTCTGTATTACGTTAGGAACCGGTGTTGGAGGTTCAATAGTACTTAATAGAAAACTATACAAGGGACCTCATAATAGTGCAGGGGAAATAGGATATTTAAAGATTGGAAATACGTGCTTAGATAAATGCGGTTCGACAATTGGACTTTTAAAAGATTATAAAACTTTGACAGATCATGATGTTGACGGTATTGAACTGTTTGAGTTAATAAAAAAAGGTAACAAAGTGGCACTGCGTGTATATAATGATTTTCTCAATAACTTAGTTGACGGAATTTTAAATACTGTTTATGTTATCGATCCTGAATTAATAATTATTGGCGGTGGTATCTCGTCACAAGGCAAACTTTTTTTTAATGAAGTCAACAGACTGTTTCATAAGAAATCTTTAGCTGTACATAAATCGATAAATATTGTAAAAGCAGAGTTGGAAAACAGTGCAGGGCTGACGGGAGCATATTATATAGCCTCAAATAGAAACTATTACTTTTAAATTAATATAATTAAGGAAAATAAATAATGAGTAACATAATAATTTTTGCCTTGGTTTTATGTGTACTGGCAGGTTTTCTGAATGGATCATATGCTATTCCAATCAAATGTATGGACAAATGGAAAGAAGAAAATCTATGGCTGGTATTTTTTGTCTTTTCTTTTTTTATTCTTCCATGGCTGACTATTTTTATTATGGTTCCGGATGTGATGTCTATATTCAAACTGCTGCCCCTTAATGCTGTTGTCGGGGCATTAGTCGGAGGTGCTGTTTTTGGTTTTGGAATGCTGTTTTTTGCCAACGCTTTTAAATATATCGGTATTGGATTGAATTTTGTTGTTAATATTTCAATTGGAACAGCAGGTGCAGCACTGGTTCCTATACTATGGCATCCTGAAATTATTGTTTCAACTTATAGTATTATACAGTTAATAGGCATTATCTTTTTCATCTTTGCAGTGGTTTTAGGTGCTAAAGCAGGAGATATCAGGAGCAAAACTCAAGGGAACAGCGAAACCAGATCTGTCCAGAAACGTTATCTGTTTCTTGGTGTTTGTTTTGCCATTCTTGGAGGTATTGGAAGTGCCTGTCAGGGAATTTCGTATACTTATTCAAATCCAATTATTTCATCGATTGCTATGAGTAAATTTCATGCTTCTCCGATTTCTGCAGGGTTAATTTCATGGGGTATTATTTTTACTGCCTCCACTATTCCGTATGCAATTTATTTTTTAATTCAAAATATAAAAAATGGAAGTTTTAAATACTATAAAGCAAAGGGGACCGGGCATTATTGGCTATATATAATATATATGGGGATAGCTTCCTGGGGATCATTAATAATTTTCAGCAAAGCATCTGCTGATATAGGGGGAGACCTGGCACCGACAATAGCATGGCCAATATTTATGGTCTTTATTGTTCTGACATCGAATTTCTGGGGTATAATATTTAAAGAGTGGAAAAATGCTCATAGAAAGGCCTTTATCTTTCTTGCTCTCAGCCTGGTTTTATACGTCGGGGCAATTGTAACTTTCTCATATAGCAGTGTTATTAAACCCACAACAGAAAATCAATATTCTAAGATAATTTCAAAATAAAAAATGCTTTACTATTCAGTAAAGCATTTTATTATTTGTTTTATGAGTTGGCTTTTCTAATACCGAAAGTCTTGTCTATTCTTAGAAATGCTACAATAATAACTGTTGGTATTACCATAGCTATCACAAGCCAGAAAAAGTATTCGTATCCAAGTATGGATTGGAGCCATCCACTTAACATTCCAGGCCCCATTAGACCAAGCATCATAATTCCGGCAAAAAAAGCATAATGGGCTGTTTTAAATGGACTGTCTCTGACTAAATACATTAGAAAGAACGTATAAGCACAATATCCAAAAGCAAAACAAAATTGTTCGATTGCAATAAATGATAATATCAATAAATGATTTTGTGGTTGATAAAGAGCTAAAATTATATATAGGAAATGAGGTAAATTCATTATCACTACCATCCACCATAACCAGAATTTAAGGCCTTTCTTATAGATAGCAAATCCTCCTAATAATCCTGCCAGTACTAATGCTACTGGAGCTACAACTCCATAAGAGAAACCAGTAAATTGATTTGTCAACCCCAATCCTCCTTTTTGAATTGGATCAAGCAGAAACAGAGGTACTATCTTATTCAAAAGAGTTTCACCTGCTTTATAGAATATCAAAAAGAATATACCTATCCATAAATTTTTTATTCTAATGAATTCCCAGAAAATACGTAAGAACTCTTTATAAACGTCTTTTACACTTCGGTGATTTTTTAGCTTTTCATTTTTAGGCAGGATAAATTTATGATATATACTTATACACAGTATTAAAGTTCCTGTAAAACCCATTATGATACTCCAGACAATATGATAATTGCCTATTTTAGTAAAAAGAAAACCTGCCAGCATTATTATAAGTCCCTGAACAAGAATTTTTCCTATTTGGTATGAAGCTCCCTGGATACCTAGGTAAAGTGACTGTTCATGAGGAACTAACTGAACAAGAAAATTACCATCCACGGCCATGTCGTGTGATGTGCCAATAAATGCATATGCCCAGAATATTGCTAATGTTAAATTTATAAACATTGGAGTCTGAAGAGCAAATGCCACTCCAATACAGCAGGCTCCAATCAGAATTTCCATAAAGTAAATCCACCAGCGTTTTGTCATGAATAGATCAACAAATGCTGCCCATAGAGGCCTTAATGCATACGGGAGCAGCAGCATACCTGTTATAATTGTGATCTTGGTATTTGATAGATCCAGGTTTTTATACATAATTGCGGCCATGTAAATAATTACTGTGCCTACCAGACCTTCCATAAAGAAAGTGGACGGTATCCAGTACCATACATCCTTTCTTAGTTTTTCTTTTTGCTGAATTTTTTCCATTATAATACCTTTCCCCCTTTTATTAGTAAATTTTCTACTGGATTAAATTGTCATTTTATAGTTTAAACCATGACCTATTCTGTAAATTATTTTATCTGTTTTATAATCGATGATATCTACCGGCAGTTTGCCTTTTGGTTTTAACTGCACAAGACCATTTACAGGATTACTGAAAATCATTTTTGCTACTGTTTTAATATTTACAGACAGTGCGGCCTGTATTGCATTTGTTTGGTCGAAACTGACAGCGCCATAAATAGCGATGCTGGATTTACATTCCGGTATATAAGCAATGTCATATGGATTTCTTGCTGATATCGATACAAGTTTTTTCCCATTTTTATTACTGTATGAAACGATTTTTTTATAAAGTTTTTTATTTGAATCAACATTATATGTGACCATTAAAATCAGGTCAGCGTCAAGCAATTGCTTTTTAAGCTTATCTGATAGTCTGGAATTTGACGGAATTATTTTTCCCTCTTCAATTTTAGATTTTATGGAAAAATATCCTGATATTTCTTTTATTGAATCTGATAACAAATTGATCCTTGTATGGTTATCGTCGATTATTAATATTTTACTGTTATCTATTAAATTATAAGGTAAAATATTCTCATCATTTTTTATAAGGGTAATACCTTCAGATGCAGCATAGCTTTCAATTTCTTTGTGTTTTCTGCAGCCAATAATTTCCAGTGCATGACTATTTTTTTCTTTTAATTTTGCACGTGTTTCTGAGTCAGTGATTATTTTTTTTTCTAATTTTAAGGAAATTATTTTATCTACTGATTCGTTAACTCTTTCTTTAAAGTTCTGATCGCAAATATATAACACTTCTAAGCAGGAAAATATTTTATCAAGCTTACTGATATCTTCTTCATTCCATACCCTAACAGGCATAACAGCCATATCAGATCCGGCTAAAATTGTTTTAATAACTGCATCTTCCATGCTGAAATTGTCACTGATAGCTTTCATATCAAGAGCATCAGTTAATATCAATCCTTTAAAACCAAGTTTATCTTTAAGCAGTTTTGTTATTATTTTATGAGAAAGAGTAGCCGGGTTACCTATTGGTTTACTGTTTATTATTGATCTTTGTTTACTGTTATCCAGGGCTGGTGCTATGACATGAGCAATCATAACTGTGTCAGCATTTGATTTTATAGCTTCTTTAAAAGGCTTTAAATCAATTTCTTCAATTTCATTTAGTGAATAGTTTACACTGGCAAGTCCAACATGTGTGTCTACGCCTGTATTGCCATGCCCTGGAAAATGTTTGATACAAGATAATACTGAAGCTTTCTGAAGACCTTCAATATAGGCGGTACCATGTTTGCTTACTATATCAGGTGAACTGCTAAAAGACCTAACCCCTATTACCGGGTTCCTTGGATCAGAATTGACATCAATTGCAGGTGCAAAATTTAAATTAATACCCAGAGAATTTAGCTCATCACCTATTGCTTTCGCAACTTCTTTTGTTGTTTCTGTATTGTTTGATGCACCCAGTGACATATTGCCCGGCATATCTGTTCCAGTTTGCAGACGGGTTACGATTCCGCCTTCCTGATCTATTCCCAACAGAAGCTCAATTTTGGCTGATTTTTGAATGTCATTAATAAGATTCACTGTTTGCTTAGGAGTTTCACAGTTTTCTTTAAATAAAGCAATACCTCCCAAGTTGTAATCATTTATGATGTTGGAAACTGCTGGGTTCATTTGTGTAAATGGTAAATCCTTACCGTCATGATCCTTTCCCCAGTTTCTAAAATCCATCATAATTGTCTGACCTATTTTTTCACGTACAGTCATTTTTTCTATAATAGTTTTTTTGATACACATGGTGTTTTCCTCTATTTATTAATTTATTTTTCTATGATGTGCCTGTTTTTCACACGATGATCAAATCCTGCCTGAATTTAGTAAATTAATAAAATTATGATTCAGGAGATTAGTTCACAGGTGATATGCCCAAACCGGGTTGACTGGATAAAATAAGTTTTCCATGATTATCACTTAAACCGGAATATGGATCATTTGATATTAAAAGAAATGTATCTAGATCAGCATAATCCACTAATGGTGATAACTGTGCAGCTGCTGCATTACCAATAGAACTTTCAAGCATGCATCCAAGCATTATTTTCATATCATGGGCTCTTGCTATATTAATCATTCTGAGAGCTTCTCTTATTCCGCCGCATTTCATAAGTTTTATATTTATTGCGTCCACACAGCCGATGAGATCAGGTATATTTTTTGAGTTGACAATATCTTCATCAGCCATTATTGGAATATTAGTATTTTTTCTGATTTTTTTTAATCCTTCAAAATTGCCAGGCTCTATTGGCTGTTCAATAAATTCAATATCAAACTCTTCAAGTTTATTTATATTTTCAATAGCTTCATTAACTGACCATCCTGTATTTGCATCAACTCTGATTGTAGCGTTTGTGTGTTCCCTTAGTATCTTCATTATTTCAATATCATTTGGTGTTCCAACTTTAACTTTAATAATTGGATATTCTGAAGCTTCCTTTAATTTTTTTACCATTACATCAATGGTATCAAGTCCTATGGTAAAACTTGTTACAGGAGTTTTCTCCTTATTTAGCCCAAGGTATTGGTGTAAAGGAATGTTTAGCAGTTTTCCAGTCAAATCATGTAATGCTATATCTATACCCGCCAGAGTAGAAGGAGCATGAGGAAATTTCAACTTCATTTCATCTAAGATATCTTCTAAGAGAAAAGGATCATTCCCTATGATTTCTTCAGCTTCATTTAATATTGTTTTTGAAACCTCAAAATTTTCTCCAAAATAATATTCAGATGGCCTAATTTCTCCGAAACCTGAAACGCCGTCCTTCTCTATTTTTACTATAAGTGATTCTGATTTTGTCCTGTCCGGTCTACGTGCAGTTTTAAATGGATATTTTAAGTTTAACGTTTTTACTTCAGTGGTGACTCTCATATTTCTATCCTCCGTTTTGTTGGGGAATATCTTCTCATCAACTATCAAAGAAGAAATATATTATCTAACAATTAGCTGCGAAATTACGTTGTTATATCAACAACGGGGTCAACTTCACCATTTCCTGAGCCAGTATAACGATATATTTTAGTTATTTTTCCATCACACGGTGCATATACTGTGCACTGCTTTATTTTGATATCATCTATTTTTAAAGTCATTAACGCATTGGAGTATTCTTTCCTGGCCTCAATGTATTGTAATAGTGATATTGTACCTGTTTGACGCAGTTTACTTGCCCTCAAGAATACCTCTCTAGTGTAATCAAGGTAGCTCTTATCTTTTGACCGTTGTATTTTATATTCATCTGAGTTTACTGTAAAAAGAAGTTGGCCTTTTTTGACCTTTTCTCCAAGTTTGACATTAAGGTTAAGAAAACCAGGCCACCGCATTCCAACTTCTGTTGTTTGTTTTGAAGTATCAACGTCAACATTTCCTCTTGTTATAAACACCTGTTCATCGTTATTACCGAGTGCACCTTCCAGCCTTACTACTTTGGTGACTGTTCCGTCAAAAGGTGCATAGTATTTTGAAGTTCGAAGTTTTGATGCATCAGTTTCATATACTGTTTTTGCGGCGATATAGTCATATCTGCGGGATTGATATTCTTCCATTGAAATGGAATGTTTTTTAATAAGTTTTTCAGCAGCATGAAATAAAATTTCAGCGCTTTTTAAATTAACACCATTAGCTCTTTTTTGTGCCTTTAGAACACTTTGCCTGACTTCAAAGATAAGTTGACCTTTTTTAACATGATCTCCTAATTTTACATGCTGTATTACAGTGCCTTTATATAGCGAAGAAAGTATAGCAACTTCCCGTTCTTTTGCAGAAGATGAGTTTTCTTCTGCTGCATCGACAAAATTACACCCCATAAATACAGCTGCTACGAATAATGCAATTAATTTTACCCTCATTCTTTCCCGCTCCTTTTTTCTTAATTATTTTGCAGAAAAGATTAAATTTAAAGCATGGTCTGCTTTAATTATTTGAGTTCTTCTCTGCACATTTTGGTAATATTCGTTTTTCTCCTTTTAATAAATTTGGACTTACTAAATGAAGAAACAATTTTTTTTTAAAAGGGTTCTTATTTTAGATGTGTAATATTTTCCAATGAGAATATTAATAGGAAATTTCTGGACATATATAATTGAAGGAAAATTTGCTTCTGGATTTTTGTCTTTATTGGTTATGTTTAAAATTAAGCTTTGTTATATGTAAGTGTAAAAAACGAACTATCTTTTCAACCTGATTCATGGTCTTATAATTCTTGATTTCCCGTAAATATTTAATCTTTAATTAAAATCTATTTATATATTTTGGGTTATGAGCTTAAATATTGCCCAGTTAAAGTTACAATTATCATTAATATTTAAACTTATCTTAATAGTGGAATTAAATATGCAATCAGGTACAAAATTTATTATTATTTTTAGCATAATATCTATTATTTTGATAAACCTTCCAAGCCGATTGTATAGTTTTAAATCTGATGATAAATCCAGTCACAAAATAAATAGACAATTAGTTCTACACAATTATTATAAATCAAATCTAGCTAATAAAGATATAAAACAAAAAGAAATAAATTTATTTTCTTGCAGTATTGGGGTGTACAAAGACTTAAGAAAAGAATTACAAAGCTTACTTGAAGCCGAAAAGAATGGAAATTTAGAAGATATATGTAAATACCTTAATAATATAACTCATCAATATCTTTCTATAGATAATTATAAACTGTGTCTAGAGTATAACAATAAACTAAAAAAATATGGAATGTTTCATAAAAATAATAATATGCTCTTTCATTATTATTTTAATTTAAGCTTGATAAATACTTCCCAATATAAAGATCCTTCAGCTTTAGTAAACCTTCTGAAGGCTTTAAAATATACTCAGGGTAAAACAGGTTTTTTATCAAAAAAGGCTGCTGCACATAAATTTAGAATTTATCAAATGATTTCTTTTATTTATTCGAGTTTAGACAATTTTAAAGAAAGCTTGTTTTATGCTAAAGCAGCAGTACTAATGGCAGAAAAATTTAAAAATCCTAAATTGATATTTTTAAGTAAATATA
>DASCNA010000111.1:0-10244 GCA_036011305.1 Victivallales bacterium
GTAGATTTACAAAAAAAAGTTTTATAATGAATAAATATTTTAAATCCTGGGAAACCGCTACAAGATACTACGAGGCTTTCAGCTAAGGAACTTGACCCCTGATGCAGAAATTCTATTATCTATTTCGCGACAGCGACTATTTACAAAATTTAATTGGCAAGCAAATTATAAATTTATGGCACTATTGAGCTTTGCAATAGGAATTATAACATTATTTTTCTATGGTAATATTCGACAAAAAACAAATAACAAACGATCAATAAAAGACTATAAAAGTTTTATTCTTGATAAATATTTCATGGTTTTAGTTTTATTATGCTTGCTAGGATGCGCATCAATCTCAATACAAGTCACAGAAATGCCATTTATTAATGATAAGATATTTAATCTAACACCTATATACTCAGGTACTGTTTTAATGGCATTAAGTATCATGTTTTTATTAGGAAATATTTTAAACTATTATCTTTTAAAGTTTATTGAAATTAAAAAACTAATTAGCATAACTATTACTGTATTTTTTCTAGCTTCTTTAGTTATGATTTATTCAATACATAATTCTAATATTCTCTATTCAGTGATTCCTTTTATGTTAATACTTTTTGTAACAGGGCTATTGTTCCCAAATTTAATGACTTTAGCAATGTGTTATAAAAAAGAAAATGCTGGAATTGCAGGAGGATTTATTGGCTTTGCAATGTATATAGGGGGAGCAATGATAACAGCAATCTTAGGTTTTTTCCCTATGAATAATAAAACATTGAGCTTAAGTTTAATTATAACAATTATATTAGTAATATTTTTTTGGAAAAAAGGTAAGGTTTTATTAAATGAGCTCTAATAAATTCTGTAATAACATGTTTCCGGTTAATTCTTTACCCGTAATTTTAGGAGATGATAGTTTTACTGGATGGTTTTCTAATGACTATAAATCAGAAAACGAAAGAGTAAACTCTTATAAAGAAGTTATTAACTTAGCCTATTCATCAGGTATAAAAACATTTATTTGTTGCTGGCATAACTCTCTTAATAAAATCTTAAAAGATTTTAAAGAACATCATTCCGATATTGTTTGTATAGCCAACCCACAGTGGAATAATTATTATTATTTTAATAATCATTCATTATGGACTGAATATTATAGGCAAAAATGTGTTGCTACTATCAATAGTAGAATAGAAAAAGTTTCATCACACTGGTTAAAAAATATAAACGTAAATGATTACTTTTCAGAAAAAGATTTAAATAGTATTTATTTAAAAGAAAAAGACCTAGAAAAATGTTTTTCTGAATTGTCTTTTTGCGATTATTTTACTTTTGGAAATCTTTGGTATGATTTTTTTTATTACACAAATAAAATAGATATAGTTATGAAAGAATTATCGATAATAAAATATTTTAATAAAAAACCTTTAGGTATTATCTCTGGTGGTGAATTACCACTGTCTATTCTGTCAAAACTTAATATTAACAATGTATTAATATGGTTTAATAGATATTATTCGTTTCCAAATATTAGAGAAACAAAGAAAGCAATAAAAAATACAAAATGTAATTTGATCGCATATAGGATTTTTGAAAATAATGAGAATTTAAATATTAAAGAATCTCTTTCATTTATTTCTGCACATTCTAAAATTAAAGGCTTTGTTGTTGGCATTGATAACTTAAACCAGGCAAAAGAAACATTTGCAAAAATAAATACATTATAAATAAGAGATATTATCATTTTGCTATTGCTGTTATTTTCTTTTTAGGGGTCCAAAGTCCAACAGAACGGAAACGTACGCTAAGGAATATTATGTTTTTAAAAATAGTATAATTGTCTACTAACTCACAAATTATTAGACAGCGTAAATAGGCAATAAAATATGTCTATTAAATCGTTTTCAATATGTAAGTAGACATTAAATTCTACTAATCGATTTAGGAAACATTTTGAGACTGTTCAATGATATGATTGAGTATCGATAAATAATCAATAATCACAAGCTTTGAGGCTATTGTTTTCCTTAACGTACACTTTCGTTCCATTGGACTTCAGCCCCCCTTCTCAGCGGCGATCTTTCCACATGAACTACAGAATCTGGATTTGCAGGTATGCTTCACCTTTTTCTGTGATTTGCACTTAGGACATATGTATAAGTGATAGCCTAGTATATCTTTACATCCTTGTGTTTTTCTGACATTCCATAAAACAGGCCATCTCATATCAACAGTACTGTCTCTCCAGAGTAGATTCCAGGCATTTCCTTTTGTGAAAATATCCTTTAATGTAACTTTGCCTGATATGAATTCCATTGGCTTTTAAAGCTCTATAAATGCGTTTTAAGATAAAAATGTATGCTTTAGTGTATCTTGAGTAACCTTATGCAAATAAGGCTATAACTTAGCTCTATGGTGTTATTTTTCATTCTGTTTTTTAGAAAAAGATTGGGTAAGCTGTAGGGAAATTCTTTTCCCTTAAGATTCCTGTTATTTGTTAATGAATCGTTAGTCGTTGATAGGGATATGTTAGCGAGTATTATGATTAATCCAATTAATCTTTTTGTAGTCAAAATAGTTTTTTTTGCGTAGATGAGGAGTGAAACGACGACGATCGGAGCTCTAAGGACAGCTTTGCTGTTCGCTACATGACTGAACATTTGTGAAGGCATCAATATTAAACACAGATGTAGATGACTTTCTGATGTTTTTTTTGATATTACCTGAAACTTACTTCCGGGAAAATCGTAGCGAAGCTACTCATCTTGGAAATTTTCTTTTTAGCCTTTGGCTGCCCTTCTCTATTTCTAAAAAAGTATAATCATGCAAGATAGAGGGTAAAACAAGTCATTTAGGCTTTGCCGTCAATGATTAATCGTTTAAAGAGAAAACAGTAATGAATAACCATTTAAAGAACACCCTCTTTTTTAGCCTCAAATCGTTACCTGAATTACTATGGTAGCTTATCTAAATTACTATGGTAGTTTTATTGTAGTTACCTAAGTTACTATGGTAGTTTACCTAAATTACTATACTTTTACAAAAAACATATTTACCTAAATTACTATAGCATTTTGCATATTTATCTAAATTACTATGGTATTTTGCATATTTATCTAAATTACTATGTTTTTTGATAGATTTACCTAAATTACTACGACGCAGTTTGTTGCCTAAATCACTATACTTTTCTGTCATTTTTATCTAAATTACTATGCTATTAACGTCTTTATTATAGAAATGAAGTCTAATTTGAGGTTAAAAATGGGATATAATATCTTAAGATATTATATAAATAAAAGTAAAATTTATCTAAATTACTATAATATCCATTGCAAATAATATAAATTTATCTAATATATGTTATAAAAGGTAGTAAAAAATAAGTTTCTGAGTACAAAATAGTTATCTAATAAAGAGATTATGATTATGAAAACCGGAACTATAGAAAAAGAAAAGCAAACCACAATAGCTCTAAAAGAGTACTTCCAGTATCCAATCTTTAAATATAAAGATTGCGGCGTCCCTTCATCATATACTGTTAAAGATGTAAAGTATACTATTGGGGTAACAAACCCAATGCTAAATAGCGAGGAAAAAGAAAAGTGTATAACTTTAACCATGGATCATGGCTTAGTCTTGCTAGGTATATTTTGTTTTACTAACCCGTTCGAAAGGCTTAGGGAGATCCCTTTTTCATTAACAGAGTTTTGTAATACTGTTTTTGGCTGCTCTAATACAAAAACTCATAAAAAAGCTAAAACGATACTTAATGAATTAATGCATTGTTGGACTGAAATCGAAGATAAAGGGAAAAAAACTTATCATAGAATCTTGAGCGATGTAGTTATTTCAAAGAAAAAATCTAAAAGGGGCTCTAAAAGCAGTAGTGAGGAGATATGGTTTGATAAAGTTGTTTTGAGCGAAATGTATTATAACTTAATCTACAATATAGAAAGGCGAATGTGTCTTGACCTTTCATATGTAAGGCAATTGACATCAACCCTAGCAAAAACAATTTTTATGTATCTTCCATCAAGAGCAATAAAAGCGTCATCAGAGGGTCAAATATTTAAAATTTCACTAACAACACTTCTTACTCAGGTTGGATATAGTCCAATACCTCAATACAAATCCAAGCGGAAACAAATTTTTACAAAAAACGATGAAACTTCAATATTAAACCAACTAAATAAAGCAAAACTTCTTAATGATAAAATATTTAAATGCGACCTGGAAGATACTGTAGATAAAAAAGATTATAACTTAGCCTGCTGGGTAGATAGTACGCACGCAATAGTAAAGGAACCTAAAGGAAAACTTTATGAAGCCTGGAAAAAAAGTGGCGGTAGTTTTATGGAGTGGCAAAAAAGACTTTCAACGAAAAGTGTTGTTGAATTTAACTCATACGAGTTAGATGCATTAAGTCACACTCCAAAATGGGAAACAAGTAAACAATTTTTAATAATGGCAAAGTGCCTCCTTGGAGATTTATTTGCTGAGTATATTGGTGCAGTAAAAAACGATGTAATAGAAGACAAGCTTTTCTATAAAACACCCGGGCATGCTTTAACCGCCGAGCTATTAAAAGCAATAACAAAAGTTAATAAATAAATGAGCTAAAAACAATTATATTTTTTAATTTAATTTAATAAAAAAAGTTCATAATAGGAACTACAAAGGAGCGTAAAGAGCTATATCTTATCGTGGACAAAGAAAACACTAAATTCAGGGCTGGGATCTCTTATAATGCAACTGGTATGATTAGTGATTTAAGGCATTCGTGGGGGAAACCTAGATTATAAGAAATCATGTATTCTAAAAAGCTCTATAGAACTAAATAAACTTGAGCGATCTATACTCTGCTTTTTTGGAAAGCTTAGAGCTACGTCAAAAAAAAGCTTTGATGGAAATACTGTCGTTTGTAAGGTTGCAAACAAATGACACAAGTAATCATGGATAGTAGGAAAAACAAAAAATAGAACTGAACTTGAATACTTTGGATATAAAAAGATTTCTGGAAACAGTAGTGATTGCAGAAATTATTAATATTTGATTATCCAACACCTTTATTAAATAAGTAGCCTTCTAAATTACCCCCCCCCTCCTCTAAAATTACTCTTCACGCTCTTGGTTTTTGTGCTCACGCTAATATATATGAGTATAAAGCGTGAGCACAAGTATAACAATGTATTCGTCTGTATATATGTTATATAGATTATAATGAAATTATAGTTACGCTCACGCTATGCGCTAATATATGAGAGTATATAGCGTGAGCACGAGTTGTTAAATAAAGTACTTTTGATACTTGTGAAATACTCCCCCCTTCCCTACTAAAAAGTTGTACTCATAATCGCGCTCAAAATTATATATACGAGCGCAAGATTTCGAGTGTTAGCACAAACTTAAATAATATAGCTTGATTTATATTTGTGCTCAAGATATAATTGGAACTGATAGAGACCGAGCGTGAGCATCAGTGGGAAAATTAATCAGAAAGGAGCATGACATGGCAGCCGACGATAAGTATATTCCTATGATGGAAGCGGCAAATAAATATGATGAAATAGCATACCCTACACTCACAAGATGGGTCCGAGATCTTACTGAAGAAGAAAGAGAATTATACATAAAAGAAATAAGAAACACTGCGGGGCGAACAGAAAAAGCCATACTCACATCATACCTTGAAAACCGCTTAAAAAGTAAAGTAAATGCGAAAAACGAGCATGAGTATAACGAAAAAAAAGAAGAGAATTCTAAGACTCGCAAGGCTAATGAATATGCCACTAAGATTGAGCGTGCAAAGATAAATGAGCTTGCCAAAATTAATATAGAGAAAGCCAGTGATATAGCTAAATACGAAAGTCGCGCACACACACTAACAATTAAAGTTTTAATTATAGTATTGTTTGTGTGTGTGCTCATGTTTGTAAGCGGTTTTTGGTTTTTTTATAAGGAGACTAAAATTAATCATTCTAAAGAATTGTTTTCACAGGAAAAGCTGTTTAAAGAAAGAATTAAATCAATAGAACGCGAGCGTGAGTATGAGAATCAAAATTATACTGATAAGATAGCCCGGTTGCAAAGCGATAGTGGAAAAGATAAGGCTTTACTTGAAATGCAATATAAAGAAAAGATATCCACACTTAAGAATAAGGTATATAAGCTTGAGATAAAGCAAAGTTATTTAGAACATCAAATATATGTAGATTCTGGAAGAGTTTCGAAAACAGAGAAAGCGATGGCCCCAAAAAATGGTTCTAATATTTTTAATATCTAAGGTTTAAACTTTCAACTACAATTAAAAATTTGGTATTAGGGCAGGGGGCATGCTAATCATTAAAGTTTGCTCTTTTTTTTGTGATTGTTTTAAAAAGTATACAATACGAACGAAATTGTTTGTAAATGGTGGTTGTGCAATTTATCATTGTTTGATAATTGTGGTATATATTTATAAATATTAAATTATAGTAGTTTTATGGGAAAGAGTAAAAACTTACAGTTAGATAAAAACTATTTAAGTTTTCTAACAGAATTAAAAAACAAAATCAGGAACAAACAGGTAAAAGCTGTATTGGCCGTTAACAAAGAAGTTATTGCACTTTACTGGTATATAGGGAAGCAGATTTTAGAAAAACAAAATGAGGCTAAATGGGGTAGTAAATTACTTGAACAACTTTCAACTGATTTAAGAAATGAATTTAAAGGGATGGGTGGCTTTTCTATAAGAAATTTGATTTACATGAGGAATTTTGCGAACTTTTATCCTGAAAGTTCAATTATGCAACAAGCTGTTGCACAATTACCCTGGGGACACATAATTGTGCTTCTAGAAAAATTTAAAACACCAAAAGTTCGCGAATGGTACGCACAGAAGGCTTTTGAAAATGGATGGTCAAGATCTGTATTGCTTATGCAAATAGAATCTCAGCTTTTTGAAAGACAGGCACTTAAAGAAAAAACAACTAGCTTTAAAAAGACGTTACCTCCTATTCAATCTGATTTTGCAGAAAAAATGTTTAAAGATCCATATTGTTTTGATTTCTTAACTATTGGCGATGATGCTAAGGAGCGAGAAATAGAAAAATCTTTAATAGAACATATTAGAAATTTTTTATTAGAATTGGGGCAGGGGTTTTCCTTTGTTGGTTCCCAAGTTCCTATTGATGTTGGAGGGGAAGAATTTTTTATTGATCTCTTATTTTATCATATCAAACTAAAGTCTTATATTGTAATTGAATTAAAAGCTGTCAATTTTAAGCCTGAACACACTGGCCAATTGAGTTTTTATATGTCTGCAATTGATAATCAATTATGTGATTCAAATGACAATAAAACAATAGGTATTTTGCTTTGCAAAAAGAAAAATAAAATTGTTGCTGAATATGCTTTACAAGGAGTGATCCAGCCTATTGGTATATCAGAATATCAATTAACAAAAGCCATTCCTGACAATCTAAAAACTAGTCTACCAACAATAGAAGAGTTAGAATCTGAATTAAATGAAGATAATAGTAAGTTATAATACTAGCTCTGATTATTAGAATAAATCAAAAATACCTTAAATTTTCTTAATCTCACAAACGGCCGGATACTGCTATGGACTGAGCGAAATAGTTGCTATGTGCAGTGCTTGGTTAGAGTTTTAATTCTTTTATTAATTTATCTGTATGTATTTCAGCTTTAGATAATAAAAAACTTGATTCATTATAAAGCGAATAAGTTATTTTATTCATCAATTTAATAGTATTATCGATTAAATTTTCTATTTCTAAATGAGTTATTTTTGCCTTTTGGAATACTTCTGTGATAGGAAATTTTTTAGCCGAATGACCTATTGCTTCATTTCTTAAAATGCTTATTTTTATCCAAATATTTTTAGCTGTTGACAATAAATCATTTAATTCTTGGATTTTATTATTTTCCAGCTTATTTCCCTTCTCTAAAAATTCTTTCAATTTCGGGATATTTACTGTATCATTTCTAGTCTCGAAAAGTCTATACAAACCTATTACATATAAAGTAAAATGTGCTTGAATTGTTGTCAGAAAAAAATCAGAATATTTTTTCATTTTATTAACTGAACATTGCCTTGATTGATGCTCTTTTAGTTTATTCCAAATTTTAAAACTGTCTTCCACTTCTATTAGCGTGTGAAATATTTCTTCAATTTGATCTTTAGTATTCATTTTTATCTCTAACATTTTAGCTCACATACAGCTATGGAGCGGAGTATAATAGCTATTAAGTGAAGTGATTTGTTATGAATTATATTCTTTTTGCATTGATAGTTTTATTGAATTTATATAATTATTCCAAGCAGTATTTGCTTCTCTAATTTCTTGATTGGAGAATAGCTTATCAAAACAACCAGATACATTTTTAAAGTCATAGAATGGAAACATTATTGCACTTTCTGAGTGTTGACCAACAAGAAACCATACACGAGAAAAAAACGATAGAGTTTTATCTATTTCCTGCCAAGATATAGAGAAGTTTTGTTCGTTATGTGCCAATACTTTATCCCTATATCTTATAATTGACTTAAAAATACTATTTTCATTTCCTGTGTCAAATTCTTTTGTTATTAGTTCACTTTCTTTTTTGTCCTTTAAAGGGGCTTTCTTCCAGACTTCACGTAAAGAGTTGAGTTTATAATCTTTTGCTCTATCATATAGCTTACATATTTTCATGATTACGGCATAAGTTGTTCCTGCTCCTAATGACAAACATAGAAAAGATTTACTAAAATCTCTATTATTTACTGCTTCAATAGATTGTATAAATGCTCGTAAGTGAATCGAATCTAAAAATAAACCATCAATACCTTCGGCCATTTCTTCTGATGCATCTTCATTTATTCTTGCTAATTTTAATAAAATTTCATTTATTTTTTTACTCATAACGTTTTTGACCTCTTATCACTTTGGAACGGAGCGTAAAAGTGATTAAGAGCATCTACTGGTTATCTCATTATATTTATTTTGTATATTATTTATTATGTTTTGAATATCATTAATATCGCTTTGTGAATTGATGCTTATTATTTTACCTGAGAATGGTTTTTCTCCAAAAGATTTAACACCTGCAATTGGTAAATTGTTTGATAGGAGTGGTATTGGATATCTTCCTTGCCATATTGCTGCTCGACTAAGTCGAATTAGAAGGTCTTTTGAGTTTTGTTCTGCTATTGCTATACCAGTTTTATCTAATAGCTTAGACAAATCATGTTCTTGTAATAATTTAGGAAGTTTATGTGTTTTGGACATTGCTTTCTCAAACTCATCTTTATTCAGAAGGATGATAATACTTTTTAATAAGTTCTCTATCGCAAACGAAGAAATCATAAGATGACAATCCAAAAAATGTTTCAATTTTTTTCTTTTAGAATTATTAGCCCAATATTCATTGATTTTTGGTTCAAGCAATTTTGCTATGTCTATTAAGTCTAATCCTTTTTGATACCATTTTTCATGGTCTATTAAATCGTTCTTAAAGACTTTTTTAATTAGATCATCCATAAAAATATCTTTTTAATCTAACTATAGACTATATGTATCGTATATTTTATCTATTTCTTATAAATAGTTATTATGTATAATTAAGCAAGAACGTCTTTTGGAAAACTTAATTATTCAATACTCTACTCTTAATAAAATTTTTCATAGTAATCCAAGTACAACCATAAATTTTAGCAATATTTGCTACATTTACACCTTTCGATAGAAAATCCTTTATCTCATTTTCCTTGCCATCAAGTTTACTTATACCGGTAGTTCCAACAGGACGGCCAATAGTTACACCATTTTTCCTGGCATTAGCAATGCCTTCTTTGGTTCTTTCTGATATAAGATCTCTTTCAATTTCAGCAAAGAGAGAAAACATTGTGATCATTGTTTTTGATTGAATATTATGTCTCCCTGCAAGATTAATGTTTTCCTTAATACAGATTAAATTAATTTCTTTAAGAATTAACTTATCAACTATTGCAGCAATTTCACCAACAGACCTGCCAAGCCTGGAAAGTTCAGAAACAACCAAAGTATCGTTTTGTTGCAGTCTATGTAATAATTCATCAATTCTTCTGGCTTTTTTGGATTTTCTAGAACTGATAGTCACTTCAATCCAATCATCAACCTTAGTTTGATGTTTATTTGTGTATCCTAAAATAGCTAATCTCTGACTTTCTCTATTTTGCTGCTCTGTACTTACTCTTATGTATCCAATATTGCCCATAAATTGCCCTATTTTCC
>DASCNA010000112.1:0-3008 GCA_036011305.1 Victivallales bacterium
CATTACAATTGTACCACAATCATAATTATTTAACCTATGAAACATTTAAGGTCTTGGTATTAGTTTTGAAGCACTAAACCCTCTCATTTTACAGCATTTTTAAGGATTTTAATAAATGCATCAAAAACTATAGATTTTGAAACATAGAAAAGTAAAATAAAAAATAAGAATATAAGTTTGAAATATAAATTATCCCCCCTGCCCTATTATGCATTAGTAAACTATTTATCTAGTCTTGATTCTTTTAATTCACTTCCTAATTTATTAGACATTTTAATACTATTAAGAACTCTAACTTGATTTGTTAAATCTTTTATTTTTTCATCTTTAAAAGAAATTATTTGTCTATTAGAATTTTTAATTTCATTTAGCGTTACTTTATAAAATTCTTCTTTATAATTCAATTGTTTTTGCAGTTCATCTCTTCCATTTTCTACTAAATCAAACTGTTTTTCTAAATATTTTTTTTGCATAGTCATTTGATTAGTATAATTTATTTCTTGAGATGATAATTGTTTTTTGAACTCAGATTCTTGCTTGTAAGAGTATATGATGAATAGTGTTGATAAGCCTATGATGACCAGTAGTGCGAAAAATACAGCATAAAAAGTAGAATGTCTAAAAATAGGTGTTTTAACATTTTGTTTTTGAATTAATTGTTGAATTAAATCAACTTGTTGTTTTTGTAGTGCCTGATTGACAAAATCTGTTTTATCATCATCTACATTCTTCGAATACTGACTAGTCTTGTCATCATCATTATTGACACGTGATGACGAGTTGTATTGATTAGTTGATGATGAGTCATTAACGTTATAATATTGAAGAATTAATCCTTTATCTATTAAATAATAAAAAGAACCGTTCTGCTGAAACTCCTTTTGTAACCTGTCTGTATCATCTTGAAATTTTTTTGTATAACGCCTAATGGTTATTTCTGACTTTCCTGTTAACTTAGAAGCCTCTTGAACAGTTATATATTGTCTACTCATCCACTCCTCATCATTTACACTTACAATTGATTAATCAGTTATGAGTATAGATGATAAGAGATAATAAAACAATACCATAAACAAGATCGTTAGGTTCTAAGATAAATATTTATATTAGGGAAGGGGGAGTTAGTTTTGTCCCTTTTTCCATTCTTCAAAATTTGGAAAAGTTAAAAAATGAAGGCCGATTATCTTTTTCATTAACAATTCTTTAGGAGAACCATCTTTATTATAATTAAAATCTCTCAACTCTTCATCTCCATATGTCTTATCAAACAGATCTAACATTTCATCTGTCATATTCTCATATAATTCATCTATTAATTGAGATCTTTCATCTTCAAATATTTCCATTAACTTTAAGTTATCTAAGGATTTTGCCAGCTTTTTATGAATATTAAACTTAATATGAGTATATTTTCTTCCATGTGCCTCAAGCTCATATGAAAAATAAATAGCGGCTCTTTCTTTTAACTCATTTTCTGCTATTTTTAAGACTTTTTTTTCAAAATCGGGAAATTTACTATACTTATTTTCTAATCCAAGAATTTTCCTTAAAACCTTAATTTCCATTACTCTTGTTTGGTTAGGAGAATTCGCATATTGTGCCATTAATTCAAAAATTCTCAAGCTATGTTTGTTTGTAATAGGCTTTATATTAATACTATCATATTTAGTATATTCTCTTTTTAATTCGAGAATATATGGCCTCATAGCTGGATTGATTGTAATATATAATTTACCGTCTATATATTTTCCTTCTGTTAGATAAGTAAATACATGCCAATCTTTAGGATTTTCTGAGGGTCTAACAGTAAATTTCATATTTTGTAATTCAATAATTGCATCTTTCAAATATCTCAATTGACTTGTTCTTTTCTCCACCAGATCAAATATATCTTTGGCATTAAAAGCAAGTTCTCCACTAAAGTTATCTATTTTCTTATATTGAACTTTTTGAGTAATCCCTATTAACAATTTTCTAGCTAAAATAGATAGATCAGCCGTTGCTTGAATAAATAAATTAGCAAATTTAACTGTATTGTATTTTTCTTTTATCACTATATTTGGCATAATAAATCCTTTTAACATTAATATACGACTAATTAGTATTTTACTACGATAAATAAAAAAATAAAGTCGTACATCAATGTTAATTAGTCGTATATTAATGTTTTTTTGTCGTACTTAGGAACCAAATAGTCGTACTTGTATTACCAATAAGTCGTACTTGATTACCAATAAGTCGTACTTGACTACATCTATCTATCTTACTATGTGTGACTTACAGTTACCAAAAAGACTTTAAAGTATTTAAAATATTTAAAATAATGAAAAAACACGCGTGCGCGGGAAATTAATATTATATTTTATATTTCAAAGAACAATTAATTAATATACTTTATGTATCATTTTTTTAGAATAGGGAAGGGCAGCCAAAGGCTAAAAAGAAAATATCTAACAATAGAAAATAATAATATTTTATCCAATTTTCTTGTAGATGGAAAAAGAATGACAAATATATCTGCTATTGAGACTACTATCCTTTACTTTGAGTGATTTTTATTAGTCACAATATATTCTTTAAAAATATCATTTAATAACTTAGAAGGGGTAATTGCTAATTTATTACAAATTTTAAATAAAGTAGGAACATCAATATTATATATACCTCGTTCTATTTTACTTACAAATGACTGGGTAACGTTCAAATAATTTGCCAAATCTAATTGAGACACTTTTTTAGTCTTTCTTAACTCTTTGATTTTTTTAGCAATATTTAAATTTATATTATCATTCATTTTTATAAATAAATATTCCATAACGGAATATTTATTTGCATTGATTATTTTTAGTTCTATGTTATCTTTGTCTATAAATTTAATAGCGGTAATACGTCTCAAATCATTAAGGGAGACAAAGGATGGAAAATAGTACCTCTGAATACAATCACAAATCATCAGGAATTTTGTTTGATAAAGAAATTGTAATACTCTTTATATTTATACTGATATC
>DASCNA010000113.1:0-3786 GCA_036011305.1 Victivallales bacterium
TATTGGTCAATTATTAATATTATAGGAGCATTATTTGCATCAGTTGTACTAATCAGAATAGGAACTATAGACTTTGCAAGAAAAAATTAATCATAACCAAAACTTACACTGTAAGACAGATTAAATATTGAGTTTTACACCTAAAACCTCCGCAATCGATCACTTCCGGACGTTTCCGATTTATCGGAGGTTTTAGTTATCACTTAAATATTTTCTATAAGCTTGCCAAGTTTAATAAGTTCATCAACATCTATTCTTATAAACCATATGACTTTACTGTTGTCAGTGAAATTGATGTAATAACCCCCTTCTTTGTCTTGTGAAACAATTAACTTTATGTCAAAGGAAGCTATAACTTCATTAGGTGTTATTTTGCATTCTTTTGTTCTGGATATAAGTCTTTTATGACTATTAACTACTGTATCAAAAATACTGGTATTATATGCAACTTTTTTCTTGTTGTATTTATAATAATTATTCATATCAAATCTCCCTGCTTATAGTCTCTAAAAAGAATCTTTAGTTTGATGATAAAATCAGACCACACTTGTGGAAATTGTTTTTCAAATATTACTGATGGATGATCAAGTGGAGTAAATTCAAATTTGGACAATGCTTGCTTTAATCTGCTTTTTTTACTCTTTTCATACTTAGACAATGCTGATTTTAGACCAAAATCTTTGGCGTAGTATACAAAAAAATCCAAATCAGGATTACCAGTATTAAATGGGAATTCAAAAAACTGCAATTTGCTGAATATATTGGTCATAATGGTTTTAGCTTCGCTTAGTAAAAAGCCTTCTCTATTTTGTAATTCGACTCTATAAAGATGTTCACCTTTATAATCAAGTTTTTGTTTTTGTAAGAGTTCTAACTTTTTGTTATAAATACGGAAGTAATATTTACTTTTTTGAGTTCCGAAATAAACAGATTCTATGCCGTTGCAACCTATAGCTAAAAATGACTTACGCATACCTTCGCAGTTAATTAAAGCTAAGTTAATATCCTCAGGATAATCAATAGCTACATCAACACGTGTAATTTTTATCATTTCTTCAAAGTTAATTTTGTCATCATTAAAAAACTTAAGAAGCTTTTCTATTTGTGATAAATCTCCTTTGTTTGGGTTATAGTCAATGCGGATGGGGTAATTTGAAGGTCTGATAAAGTCAATGTATCCGTTTTGCCTGTCTTCTTCTGAGCCTATAACCTCTAAAACTTCCTTATCAGTTACCCTTTCCTTAACTCCAAACTTAGGAATCAACTGCAAATCTATTTCACCTTTCAATTTGTAGTGAACTTTATAGTTGTCAGAATTCATATATTTGACTTCTATCAAGCCTAATTTTAAAAGTGTCATATCTAGCTTACTCAGAAAATTGTCTATATATGAATCAGGATTCTTTCTGTTATTTGCTTCTTTCATAATGTCAGATAGAATAAGAAACGTTATTCTATCTATGGATGAAAATGGAGACGCGTATTCATCAATAACATCTATTATTTTTAATTTTGGTTTTGGAATAAAGTTAGTTTTAGTTACTATTTCTTTTTTACTTTTATCTAACTCATTTAATAGATTTTTATTATTTTTCATAGTATAATTTTAGTTAGATTTTTATTATTGCTTTAAGGCAGTACCAGTGCTTTAAGGTTGGTGAAATTCTCTTGCATAAGAGATTGGTGGGCTATTAGAAAGAGCCCACTATTTTTTTACTCTAATTTTTTGAAGTCTAAAAGATCTTTTGGTTTAGCACAGTATACTGGTCTGTTAAATTCTATATTTAATCTTGGTTCAGTTGAGCATTTATATTGAATCATAGAATTGGTTGTTAAATTTTCATTACCTCTATAAAAAACTTGAAACGTAGCCCCTTCCCTGGCGATAGTTACCCAAAAACCTGATTTATACTTGGATTGAGAAACATTTTTTATCTTTCCAACTCCTATTGTTGTCTCGTCAGAGTTGAACGTCTGGTCATGCTCTATTGTCATTTTAAGTAAATCCTCCATCTAATTTTTTACATATTTAAGAATAAATAAAAATAATTGTATTTTTTTATCTAACATATGTAAGAATAATTTTCTCCCTGTCATATGTCAAGTGTAGAAATATGCAAAAAACAGAATTATACTAAAAAAGTCAACATGGAGGTACATAGAAATGAGCTTAAGTTCTAAATTTGCTAATTGGTTCAATAAAAACTGGCTAGATGCTGGAGGATTAATTACACCTGCTACTGCAGCAGATTATATCGGCATAAAAAGACAATCAGTACATTATCTAATTATGACAGATAAAATAAGAAAATTTGTATTTGAATATAAACACGAATACGTTGATGAAAACGATAATCCTATGCCTGATATACCTGAAGAAATTACTTCAAGAATATATGTTTCATTTGAAGATACTAGAAAGTACAAAGATAAAAAAATAGCAAATGAACGAAAAAGAGCTGATTTTGAAGGTTACGAACATGAAGAATGATCTTTAATATTATTAAAATCTATTTTTCCTATTCCTCTAGGGTAATCTTAAAACACTTAGTCAAGTCAATAAATGGCATAACTTCGCTACGCTTCGACCTTAAGGCACTTATACATTTATCAACCTGACACGCTTATTTAATTGATTTTATTTTTATTAGGGAAAAAATATCTTCTACAACATCAGCATAATATATGTTATGCAAAATTCAAAATAAGGTTAATTCCATACTCTACGGAGTATCTGTCCTAAGTGTAAATTTAGTACATAACAGGTCATTATGCGACGTTATAAAGATGCAATAAAACTACCCTATTGGACAACTTGTAAGGTATTTTAATAAAAGATGAATTAAAGGACGTTTAAATTAAAAAGTGCTCTAAAAACAGTGCTTTATGATATAATTAATTTTAAATAGATTAATTTTAAATAATATGATGTGTCGATGTCTAAACTAATAGATGAATTTAAAAAAGAACATAAAATAGTACTGGATGCTATTTTAAAGCTGACAAGCAAAGAGTTTACAGCTAAAGAAAAACACAAAAAAATATTTGAATTAAAGCCTGTTCTTATTGAACATCTGTTAAAAGAAAACGATGAGCTCTATGGTCCATTGCTTGATGGTTTGAAAAACATTGGAAGATTAAGTGAAGAATGTCACATGTTAAGCTCTTCTATGGTGGAAACAACAAATTTTGTTTTAGGATTTTATGATGACCATAAGTCTTTAACTGATGAAGATAAATTCTTAGATGACCTAAATAAATTTTGCTTAGACTTATCTATAAGAATTGCGGAAGAAGAAAATAATTTCTTTACCGAATACGAAAAACTGTTCGATGATGAATTGTAAAAACTAAGATTTGATCTGACATTCTGTGTAAGTTTATTAAGCTAATACTATAATATAGAGAGGATTAAATTGGGTCGAAGATATTTAACTAAAGAGCCAGAATTAATATTAGTAGTAATATTAAACTCTATTTTAATAATTTGCTTTTTGATATTTTCTATATCGGGGGTTCTTCTACAACTTCCAAGTAGTACATCTGTTAAAGCATATGCAGATGAAAATATATTTTACTATTACTTAACGATTATTATTTTTTCAGATCTAATTGTTCTTTCTATTTTAAAATTAAAAGTTCTTATTATAAAAATAAAAATAAAAGCTGACGATAAAATATTAACAACAGTCATCTTTATTTTATTAATTGCTTATATGATAATTTATCAACCTTTTAACTGTTTTGAATTTAGTATTTTATATTGGTCAATTATTAATATTATAG
>DASCNA010000114.1:0-28850 GCA_036011305.1 Victivallales bacterium
AGGATTTTTGAATCCTTAACATCAATAGTACTCTTTAATTCAGTTATTTCTTCTTTCAGATTTTTTACTTCCGTAACCATGAAAAAATATAGCATTAAATGATTTATTTTGTACTCAGAATCAGCTATTT
The DNA here is from genome assembly GCA_036011305.1 of Victivallales bacterium. Classification (GTDB taxonomy): domain Bacteria; phylum Verrucomicrobiota; class Lentisphaeria; order Victivallales; family GWF2-38-69; genus DASCNA01. The sequence goes on from DASCNA010000114.1 coordinate 131, forward strand.
TTTAGAGAAAATCTTCTGTTTAATGATCTCGGTTTTATTCCTTCAAACAGCATCTAAAATTCTCTTCTACTAAGTTCTGCATTAGCTTTTATATCAACTGCAAATATGCCTTTCTCGAGACGCTTATAGAATATCAAAAGCCCATCTCTGTCCCAGCATATTATCTTAATTTTATTTCCAGCTTTGTTAAGAAAGATAAAATAAGCTCCAGTAAGAAGCTGATCTGGAAATATATGTTCAACCAAATTTGACAATCCCTCAAAACTGCAATTCATATGTATAGGTTTTCTATAAAGATAAATCTTTTGCGTGCTGATACTCAGCATATTGCATTATCAATAACTTTTATTGTCTTTAGAAGAAGTAATTCATTGAAGCCTTCATTTACTGATATTCTGATATTGTCATTGATAAAAATATTAATACTATCAGATGGCTTAGATGATAAAGTGGGTTTGGAAGGTGAATCTTTAAGCTTAACTTCCTGAAAATGATTATTAGTTGAAGATAATTTTACTTTTCTAAGCTTACTTCTCCAGGTGTAAATAGTTTTAAATGAAATATTGTTTTGTTTACAATAATCAACGGTAGATAATCCTGAACGTTCGATATCATCAAATATTCTGAGCCATTTATTAACAATGTGGGGTTTATGTTTTATCATCTGTTATCCTTTGATGAAAATTAATATTTTAAAGTGAATAACAGAATTTAAGGCCTAATAATTACATTGGATAGATGGCCTGTTTTTTACCATTACGATAAAATAAAAGTTTCATATATTGTAAAATTATGATAGGGTATTGCTTTGTGAATATGATAGATATTTTACTGAAAGGGAGATGGAAATGTTTATTGATCATGTATCTATAGGGATTACTGACTTTAAAAAATCTGCAAAATTTTATGATTTAGTTTTAGGCGCTATGGGATATAAAAGAAATCTTACTTATGAAGGTGAAGCCATTTGTTATGGAGAGCAATGTGAGCTTTGGATAGGTGTAGAAAAATCAGTAACTAGATCTAATGGTTCTCACATTGCATTTAAAGCTAAATGTAAAGAAGATATCCATAAGTTCTATGACGAAGCAATTAAAAACGGCGGTACATGTGATGGTAAACCAGGACCAAGACCTGAATACAATGAGACATATTATGCTGCATATGTTTTAGATCCTGATGGAAATAAAATTGAAGCCTGTATTTATTAGCATCATTAATGATTATTGTTTTTACCTATACAACTATATCCTTTCGCAATGGAGTGAACAAATTTAAAACATTCCTCTCCAAAATCTATAGATTATGGAAGATGAATATTTTACCAATGATCTTAACCTCTTAATAACTCTTCTTCGTACTCCTTTAAATGTCCCTTTTCTTGCTTAACTTTTAACTCTTTTAACCATTTACCATCACTTCCAAGGACTACTTCGATACCAAAGTTTTTAATTGAATCGATAATGTCTTCTTTATGAATACACTTAGGAAATGGAGTTTCTTTTAGCATACAGGATGAAATATGAACCACATCAATACCACTATGTTTTTCTAGGTTTTTGAGTAACCTAAAAATTCTTCTTCCTGGACATCCTCCACATGAGAAGAATCCAACAAGTTCAGCATCTTCACCATAATCATTAAAAGTATGTATTCTACTTGAAAATGCAGTCAAACAAGAAGAACCTGGACATGATTCTTGTGTTCTATCACATCTTACAATAGCAACTTTCTTCCCCCTTTTAGTCATTTTAATTCTCCTTGATATAATAAATGGAACTAATTACTTCGATAAAATTGAATTTACTTCAAGACAGCTGTAAAGCAAAGTTTTAACGTAAATATAGTCAAACTTGTAATTGAGTTCTTCACTTACCACCTCTACCTATAGCTAAATGTAAGGGTAAGGGTAAGGGTAAGGGTAAATATTGGTTTAAACCAGAAAAACGCTTTTCATATTCCTTGAAAAGGATGTTTTCTTCGCTTTTTATCCGAACACATTAACTACCAGATTTAATATCTAAAAGTTACCTTGGCTAGATGGTCTGAATTTTATATTTACTTTTTCCTTTTCCCTTAGCTCCACTACCTTGTGGAAAAGAAGAAAGTAAATAAATTATGACTTGATCTTTAAGCAAAAGGCAGATAGAATCCCGATTTTTACAAATTACTTTTCAGTCTCCTTTTGTTTTAAGAGTGATATCATTTCAGAAGGTGAGACAACAACAAACTCAGGATGATTATTTTTAAGGTCAGTCACCTCATTATCAATCAAGTCCATTACGTGACTTCCTATAAAATCTTTTTCAGCTGGTAAATTTGTAATATCATAACCGCTATATGGATTATCATCATTATTTTTACATACATATACAGCTAGAAACTGTTGTGATGTATCAATTGTATTATCACTTGTATCACCGTTCTTATCAGATAGATAAGCATTTGCATACATAATCGGTTTGTCTTTCTTTTCACCTATCCATTGTATATCAACTCCAGAAGTAATGGGTGGCCATGCTGGGTAACCAAAATAAAAGCCGCCATCAATATTCTGATCTGCAATACCAGTCATCCAGCCAATATTCTCCCAATTACCTTTACCGAATAAAGTAACTATATTAAGACCGGAACTGTTTACAAAAGATTTCAATGCAGTTTTCTGCTTAGTAAATTTAGAAGTAGCTGCCACTGTTCCAAAATTATACCCTATACCGGAAGGTCCTATAACAAATTCATCAGTTTTTTTATTCGCCGTATCCATTAAGAAATTCCAAATATCAGGGGTCATATAATACATAGCTGCCGGGACTGTCCAGCCAACAGGATAGTTTTTATCTTTTCTAATACTAGATCCCCACCAGCGTGCATCATTTAAATCATTAAGCCACATTTGGAGGTTATCTCCATCTGATACTAAAAATGTTATATATTTTTTATCAGGATTATATGTATCCCTATCTGCATACACTTTTGCATCTTTAATATCTTTTTCAGCATTTTCAAATACAGCTTTTTCAGGTATTGTTTCTGTTGAAGAAAGTGTAGAAAAATTCATCCCCCAATCTGAAGGGACAGCCAAATCTCCATTACTGGAAATATTTGGGAGATAACTTTCGACCTCATTATTCCCCCAACCGAATACAGAAACAGGTGTGTCTGCCAAATAATTATCTTTTAAAAGTGTTCCTAAACTATTATCTCCTTCGGATTTTTTCTGAATCCATGCTCCTGTCATAACAGCATAATCTTTCAAAAAACTTAAATTGTCAACAATATTTAATACAATGTTTTTATTTATATTATACTTACTGAATATGTCAGAAACACTTAAATCTTTAAAACTGCTGTATTCAGTGGTGTAATCATTTCCCATCTTTGATAAATCGATATTAAATGTAGATATCATGTTTTCAGTAAGTGGTATTGCATTCTTCAGCCCTGCAAATGTCAATGCTTTGTTGTAATTTGATGAATCGTACCTAAAATAACCATCAATACCGTAATTAAGATGTGACTGCTGTACTAAATCAATAATATAATTAACAGATTTATACTCTACATCTGCAATATTTTTGCTTTGTATCCAATCCAGAAGCTTCTTGCTACCAGTTAATGAATTTTTCTGTTTATATATCTCTATATCAGAAGTCTCTTTAAAAGGAATGTCTTCGGCAGGCGGCAGATACCACTCATCTACAGCATTGTATAAATATAACCGATCAGGTGTATCTGACTTTGACATAAGACCCTGAATTGCAGTCAGCATAGCAACTTCATCATAATGCTTATCCATCATGCCTGTACAGTCTATAGCATAGAATTTAGCTCCTATTTTATTTCCAATTGGGAAAAAATCCGGTGAGGTAAACTCTTCTGTTTTAGTATTCTCTTTCCCTGCGAACATATTAACTGATACAAATAAAGCGGACAACAACATCACCACAAAAACTTTCTTCATAACTCTCCCTAATACGATTTTATTTGAATGGTAATTGCTTAGAAAAGGTACTCTATTCCAGAAAACAAAAAATAAAACCATGTTTATAATTAATTTACACAATTTATACATAAGTTGAATTTTATGCATAAGTTATAATATTCTAACGAAAATAACAGAATTTAATACCTAAAATAACAGAAAACCTTTATCCTTGAAAAACTACATTGCAGTATGCCTGGAAACTGTATTATAGAATTAAGGTTGCATATCATCATTATTGTATTTAAATAGCAAACAATGTAGTATAGTATAATTGATATCTAATTTGAGTTCAGGATAAAATCAATGAAAACAATTTTTGTAATTGGTGATGGATCTACAAACTTAAAATTTCAGGTGTATGATGCTGAAAATTTTCAGCTATTGCATAGTCGATCAATCAGCACACCTAAAAAGCTTATTGATGATAAGCCTTATATGGACTTTACAACAGAAATGAGATGGTACGACGAATGTATGTACGAAGTTCCTTCAGAGTATAAAATTTCATCCGTTATCTCTCCTTCTGTAAGAGGCGTAACTGCAGCATTAGTTGATTCTAAAAATAGAATTATTGATACAGAAACTGACGGAATAGTCATGGATTACACCTACAGGTTTCCTAGCCAAGTTAACCAAAAATTTGAAGAACTATGTGTTTCTATTGAAGATTATTATCAGGAAACAGGATCTGTTGCTGAATGCCCCACAGGTTTTCTACTTTTAAAAAAACTTCTCTACTATGAATTAATGCGACCTGACATTATTAATAACGCTGCTTATTTTATAATTTTTCCTTTATTGTTTTCAGGACATTATCTAAAAGGAAAATATGCAGAAGCATGGAAAAATGGAGGCAATCAAACTACGTTTTGGCTGGCTCATACAGGAGCAAGAAAGATCAATCAATATCCAAATACAATGGTTAGCAGTGTTGCAAAAAAAATAAACTCTTTTTCAAGGCTTGTACCTATCGAAAAAAAACACGACGCTACTAAAAATTTAGGATTAATTTCTAAATCGAAAGCTAAACAATTAGGCTTTCAAAATGCGCCAATTATATTTCCCGGTTCTCATGATTTTGCCTTGTCAGATTATGCCTCCAATTTTATTTTCAGAAATAAGTATCCAGGCATAGAAGATTTTTTTCACCTTGAAGTCGGCACATGGAGTGCCTGCTCCCTTATTTCGCGAAATAAGAGACAATTAATATTACCGTTTAATGGATATAAAAAAGGAATTATAACATGTGGGAGCATTGAAAATGTTTCAAGAGCAACCGCTCTTTATGGAGGAGGTCAGGATTTTAAATATGTACAACAGATTTTTGAAAAAAGAGAAATTGATTTTAAAGTTGATTATGTTGACTTAAAAACCTTGAAATTGGTTTTAAGAGATTCAGATTGTTTTCTACTTCCAAATATAAGCCCTGATAGCTATAATTCAGGTCCTTTCCCTGAACTTAAAGGCAAGATTCTTAATAAAGAAAAATTCTTTAATAAAAACATTCATATTCCGTATATTGTAACAAATCTATCTGTTGTGTTAGCTATAGCTTATCAGATTGAGCTAATAAGCTCAAATACAGGTATACCAATTGTTGTTACTGGCGGAGGATCTGATGACAAGTATTATACTCTGCTTTTGTCCTTGGTTACTGGAAGAGATGTATATATAATCAAAGAAACTAAAACTGAAAAGCCTTTTAAAGAAACTTCTTCTATGGGTGCTGCACTACTAACCCGACATAGCAAAAACAATAATTCACTTAATAGCTTATATTCTTTAGACCATGTCTCAAAAAACCAGGATACGCATTTGAAAAAAGATATTATAAAGTATAGAAGAAAATTTTTAGATCTGATAAACAGAAATACCTGATATATAGAAAGAAATGTTAAATTTATCGGCTATAAATGAATGAGGGAATATTTTATCTCATGTTTTATTTAAGCACCCTATCCTTGTAAGATAAAAGAATTATTGATTATTAAAAACTATTCTTATAAAACAGTAAATTAACTACGAGTAACAATGTTCAGAAAATATTGATATATTAAACGATCATTACAAAGAAAGGCAAAATAAATGACTGATACAGTACAGGGTTTGACAGGTATGCTCAGGCCTTTAGACATTTTAGCCATTGTGATGTTTTTTGCAGTAATGGCATGGATCGGCATATACGCTGCAAAAAAAAATAAATCAACAGAAGCATATTTTGTCGGAAGCAGATCGTTTCCTGGCTGGGCCGTAGGACTATCAATGCTTGGTACTTCTCTAAGCTCAATTACTTTTCTTGCTCTGCCTGCAGCAGCTTACTCTCTGGATTACAGAAATATTGTCCCGAACATGATGCTTCCTATAGTTGCCGTTGTCGCTATTTTGCTGTTTATTCCAATTTTCCGCAGAGGACATATAATATCTGTATTTGAATATCTTGAAAGCAGATTTGGACAGCTTTCAAGACTTTATTCATCAATAAGTTTTCTTTTCCTTCAGATTATAAGACTTTGCACAGTCCTTTTTCTTGTGGCAATACCAATGTCCCTGATTACAGGACAGTCAATTATTCTGATCATAATAATTACCGGTATAATTATCGGCTTTTATACGGTCCTTGGTGGAATAGAAGCTGTTATCTGGACAGATGTTGTTCAGACTTTTGTTCTTTTGGGCGGCGGCCTTTTATGTCTCATATTAGTTATTGCAGATATACCAGGCGGACTTGGTAAAGTTATTGAAATCGGAGTAGCAAATAACAAGTTTAGTATTGGTGATATTTCATTCAGCCTAACAGAAAGAACTTTTCTGATGATGATGATTCTTGGACTAATAAACTTTACTACAGAATATATAAGTAATCAGAATGTTATTCAGAGATATATTGCGGCAAAATCTACAAGAGAAGCAAGGAAAGCTACAATTATTTGTGCAGCTACAAGTGTTCCTTCATGGCTACTTTTCTTTTTTATCGGAACATGCCTTTATGGATATTACACAGTACTGGCGAATCCGGCAGTCAAGGCAATGAATGCAGATCAGGTTATGCCTTATTTTATTCTAACTAAAATACCGGCAGGTGTTGCTGGAATTATTTTAGCCGGATGTTTAGCGGCAGCAATGTCTACACTATCCTCTTCAATCAGTGCTATGTCTTCTGTTGCAACAGTAGATATTTTTGAAAGATATTTATTCAAAAACAAATCAGATAAATTCTATTTAAAAATTGGCCGTTTATGTTCCTTTACAGCAGTTATTCTTATGATAATCGGAGCAATAATTTTTAATTTTATTCCAAGAGAAAATATGGTTGACCTTGGTTTTATATTGGCAGGTATGTTCGGAGGCTGCATCCTGGGAATATATTTATTAGGTTTCTTTACAGTCAGAGTAAGTAACCTGGCACTTGTCATAGGAATGATTACTGCAATTGCAATGAATATATATTTAATGCTTGATGAATTTAACTGTTTCTCTGCTTCTTTAAGCCTGAATCTTAATTCATACTATATCGTTATTTTAGTCAATCTGACTATAGTTATCATATCATTGCTACTTTCAATATTTTTACCATGCAGGAAAAATCTGGATGATTTAACAGTATGGACAATGAAGAAAAAAGATAAGTAAAGCAGTAAAAGTAGTTGTTAGTTTAAAAAATATAAGACGACTTATCAACTGCAACTGATAAGTGATAACTTGTCCGTGGGATCACTCAAATTATTATATTTGTCTATTATTTAGTTTTTTCTTGTTACAGGTTATAATTTTATAAAATGATCAGGGAATAAACCAAGAACATGAATGATAAATCGTATAATAAAAGTGTAATTCCGTTTATCATTATGCTTATTGTTTCAGTTTTTGCAATCACTTATGCAGTTTTATTTTACTTCAGAATTCCATGTGTTTATTTTCAGATTATGAGAAGTATTATCTCATTAGGATTGCTTTTTATGTTTTTCATTTCAATAAAAAGAAAACAATATATACATACTGTTTTCTTTGCTTATTTAACGTTTACAGCAAATCCATTTCTTGATATTGGTTATTTCTCTTTCACTGTGCATCCTGGAAATTTATTATATTGGTTGGAAATACTGAAATATATATCAATAATATTTTTTATTTATTTCTGTTTCTACTATTATCCCCATAAAAGAAAATATTGATAATTATACAAAAACATTAGAAACAAATGTAAGCTTCAATCTTATTGCTTATGTTTACTTCACAAAGTTTCATATAGGGTTTATAATCAAATCAGCAAGGAGGTAACTGCTATGAAAAAGAATTGCTCAAATCTACTAAATATATCCGCAGTATTTACTGCTCTATTTCTTCTTTTCATTTGCTCAGGGTGTATTATCCTTAATAAAAATAAAAAGGATCTTCGACCTGACATTGAATACTTTAAAATAAATCCATCGACATTACAACCTGGAAGTAAAGCTATTCTTTACTGGAAAGCAGATCATGCAGATCATGTAACAATATCTGAATTTGGGGATGTCTCTTCTCAGGGATCAATGGAAATATATCCTGCAGAAGAGCAGACATATGAAATTCATGCTCAAAATGTCAATGGTACCACTTCCCGAAAATTTACAGTTAGAATGGAACAAACTCAAATACAGAGCTTTACTCCACCGAAAGTTAAAACTACAACTTCAAATCCTAGAATTATCTATTTCAGAACAAATCATTCTTCAATTACTCCAGGAAAAAGAATAGTATTGCAATGGTATGTAATTAATGCTGAACAGACTGAAATTTCAGGTTTAGGACATGTATCACTTAAAGGATCTAGAAACATTGCACCAAATAAAAAAACGACTTACATATTAACAGCAAAAAATGGTTCCAAAACATCTACCAGTGAAGTAACTGTCAATGTTATGTCAACAAAGCTAAAACTATATAAACCTAAATCAGTTGTTAAAACAAATGCAATAATGCCTGCTCCAAAGCAGATATCTCCTGCTTACGGTTCAAGGTTCAGCCACTATCCGCGTAATATGACACTTCGCTGGCAATCAGTAAAAGGAGCAAAAACTTATACTGTTCAAGTTCAATATAACAATTCCAGAGAATGGAAAAACTTCAAAATTGACAAAAAATTAAGAAACCCTTTATATAAACTAAGTTTTATTGGAGCTCAACCAGGCAGATGGCGTGTTTGGGCAATCAATTCAAAAGGTGAGTCTGGATATAAAAGTCCGTGGAGAAACTTCTCTTTCACCAGATAAAAGTTCAATATTATTATTTAGTTTTTACATATCACAGTTTATAATCTATGTAATTAATGGGCAGACTCCTGAAAAATGGAATCTGAAATTTTCATACTTTATTCCATTTTGCTTTTTGTATTTAAAAATATAGTAAGGATTAAAGCCGCAAATAAAGCCGTACCAGCAATATAAAACAGCTCAAAATAAGTTATATAGTTGAGTAATCTATTAAATAGGGTTGTTCCCAGAGAAAGTGCTATAGCCCCTGCTATCAATACGTTCCTCCAGTTATGATATACTTTTTCAGGTTCTGATATGGTCGATACCAATCCGCAGAAAAGAGCTGTAGGAGAAGCCCCGCCCAAACCTGCAATGAATACCAGAATATAAATAATCAAATACGGAGGTCTGAAGCCTATAATTATTGTTGCAGCTAAACCAAATATTAGTGCGATTGTAAGAGATGATTTTATCCCGATATATTTTGACAGATAACCGAAAAAGAAAGAGCCTGCTATAATCCCAATACCAAACAGAATCCAGGATAAAGAAACTATAATGTGCGGAGAGCTTGGATAGTATTGAAATATAAATTCGCTGAAGTAGACCGCGACTGCTAGAAAACCTAGTCTAAAAAATCCATAACTGATTATTGATAATTTAATATTTTTATTATGTGTCTTATATTTTTTATGACATGAATTCTTTGGTATCGTTTGTGCATTGCCTGAAGCAGGCCATTTATTCCATGTAATAATTAACAGCAGTAAAGATATAATAGATAATATTATCCAAACTATATGAAGATCTAAGAATACAACTAAATATGAAATAATTCCCGAAAAAATAATTCCAATTCCCACTCCGGTAAACATTATTCCAGAGACATGACCTTTACTTTCTTCACTGGCTAATGACAAAATAAATGTAGGTGTTTTTATAAAAATAGTGCCTGTATTAAAACCAATAATTAAAAACCATAACGCAAACCATATGAAATTGTGGATTACTGAGGTTGCAAAAAAAGAGATAGCAATGAGAAGCATGCTCACTTTTAAACTTTTAACTGTATCAACATTTTTCAATAACCTGGCTGACAGTATAAGACTGACAAAGTACCCCCAGAAAAGAAAGCATGCTGCATCATTTGCATTAGACAAACTTAGCCAATTATATTTTACAACTGAAGGTATGAGAGGAGAATATGCAAACCTTCCTATTCCCAGTCCTATAAACAGAGCGCAGAATCCACAAAATATATATTTATTTTTCATTTTATATTCACCTTTTATATTGTATATATATCATATAATTGCTGAATATAAACTATGAACCTATAGACAGGTCAAGTAATTGTTAAACTCTGAATTACGAATTATTTATTTTTTGCTCTATTTTTTAAAACTTAATTGGCGTAAGCTGTTATTTCATTGCCGGCTTCTGAATACCATTTTTAATAAATTCATTAAATTTACTCAATGGATATTCTCCGCTTATTATTTTCTAAGAATACTCTTTGCTCATATTTGTCATAGTATCCCACTCGGTTGCATACTTTCTTGGCATTATAAAATTATTCATTCATTTAAGATTTAATGCATAGTAATGTTCAATTAAGTACGTACTTTCAAAAATCAAATTTCTCATTTTTTTATTAAAATCTCAAAATTTATGTCATTGGTTTAAGGCCTGGCCTATCAAGTATAAAACCTTTTCTTCTAGATTGATCAAACCCCAGACTCTCATATAATTTATGAGCACCTTTAAAATTTACACCTGATAATAATAATATTTCAGTACATCCATGCTCCCATGCATATTTAATTGCATATTCCATCATAGCTCTAGCTATACCCCTTCTTCTGTAGTCTGAGTGTGTAACCACATGCTCAATTACAGCATAACCATCCCCTCCCCTGAATATAGAAGGTGTTATGGTAAGAATGCATGTACCTACTATTTTCTCATCGGCATCTGCAACGAAGTAATTAACACATGGATTATTCTTAATTCTTTCCCATATTTTATTATGTTTTTCTCTACTGATCTTTAGCATATGTTTTGGATCAATTGGAAAATGTAAGTAAAGCTTATATAGCTCTTCCATTTCATTTTCTTTAATTTTCCTAATTATAATTTGATTATCATAAAGCTTATTATCACTTGCTTTGCAAGGCTTTTTCGTTGAATCAAACATTTTAAACCTCCTGTTATTTTAAATATCTATATAATCAAAAGAAATCAATAACAAATAATAGTCCTGATACAGTAAATGATGAAGTAATGGATACGGAATAAAAAATAATTAAAATCGACATAATGTCAATAATATACTAAAATATAGTTAAAAAAGTAAATAATGTCATGTTGTAAAATGGAATATTAAAAATGTTCAATTTCTCTAAATCAAAAGAAATAAGGAAAAAACAGAAAATTAAATTAATAGATTTTGCCAGAATGATGGAGATCTCAGATAGAACTTTATACAGATGGGAAACAGGCATACTAACTCCTTCGGCAAATGATATTAGAGCAATTTCACAATTTCTTAATGTCTCTGTTTCGGAAATATCTGATCTAAGAGGAATCGAAGAAATCAGAAATAATATAACTGATAATCCTGAATCCCTAACAAACAGAGAAATCTATAAACTGGATAAAATAATAGAAGAATTTGGAGAGGGCGCATCAGTAAATGCACATGCTATCTCAAACCTAAAAAAAACTTGCATAGAAACACAAAAAACTAATAGTTATTTAGAGAAAAAAATAAACCGTTATACTAGGATCTTAGATCAGAATTCATCTATTATTTATGTAATTGATCACAATTATAAGTTTAGATATGTTAACCGGGCTTTTATACTTATGTCAGGCAAAAATAATTCTGAAGATATTATAGGCTTTAGTATCAGCGACATATTTGGCTTAAATGAAGTACGAGAAATTATTCAATATGAAAGAAAAGTATTTGAAGAAGGCAGGCCTCTTTATGATGAAAAAATATATATTCCTTTAACTAATAACCAAAAGACAGGACTTCTGAAAATATATCCATTCTTTAATAAGGATGAAGAGGTTAGCGAATTAATATGCTCAATTCAGGATATTTCTGAAATAGCAGATTTAATAAAGAAACTTGAGGATTTAAAAAGTTCAATTGATTTATCTGATTGCACTATTTCTATTCGGGAATTGAAAGGTCCTAAATATAAGTATATTAGCAAATCTGTCGAAAAGTTAACAGGATACAAAAGAAACAAGTTTTATAATGATACAGAATTTTGGCGCTCAATAATTCATCCTGATGACAGAGAAAAAATTCCAATAAAAGAACATATAAGAAACAATATCACTGGTAGATTTAATTACAGAATAATTAAAAAGGACGGCAGTATTATCTGGCTTGAGTCAACTGTATTCTATAAACAGGATACTGAAACAGGAGTTTTTTATAAGTTTTCTTTAATTAAAGACTCAACAGAAAAAAGAAAAATGATAGATTATATCAATCTATTTAAAAAAGTCTTAAATAATGTGCACTATACTGTCTGGGTATTTGATCTTACAGAACATAAATATATTTTTGTTAGCAATTCAGTGAAAAAAGATTATGGATATCCTTCTTCCAGATACTTAACTGACTGTAAGTTTAAACTTGACACCTGCATACATCCAGATTATAGAGAACAAGAAAAAAAGTATATTACCGGTGAACTTTCTCCCTCTAAAAAAAGAACATTCAAAATTATAAAACCTAATGATGAAATCAAAACTATTCAATCCAATACATATATTATAAATGGATTCAGAGTAGAATATGAAATAGATAAAACAAAAGATTAGAGTTTATTTGTAACAATCTCAACCTTCAGCTTGTAATAAAACTATATATCTTGCTTGAGTAGCGTTCGACTTTTTTTACTTTGATTAGTTAGATCATTTCTGGTAAGAGAACCTCTTTCCTTAATTTAGTCAATAAAGCATTTTATATCGTAAAAACTCATAATGTCTTATTTTAATAGACTAAGATTGTTTATCGCCATTATGTCATGTTTAATCAAATGAAATATTTACCTTTTCTTTTCTATATCTCCTTTAACACAATATTTTATATTTAGAGGAAAAGAAATAGAACTTTTATAAAATATAAGGAGATACAATTATGAAAATTTTAGCACTCAATGGAAGTCCGAGAAAAAAAGTAAATACATCTGTATTGATACAAGCAGTTCTGGAGGAGATCAAAAATGAAGGTATTGAAACAGAAGAAATCAACATAGCCGTAAAAAATTACAGAGGTTGTATGGACTGTAGAAACTGTTGGAAAAATCATAGCTCACAATGCATTATAAAAGGTGATGATTTTAATAAAACTCTAAATAAAATGCTTGAAGCTGATGGAATTATTCTTGGTTCACCAGTATACATCGGAGATATTACCGGTCAATTGAAAAATTTTCTAGATAGAGCCTGTTATATTTCTTTTGCTAACGGTCAGATCTTTAAACACAAGTTAGGCGCATCTGTCGTCTCTGCAAGACGACAGGGATCAATTTCGGCACTTAATACGCTTAACTCATTTTTCAGTACTGAGCAAATGCCAATTGTATCATCCAGCTACTGGAACTTTGCTTTAGGTCTTGATAAAAGCGATGTAAAAAAAGATGGTGAAGGTCTTGAAGTAATGCGCAACTTAGGAAGAAATATGGCATGGCTGTTAAAATCGATCGAATACTCTAAGAATAAAATACCCAAACCTGATACACCGCATGAAATAGTAACAATCTTACATCCTGAAAATGTAAACATATTAAATGTAAACAGATAAATTAACTGAAAGGTTATGAATATATGTTTAGAGAAAATTTATACAGTTAGGTCATTAATATATAACAATATGTGTACATAACGGAGGATTACCTATAACAATTAAAAGCTGTATCGATATTTTTAGCTATAAAAATACTCAAGGATCTTATTTATGCTAAAACTATCGTGCTTTTAGGGAGGAAATTCACCATGAATAAGAAAATTAAATTAAATGTTGCGTTAACTGTCGACTTTGATGCTGTTTCGGGATTTATGGGGCTTGGATTAACAGATCCATATATTATGTCAATTGGAAAATTAGGAGCAGATGAAGGTATCTGTAGAATAGTAAAGACATTAAAGAACAATAATGTATCGTGTACATTTTTCATACCTAGTCATACAGCAGAAAATTACACTGACAAGTGTAAAATGATTATAGATGCAGGTTTTGAAATAGGGCACCATGGTTATGCCCATGAAATTACCAAAGGTAAAACAATTAAAGAAGAAAGATCCTATATAGAAAAAGGATTAATCGCTTTGGATAAATATCTTAATGTAAGGCCAGTAGGTTATCGTTCCCCTTGCCTGAGCCAAACACAAACTACTTATAAACTTCTCTCGGAGTATGGATTTAAATATGACTCCAGCGAAAGCGCTAAAGATAAACCTTATTTTCTTGAATTGGGAGGTAACCCAAGGCTAGTTGAAATCCCTATTAAATTACTAAATTGTGACACCACGTACTACCATAGTTTTTCCCCCGGTAATTATTCAAATCTTCCCACCAGCCCTTCGGTCTGTGAAGAAATATGGAAAAAAGAATTTGAAGGATTATATGAGTCCGATGAAGAAAATTTATGTTATGTTCATACAGTTCATCCTTTTTGCACAGGCAGTTACTTTTATCGTATGAAAGTGTACGATAGTTTTATCAGCTCTATGAAGAGTCATGCAGATGTAAACTTCGTCACAATGCAAGAACTTTGTGACATTTTTTTGACAAATGCTAATGTAATTACATAGTCCTGTATACTTTCCAAATTTAAGGGTGCATTATAGTATAAGAGAAATCTTTAAACGCTTCATCCATTTGTGCTATGTGAGAGATATTTTCATCGATTTGGCATTGGCAAATGCTATGTTGTGTAGAATAGTACATCATTTGACAGAAATAGATTTGTCTAGAGTAAATATATGCATCAAATAAAATATAGTATAAATTCCCCCAAAGAAATCTACAGCTATCCAAATATTAATATTATAAAATGGGATATAATTAGGAAAAAATAGAATTATGTATACTATGAAAAATATGAATGAATTTATATAAAAAAATATTCTTTTTCTACTCTTATACTTATGCTCTTTTATAAATCTGTTTATAGTAGCTATAAATAATATAATTAGGCTTGCAGTTAATATATAACATAAAACATAGGAAGGATTATACCAGAAAAATGAACTTGTATTAATATTAACAATCTCTACAGTCTGCAGCACATTCACTACGGTATTAACAAAAAATAACAAGATTAAAATTATTGCCAGAGAGCATATTAAGATATTCTCTTTTTTAGAATAATACATTAGAAACTCTAAATTAAAATTATTAATCTACACAGAAACTTTACTTGAATTATATTTTATGGTAATTAAAACTTCATTAAATATTATGTACAATTTTCAATTTGTGTACCATAGTTAAATAGAGAAACAGTTAAATATCGATCTGTACTTCAAATATCCTTCCATTAAATATTCTATCCAAGGCAATTGCGCTCTATTACCGCAGCACATGTTAATTTCCACTATGTAGCTATATGACGTCCACATGGTTTCTAATCCTATTATAAATTTATTCTTATATTAAATTCAGTCATTTATTTTCACAATATAAACAGACATGATAGATTATGATTTTATTAATTACATTATAAACTTCAACCACATACAAGAAATCATAAGATAATGGATACAGAGGATATTGCACTCCGTCTAGAGAGTCTTACTAAAATATACAGCACGGGTTTAAAAGCCGTAGATAATATATCACTGAATGTAAAAAAAGGTGATTTTTTTGCTCTGCTAGGCCCCAATGGAGCAGGAAAGTCTACAATATTAAGCATGATATCATCTTTGGTAAATATCACCGAAGGTAAGATCAAAATCTATGGTTATGATGTACAAAAAAATTATATACAGGCAAGAAAAATGCTTGGGGTAATGCCTCAGGAAATAAATATAAATGCCTTTAGATCTCCTGTTCAAATTCTTAGACTTCAAGGCGGATATTTCGGAATGAAGAAAAAAGAGATTGAAAATAATCTTGAAAAGCTGCTAAATGATATGGAATTATGGGATAAAAGAAATACTCCAGGCAGACTTCTGTCAGGAGGTATGAAAAGAAGATTAATGGTAGCAAGAGCACTTATACATAACCCTAAAGTATTAATACTGGATGAGCCAACAGCAGGTGTTGATATTCAACTCAGATTATCATTATGGGAACTTATCAGAAAGCTCAATGAAGAAGGGATGACAGTGATCCTCACTACACACTATCTTGAAGAAGCAGAAGCTCTGTGTAATAAAATTGCTCTGATTAACAAAGGAGTAATATGTGCCAATACTGATATGAAATCTCTTCTAAAAAGCTTAGAAAAAGAGAAATACATAATAGAGCTAAACAAACCTTACTCTAAAAAAGATTTAATACTATCTGAAGGAGAAGGTATTTCTCAAGATCCAATGACTATAGAGTTCACCTTAAACAAAAACACCAGCATAAACTCTCTTTTTGAAAGTCTAACAAAAAACGGAATAGAAGTCCAATCTATAAAACCTTACAAAACAAGGCTGGAACAGCTTTTTCTTGATATAATAAACAACAATAAATAACTTACCCTGGTCTCAATAATGAATATATATGAATATTTTAGAATATATAAAACAATAGTTAAAAAAGAGTGCGAGAGAATTTTCAGCATCTGGCCTCAAACAATACTTCCATCTGCAATCACTATGACTCTCTATTTTCTGATTTTCGGAAAAATTGTCGGTTCAAAGGTAGGTGAAATGTCAGGTTTAAGTTATATTGAGTTTATCACTCCTGGATTGATTATAATGGCTGCTATAAATAATTCTTATACAAATGTTGTAAGTTCTTTCTTTGGCGAAAGATGGAATAGATCAATTGAAGAAATACTTGTTTCTCCTGTTTCTAATCATTCGATAATATTAGGTTTTATATCAGGTGGAATTATTAGAGGTTTCATAGTAGGTATACTGGTATGTATTGTTGCCGGTTTTTTCGGGGCATTCCACATTTATAATATTTTTCTGGCAATAGTGGGTTTAATTTTCTGCAGCGGTCTTTTTGCCCTGGGTGGTTTAATTAATGGAATTTTCTCTCAGAAATTTGATGATACAATGATCATATCCACGTTTATACTTACTCCGCTAACATACCTTGGAGGAGTTTTTTTCAGTCTCAAAGTATTACCTCCTTTCTGGAGAAATCTGGCAATGTTTAACCCTATCTACTACATTGTAGATTTTTTCAGATATGCATGTCTTGGACAGCATACTGTGAGCCCGTATGATTCATTTACAGCAGTTATAATTTTTTCTATAATACTTTATATCTTTACATACTACTGTTTGAAAAAAGGTATTAGGATCAAAGAGTAAAAACGACTGCATCAGTATTAATTTTTCACTGTATCATAATTATTTTTTATCCTCTTTGTAACATGCAATTCCAACAAACATAAGATACAAAATCTGCTTTTTAAGATCTTTAGAAATATTTTGCCTATTACCAAGTACCATCATATATTCAACCAGATCAGGGTTGTTATGCTGTTTAATCATATTTATAAAAAAATCTATTATTTCTGCATCATCAATTTCATTATTTATACATTTTTCAAATAGTCTGTACGGAAGAGATCGAGATTTCAGAAGATCTGTTACATAATAAATTCCTTCTTCTTTTGATGATTGATAAAGCCTGATAAATTTATAGTAATTATCTCCAAAATTATGGGAATGAGCAATGTAGTACAGTAATTCTTGAGAAAGCCTTATAGTGCAGGTCAAATTCAGAATTTTGTACATAAGTAAAATAGATAACTTATTGTATTTAAGCTTTGATAAGGCTATACTGCATGCGAGTACCACCATGGGGATATCAGATGTATTAAGTTCCTGTTTTATTCTTTCAATGCTTTCGTAATTTTTAAGCAAGCCCAGAGCAATTATTGAATTTGATTTAAGATTATAATCTTTTGAATCAAGTGTTTTTATCAGAGATGGCACAGCTGTTTTTACTCTGAAATGCCCTAGTAAATATGCTGCGATGTAAGCAGTCGTAAATTCTCCTGTTTCGAGTTCAGTTATGAGATATCTATATGATTTTTTACTTAAATCTACATTAACCAATCCCCTCAGAGCTTTTGTTCTTACAAGAGTATGAGGGGAGTTCAGATAATAAATAAGCATATCTTCAGAAAGGTTTGAACTGATATTCTCCAGTTCTTTTGCATCAATTAATTCCTGTTTGGCTGTAGCAAATTTTTCCATTTTATTAATAGCATGGAGACTGAGCATTTCTCTTGGCGACAGTATTGTCTTCATTATCTTAATCGGAGACCACTGACTTCTCCTGTTTCGATATGAGACAAATATTATAAGAGGCAATAAGATTATCAGAACTATAAGATAGAAGATCGAAAAGCCTGACATAGGACTTAATTTCATTAGTATTAGAATTTTAAGCAGGCCTCCTCCAAAAATAATTCCTACTATTCCTCCAACAGTACCGCATACAATACTAAAGATCAACGAATAACCTACAGATTTGTTCTGAGGAACAACTGTTAGAAATTGATAAAAAAAGCTGGTATTAAGCCCAGTGCTTGTAATACCTCCTAAAAGAAAAATTATTACAAGGTTAATGTACATAATACTTTCAGGAGTAAGAAACCAGAGAACAGAGATAAGAGCAGTACACAAAAGATAAAAATTTATCAATGGCATCGGTCCTGTAAATTCGGATATCAGTTTACTAAAATATGAAACAAGTATGCTTCCCAATGTCTGTATGATTATGAATATAAGAGCTGTAGAATCAGATACTTGATATACCTGTTTAAGCGCCAGTACTGAAACAGATACAGTTAATGAGTTTATTGATAAGGCTATACTTGCTGTTATTATAAATCTCCTAATTTTAGTATCATGATAAAATTCTTTTATTGTATGACGAATAGTTGATTTAGCAGAATCCTGTGAATAGGTTGTTTCTTTTACTGCAGAAAGAATTAAACTGCATATAATATTGGCAGAAACACCAAAAAAAAGAATAATTCTGAAGGCAGAGTAATCACTTAAAAAGCAGAGAAGAAAATATGTAGCAACAAATCCAATCAACATAGCGATATTGTAGTTCATGTATGATAATGAAGAAAAATGTCCTCTGTTATCTTCATCAGTAAGATCAGCGAAAAGCGGTTCCATTGCTGGATTGCCAATGCTTCTGAATATGTAAAATACCAGTATTATAAATAAAACCATCCAAATCATCAGATAACCTTTGAAGAACAGTGGTACTGTTATCAGCAAAAGTGCTGATACTCCTTTCAAGAACCAGGACAAGCTCATAGCACCGGCTGAGCCCATTTTACGTATAAATAATCTAGTGCATATTATGGCTATCATGCCAATATTTACAAAAGAAATAGCCACTGTAACGAGTGCAGCAGAAAAGCCCAGATGTAAAAGGTATAATGATAATATATTTGCAGATATACATGCAGAGCATATACCGTTAAAAAGAGAAAATGACAGCAGTTTTTTTCTCTCAATTTTCTTTTGGTCTAATGAAAGTCTGCTTTTTATAATCATTTACTTAAAACCTGTAATATTATTTAACAGCTGCTGGTTATTATATTATTATAACAAAAAACAACTAAATAATGAGTACTCTATGATTCACTTCTACATTTAAATGAAAAATATCGATATATGCGTGTGTTAGAATCCATTGCAATACTTTTACCTTTCCATAACTTTTACTCTATAATTAAAAATTCAAAACTATATGCTGTCATATTAAATTTTAGTTGATTATATTCCTCTGGATAAAATTACTGTAGCAGGCTAAGATTAATGATGCTATAATTATAATTTTTATATTAATATCTAAGAAGAAATTTATAAAATGAATTTAATCTACTCTAAAAAAGAGAAAAAATATCTCATTTTTTTCAGCATAGTAATTCTACTGATTTTTTTATCATTCAATACAATGAATATATTGGTTAATTTTGGATTTATACCAAGTAAATATTATTTTATTCAACATAGTGACTACAGAAATATAATATCAAATGAATCTTGGGTATTATGTATTTTTTTATTAGGAATATTGCTTTTAAACATTAAAGGAATTTACAAAAGTCTTAATATAACAAAATATGTAATTTTTTCTGTTATTTCAGCTGTTTTTATCTTTCTGTATTGCCCTGCATCTTGTTTTTTGATCAGCATTTTATACATACCACCTAACTTGTGGATAATACTTGATTTCCTCGGAGCAGTTTATTCTCTGGTTTTTTTATTATGTACAATAAATGATAAATAATTTCATTTTCTATTCAGGCTTTAGGTTAGCTCTTTCTTTGACATCCTCAATCATTTCTTTCCAGTAGTTAGACAAAAAAGGAGGGTTTCTCATACTGTCAAGAATATACGATCTATCTGCGCGCGCCATATCAAGAACTGCAGTTATCATCTCTTCCTGATAGTACCCGGCTTCAGCTAATGGAATTCCATTAGGCTCTCTAATGAATGAGTACCCGCTGGAGGTTTGCTTCCCGTCAGGAGATACACCAACAGTGTTGGCTACACAATGGAAAATCTTTGAATTCGGACCGACAGGTAATTGTGCCCTGCCCGATGTTCGCTTCCAGCATACTGCTTCAATTTCGTCTGAACTGCATGAAGGATGATATAAAATCTGAGCACCTGCCATTGCCGGTATTCTATACAGTTCAGGATGCCTGCCGTCTCGACAAATAACAAGAGTACAGAGTATTCCATCTATTTCAAACAAAGAAAGTTTATCGCCACCGCGACAATACTTCTGTTCATCTTTTCCAGCCATATTAACCTTAGCATATTCATGTATAATTTCTCCACCTGGATTGATTACATGTGCAATATTTAAATAACGATCTGAGGTTTTCTGAATAGATCCGGCTATAACCCATATATTATATTCTGCTGCAGATCTGCATATTTTTTCCAGTGCTTTATCAATTTCATTTTGATTAATTTGTTCGACAAGTGGAAAGTAATAACTTGTTAAATTAGCTTCGGGAAAAAGAACTACTCGGCTCCCAGATTCAGACGCCAGTTTAATATAATGCAATGTTCTCTCAACATTATAATCTAAAGATCTGGCCCAATGTAACTGTACGCAAGAAACTTGTAAAGTATTAGTCATTTTAGTCCCTCTTATTTTATTATGTCTAATAATTCTATCTAACTATAGTAACAGGATTATTATTTCATATAATATTATTAACGAAAATAGTCATATTATAAATATACTTTAATGATTTTGATTAAGAAACTCTTAAATTTATTTTACTCCTTTGCATTTATAATACTTCTATCTTCCTGCGGGGACAGTGACACCAGCATCAATAAATACCTCAAACCTCAGTACAAGGGTCGAACACTAAAGATGATGTCAAATATCATAGGGGGTAAGACACCTTATGAGCAGAAACTTTTTGTAGATGAACTTGAACGAAGATTAGGATTCAGAATTAATTTTTTCAAACCTGCCTCAGGTTATGATAATATTGTTCTGCAAATCTTTTCATCCGGTGAAAGTTATGATTTGATAAATATGACTTCAGAAAATCTGCCCATATTCATAGATCAGGGCGCACTGAAAAATCTAACACAAATTGTTAAAGATTCACCTGTGCTTTCTAATCCTAAAGTTATACCAACTAAAATATGGAATACTATAAAAATTAATAATAAAATATATGGTGTTCCTGCAAAATTTGAAGGCGGTAGATTACCTATTGTAAGGCAGGATTGGCTGACTGAATTTGACTTGGATGATCCTGTAACACTTGATGATTGGCTGGAATATTGGAAGATGTCTAAACAGAAGAATAATGCGTATGGACTATCAACAAAAGGACTGTATGATGTTCAACCGTGGGCAAGTGCATTTGGTCTAAAAGATGGGTATGTCATTGTCAAAGGCAAGAGAACACTGCCATATGCCAGTGATAAAGCCGCCGATTTCTGGGATTGGATGGCTAAAGTTTACCGCTCAGGCTACCTTGATCCTAATTTTATTGTTAATCAGCCAAAAGATTTCAGAAATATGTTTTTTGCAAACTCTGTCGCAAGTGTCGGCTATTGGGATGCATGGGTAGGTTTATTTAATAATACAGAGATTAAAAGGTATAAAGAAGGAAAATTTATTGCTAAAGGAATAAAGGGAGTCCCGGGCCCTAAAGGTAAAATAATTCTAACTGCCGGAGATAATAGTTTATGGGTTATTCCATATAACGCTAAAAACATTGACATGGCAATTAAGTTTCTTGAATTCTGGCATTCACCTCCAGGATACATTTTGGGTTCTGTAGGCATAGAAGGATATGACTATACACGAGATAAAAATGGAAAAATAGTATTAACAGAAATTGGAATAGAACATGCATGCGACCACGGAGCGCCGCGTGTTCTCTCTGCCACCTGGAAACCGCCGTTCCCTCCATTACCTGGCGTTACAGCTGCACAAAAAATAATTATAAAATATGCAACACCGATGTATATGCCGTTGGATTGGGCAGATGCACTGCAGGTGATAGAATATTGGTCATTCAAAGCAATTAAAGGACAAATTACGGGTACACAAGCAGTTAAAAGCATGCAGAAAGAATTAAAGAGAAAGAAGTTAATCGATTAAGATGACATCTAAATTCTACATAAATTTACGAAAAAGCTATATTTTTTATCTATTCATAACTCCTGCAATGATTTATTTTCTGGTATTTGTTGTATACCCTTTAATTCAGGGGCTTTTGATGAGTTTTCAGAATTTTGGACTACTGGGTTCAAAAGGTTATATCGGGTTAGAGAATTATAGGAAACTTTTTGCTGATCCTTTTTTTTATCAGACTATTTGGAATACATTAATAGTTACTGTAGGAATCGTTGCTGCAAGTGTTCTTATTCCAATCATTATAGCAATAGCGCTTGATAATCTTCTTCTCCAAAAGGTCAAAAAATTTGTTCAAACTACAATTTATGTCCCTTTTCTGTTTTCTGCATTGATTATCATTGGTATATATATAAACCTACTGAGTCCTGTGGGACCTTTTAATTCTATTATGGGTGCCATTGGGCTAATCAGTGAACCTATACCTTTTTTTACCAGCGATACACTGGGTCGTTGGATGCTTATTTACATGACCGCCTGGCACGATATTGGATTTTATACTCTTATTTATCTTGCGGCATTAACTACAATAAATCCATCTCTGTATGAAGCTGCTGATATAGACGGTGCAAATGTTTTTCAGAAATCGCGATATGTTACATTTCCAGGAATATTATCAACTGTTAAAATTGTTCTTCTTATGGTATTAATGGGAGCTATGAGGACATTTGATATGTCATATGTAATGAAAAATGCAGCTAACTACAAAGGGGTCACAACAGCAATCGTTTATACTTACGACCAAGGTATTTTAAAATTTGACATGGGTTTAGCATCAGCAGCAGCAGGAATAATATTTATATTATCACTACTGCTTGTTTTTACAGTAAAAAAAATAATAAGATATTAAAATGAAACTTAAAAAGAAATTTACGATTAAACAGATTTCACTTATCGTAGTACTCGTATTTTTACTGGTTCTTCTGTTTCTACCTGTATGGTTTAGTCTGGTTGTCTCATTTACTTCTTCAATAGCTTCTTTAAAAGGTGGTTTATATTTTTGGCCTAAAGTATTTTCCATGGAGGGGTATGGTATCTTATTTAATTCTATAAATTATCTCCGCCCCTTATTTAACAGTGCATTTGTGACAATTGTAGGTACATGTTCACATGTAATCTTCTGTTCTTTGGCTGCCTATACTCTTATTCAGGCGAGAGTGCCAGGGATAAAGTGGATTACAGTATTTATACTGATTACTATGGCCGTTCCGCAGCAGGTTTTAATGATACCGACTTATCTTTTATACAAAGATTTAGGCTTAATCAATACTTATGCTTCTCTAATGATTTATAGCGTTGTACAGGGATTCAGCATCCTTTTAATGCACAGTTATTTCAAGGGTATCCCAAAAGATTTAGCTGAATCTGCGCGTATTGATGGTGCCAGAGAGTGGCAGATATACTGGAAAATATATGTTCCTATGGGGATACCGGGATTAGTTACAATTTTTATGCTTGATGCTGTTTCCAGGTGGAATAACTATACTGCCGCACTTTTATTCATAACCAAACCCGAACTTTATACTGTACAGCTAACATTGAAAACTCTTGTAGGTGCAACAGAACAAGCATCTTCAAATTTTATTATTGCACCTAACACACAAATGGCGGCAGTTGTAGTAGGCCTGCTTCCTTTAGTTATTTTATATGTATTCCTGCAAAAATTTGTAGTTAAAGGAACAAATGCCGGAGCTGTCAAAGAGTAATTCATATTAAAGTAAAAGTATTTAACAATGAAGAAGCAAATCATTCAGACATTTACTGATAAGGATCAGTATAAAAGATTTGAAGTCCCATTTGAGGTTCCCAACGACATTGACATAATCGATCTTAAATTTGAAATAATCAATAATAGTGATGAAGATGCTATTATTGATATAGGCTTAAAGGATCCTTTTAAAGTACGAGGATGGTCAGGAGGCAGTAAAAAACAAATAACAATAACAGAAGAGTATGCAACTCCAGGTTACAGACACGGTGATCTTAAATCCGGAATATGGAATATTTTACTAAGTATATATAAAGCCCCTAAAACTGGATGCAGTATGTCAATCGATATTGTTTTGGAAGAGAAAAATTATCGATGGCTCAAAGGCGACACACACCTTCATTCGGTACACAGCGATGGTCAATTTACAGTTTCAGAAATAATAAATATATATAAGAAATATAACTTTGATTACCTTATAACTACCGATCATAATACATTCACTCAAAATATGTCACTTCCATCACATAGAGGTATCATAGTGATACCAGGTATGGAATTAACTACTTACAAAGGTCACGCAAACTTTGTGGGCGCCAAAAAGCCTATAGAAGATTTTAGATGCAATCATACAGAAAATGTATCAAATAAATTTGCTGAAACGAAAAAAAACGGATGTTATACAGGAATTAATCATCCATTTGCCGATGATAATGATGGATGTATGTGGGAATGGGGTTTTAAATTTCCATTTGACTGGATAGAAATTTGGAATAGAAACTGGAGCTACATGAACCAGAATGCCCTTGATTGGTGGCATAGTAAATTATGTAAAGGTAAAAAAATATCTGTTATAGGCGGCAGTGATAATCATAATTCAAAAGATTATTACGATCTCTCTAAACCCGTTACAAATGTTTATGTAAATTCATTGAATAAAAATAATATTCTTGAAGGATTTAAAAGAGGAAATGTATTCATATCAAGTATAGATGGTCCATTAATTGATATGTATACAGATAATAATATTTTAGGCGAATCAACTGAGGATAAGAAAGTAAAAATTAAACTGTCCAACCTTTTTAAACATGATAATGTAAGATTGTTATCTGATTTAGGTGAAGAAAAATATATTGAAATAGTGGATGATGGAAAACTTGAACTAGAGTTTTGCAGAGTAAATCAGAAATTCATCCGTGTAGAAGTTTGTAGATATAGATCAAATACTAATAATCATGAAAAAATTCTGCTAACCAATCCCATATACTTTAAATAACTTCATAACTATTATTACCAACTATTAAGTACTATAATTGTTCAGAAATGAATAAAATTATATCATTTTCCTATCATATCCCTTTTATAATTTGTTAATCTCATTTTTTAATTGAAAGTATATTAGATAAAAATAATATTTAAAAGGATAATTAGTAAAATGAAAAAAGCTAAATTTGCTATTAGAGATGGAACCATTTTTGATAGAAAAAGTGTAAGGCTTTTGGCATTTTCAATTATGGAATCATTCGGAATAATACCAGAGCCAGAAGGTTTAGATTTTGACCTAGGGCACTTTGCTGAAAATTTTTCTGATTCGATAGCACAACTGGTTGCCTGTAAAGGTAAAACTATTATTGGTTCAATTATTTTAAAAAAAAAGTCCCCTACCTTTGCCAAACTCACAGGGTTTTATGTAAATCCTGAATTCCACGGTCAAGGAGTAGGAAAAGGACTTCTAAACGAAGTAATAAATCGAGCAAGAAAAAATGCTTCTGATGGAATATATCTTAGCACTTGTGATAATATGGAGAGTGCTATTCATCTTTACAATAAATATGGATGGAAGCGGATATCAGATCCTCCAAAAAACAGTGGTGCACAGAGAAGCTATTATCTAAATCTGAATATAAAAGATCCAGTATCGTATTGATAATAAAATAGAAAAACTATTTTTTGCATAGCTAGTACAACTTAAAATTGAAAAAAAGAGAAGTTTATGAAGAATAAATTGGATGTAATTACGCCAGAAATAGAAAAAGAGCTTACTGAGTTTACTCAAAACCTCGTAAAAATCAAAAGTATTTCTGGACATGAAGAGGAAATCATTAGGCTTATTGAAAAAAAAATGAATACTCTTGGATATGATGAAGTTATCATCGATTCTATGGGTAATGTAGTTGGAAGAATAGGACATGGCGAAAAAGTAATTATGTTTGACTCACATATAGATACAGTTGAGGTAAAAGATGAAAAAGAATGGGACATTCCGCCATTCAGTGGTAGTATTGTAGATGGACGCCTTCATGGCAGAGGCTCAGTGGATATGAAATCAGGAGCAGCCGCTTCAATTTATGCTGGTTCGATTGCAAAAAAAATGGGACTTGATTCAAATAAGACCATTTTCGTTTCTTGTAGTGTGTCTGAAGAGGATTGCGATGGTGAAAACTTGAAGCACATTTTTAAAGAACTTAATATCAAACCGGACTACATTGTCATTTGTGAGCCATCTGATAACAAAATTTCTCTTGGTCATAAGGGTAAAGCACAGATATCCATTAAAACACATGGAATTTCAGCTCATGGTTCAGCTCCTGAAAAAGGAATCAATGCAATTTATGAAATGGCAGAAATCATCCAACGCGTAGAAAAAACAAATGAAGAACTCATGAATAAAAAAGGCTCAAAAGGAACTTTGGTAATGTCTAAAATTTCAAGTACCGGAGCATCTTTGAATGCTGTGCCTTTTGAATGCGAAGTGTATTTAGACAGAAGGATAGTACAAGGCGAAACTGAAGATGCCATCAAAAATGAAATGGATCGAATAGTTAATGGCAAAAATGCATCATGGAAAATAGGAACACTCTATAGAAAAAGCTGGACAGGTATGGATATTAAATATGAGCCATTTCATTTAGCATGGAAAATAGATCTAAACCAAGAACTTACAAAGACATGTATTGCAGCATATCATGAAAATTTTGAAAGTAACCCAAACGAGTATATTATCTGGGATTTTAGTACAAATGCAGTGACACCTGTAAGCATGGGAATACCTACAATTGGTTTTGGCCCAGGTGAATATAAATTAGCTCACATGTGCAATGAGTCATGCAAAGTAGATCAAATAGTTGATGCATGTAATATTTACACAAAAATAATTCATAATATTTAGAAGAAATTAAAGAGTAGAGAGTGAAAATAGAATTTATATTTTTACCCTCACTTCTTTTCTAATTTTTATAAACAATTTAACTACTGTAATCTTTACATTTCAATAGAGCTTTACTGACTGCAAAATAAAATATTTGGTCATCTCTTGAAGACATATTAGCCGTTTTAAACTCACCATTTTTATCCTGCATTTTTTTATATTTTTCAGCAACTCCTTCTACTGTCTCCCTATCTCCTGCCAGAAACAATCTAATCATTTTATCAGAAGCCTGTTTTGACTTCCGTAATAGTAGTTTTTTAGATTGAGTTAATGTAATATAGATAGCGCCTAAACAGATAAAACTTAATAAACCGATAGCCAGGTAACTTTCTAAAAGAGAGCACCAGAAAAGAATAACAGAAACAGTTATACTCATACAGAAAAATTGAAAAAACTTAGATTGGATTTCTTTACTCTCTTCATTAAAATCAACAACTCTTACCACATAATTGTATAACCAGTAATATGCATAAGTTGTATACAGTATAGAGATAATAAAAATTGTTAGTCCTGATAATTCCATATAGATTTTATCTTTAGATCATAATAAATAATTATTAAATTCTTACATCTAATTATATTACTCTACAAATAGATAATTTGCATAAACTGATACTATTAATTTAGCATAATTTGAGTTTTATTGATTTTATGATAATTTGATTAAAACTGAAATATTAATAGACATGTGGGAGATAGAAAATGTTAAAAGGAATTTCACCGTTAATCAGTC
>DASCNA010000115.1:0-2957 GCA_036011305.1 Victivallales bacterium
GCAATCCTCGATGGATTTTTAGTTTAGACTTTTCGCACAGTTTTGTTTTTAATATTTGAGTGTAATACTTGTTTTTTCGATGATTTTATTATACTTTTTAATTAAATATACAAATTTAATTTTTCGTAAAGAATTTCTGGCCTAATAGTAGACAACTCAACGGTTTCAGTTTTTGAATAATTTTCTAAAATTCTAAGATAATCACCACGTTCAACTCCCGAGTGTTGCTTACTATCCCCTGAAAGAATAATCCGGCAGTTATATTTTTTTGCAATATCAGTAATTACTTTGCCCTGTTTTGTACTTAATAATCCGGCCTCATCAATAACTAAAACACTATTTTTGATATCATTTAATTTTCCAATTTCATGTTTTTTTATTAATGACGCAACTGTATCAGCACGCTCAGATATTCCTTTAAGCTCCTTAACAGCCGTTCTTGTTGGAGCAAAATAATAACTTTTAAGCTTATTTTGCTTTAATGCTTTTTCTATTTCTGAAAGTGCAGTAGTTTTTCCTGCCCCTGCAACACCTCTAAAAACAGTTATCTGATCTTTATTATTTAAAACTTTTTCTACTGCAATTCTTTGCTCAGTATAATCATAACCTTTATTCTTTTCGTAATATTTTGTTTTACTGTCACTGAAAGGTTTATATCTATCATTTAATGGCTGAAATTTATTTTTAGTTCTAGTTGCAAACTTAATTACTTCCTTTTCTTCAGAAAGGATTTCTCTTGTAGTAAGAATATCATTTTCAATTTTAATAATCTGTTTTGATTCTTTTATTGCAATATCAAGTTTATCAAAATTAATTCGCCCTAAATTTTCCTTTAAACACTCTTTTTCAAGCTCAGTTACTGTTATTACTGACTTTCTTTCAGTTAAATGATTTAAAGCTTTTTTGATAGCTTCTTTTTCATTTACCAAGTCTAATTTATTCTCGCAGAGAACTTCTCTAACTAAAGATTTTTCATAAACTGATTTTAAATTTATATCCTCTGATTTACTTAGCTGATCTTTTTGATTTTTAAGTATTTCACTATTCGTTGTTTCTGTTAATTTCTGTTCTCTAGTTTGAGTTTTTATTATTCTAAGCTCATCTGCTGTAGGTTTTCTTCCGTTTTCTTCAATAAAATACTTGGTAACATCTTTCACCGTTTTTGCTCTTTTTGAAAATTTATCAAGTAAATTATCTGAAACACCTTTAAGCTCAAAACTCTTAATATTTCTTTTACTATCTCTGGTAATTTTTATTTCATATCCAAGTTTTTGAACTTCTATAGCTAGTTCATTCTGATAAATTCTTCCAAAATGATCAATGTTTCTAATAATTTCAGAATTCTGCAAAGCATAAAACTCACCAGTATTATTATCTTTAGTAAAATTCATTACAAAACAATGAGTATGAATCTGAGGATCAAGGTCTCTGCTGGTGTCATGTTCGTATTTAGTTATAAGAAGATTACCTGTATTTATATTTGCTTCTGAATGATAATTATCGCCTTTTCTATCCCTTCGATACGCTGACTTTTCAAGTTCAATTAATGCCTTATCCACAGCTTTACTATGGGCTGACTTCAACCTTTCATCTCCGCCTAGACGATATAAAACACTTAATGATTTCGGGGCTGAACAAGTTAAATCCAATCCTGCGACCCTAGATTTAAATTTTGCTTTAGTAAGTTTACCTTCGGTATTAGGATTTATATTATTATAGAACTTATTAAACTCTTCTGAAGTTACATTTTTACCGTCCAAATTAAACTCTAAAGAAAGCTTTCCTGTGTATACTCCCTGAACCTTTTCTTTTTCACAATAATAGTCATTATTAACCAGATGATTATCTGAATATGAGATGCCAATTTGTCCTCTTATTTTTGCAAAAGTAAACATTATATAATTACTTATTTTTTATTTATTTAAGGTAAAAAATATACTTTAATTTTAGAATATTTTTATTTTCATCTTACAAATTTTCTAATTCTTGAATTTTGTTATTCTACAACAATTTATAAAAATAAAAATCCAATATATATAAAACTTGATTTTTTCTTGCCTAATTTCCAATAGGGGTATTGTCTGTATGTATGTATGTATATTTTACGGTAGGAAAATTGTAACTAGTATATGAAGTTCGATTTTAATCGACTATATTTATATTTTCTATTTAAAAATATAAAACAATAGAGGCTAAAAATGAAATTATCTAAACAAGATGCAAAACTATATTTTGAGTTAACAGACGCTCTTCAGTTTTTTGTAAGCCAGCAGTTTAATATATATAAAAACATTAAAAGCAACCATAATTCAACAGACCAACCAAGGCTATACATTTTCACAGATTCCTACCTAAAATCGCTAGAATGCGTCTTTAAAGCCTTTTTATCGCTATTTCTGTATCGAACTACATAAAACGGATTGCAAAGGTGTCCTTTGCCCTAGTAACGATATCGAGGATTTTATTTTCAAGTTTGATATTGTCCGTACTGTTAGCTCTTGATTGCACTTCTTGAGGTTTTCGCTTTTACTATTCAGGAATTTCAAAAATCAGCGAATAAGCCCATATTAGTAAAGTAGTCCTAAATTTCGATTTGAGAGCCCCTGGGATAAGATTTTCAGTGACAGTGTTGATCTTGTTTTTGGCATTTCCTGCTGCTTGACATGATTAAAACCCTAAAAAAAATCAAATTAGTCCACAACGTGTACCTTGCTGTATTAATATGTTTGTCCGGTTGCTTTTTTATTTAGATAAGTTGTTTATTATGAGAACTCTGCAAGTTCTATACCATGATATTTCTTTAGAATGATTCCATGAAATAATATTAACTGCTGTTTAATCTCAGAAGATTGAGCAAACTCTACATCCTGCAGCAGCATCTGAGTTCCACAGTTCTTACATTTCATTGGGTCGTAATGATAATTTTTCATTATCATATCTCGGTATGTAATTTTTTT
>DASCNA010000116.1:0-9678 GCA_036011305.1 Victivallales bacterium
TATCTTCAGAAGGCTTCAGTCTTATCCTCATAAAAATCTAATGGAATTATTGCCAGACCAATGGCTTATTGCAAAGAACAAAAAGAATTTGTCAAATACTTAATTTGCAGAATTATATATGGTTCGTCTTTACGCTTACCTGACCAGGCCGAGATTAGCCATTGATTTTTACTGTTATGCTTACGTATTATAATTTTTATATCATTTTTAGGTGGGGTAATTAAAGATAAAAATAGTTTTGTAAACTTACTAGAAGTTATTTGTTTATCTGTTTTT
This sequence comes from Victivallales bacterium, assembly GCA_036011305.1. GTDB lineage: Bacteria > Verrucomicrobiota > Lentisphaeria > Victivallales > GWF2-38-69 > DASCNA01. The sequence continues at coordinate 277 of DASCNA010000116.1, forward strand.
TTATTTAAAACTGGAAACATATATGCCGGTTGATGTTTTGACCATGGATGCCTATATGGACCTGGTAGTAAAGTCCCATTTCTTAAAAAATCTTCATAATGGGAAAAAAGTGCGTGCACTCTTGAAAGGACTACTATTTGCTGCAACCAATGCGGTGGTTTATTTTTTTTGAATTTACTTTTAAATCCGCCCTTAGGGTATGAAAAATATCCAGCTACTCCTCCAAGCATTCCAACATTATAATAAGATTTAAGGAATCCTGTATATAAAGGAATATCTGAAAATTCTTCTGGACCAAGATTTTTTTGATCCCAGCCGGCACAAAGCCAGTTATATGATAAAGGTTCATCATATTTTATTTCAAAACCTTTTGCATCCAATGCCTGAGTTAGTAAATCTCTTGAACCAGTCCAGCCTGTATTGAATTGCATATAATATGCATAGCCATTTGGTAGATCGGAAACCGGTTTCATCCATTGATAGCCGTAATACCATTTATTCCAACCCGGATATTCATTTCTATGAAATCCACCATCTGTAGGATAATAAATATAAAGTCTGCGATTAGGAGCAGCTTTTTTTATCGCATTTGCAATTAATATTTCTTCATTTGCCTTTCTCTCTGATATATATTCAAACCATGATTTATTTCCTTTTGCTTTTATTATTACAGGATCTTTTTCCCATACTTTTTTAGCAAACCCTAAAACTCCTATCCCATATTCTCCTCCACTTAAAATTATTGATACAGGGCATTTTTTTATTAAATTCTCTATTGGCTCTGCATTAAGTTTTCCTGCTTCCTCCCATACAGAATCAGGAGCTTCAGGGCTGTAAACTGTACTCAAACCAGGATGCCATTCATTGCCGTCCTGTGATTTTGCTTTTGCATTTAAAAACTCTCCTTTACTATTTCTAGTCCATGTTGAAGGTGGTACTTTTTTAGGCAGTTTTCTATTTGCAAGAATAAAGAGAGAATATTTTTCAGGATTAGATCGACATAGTTTAACTATTTTAGAAGTATTGCTCTCAGGATTAGATAGTTTTTTTAAATATCCATTTGTACATGGACCAAATTCAAGAGCAAATCCCCAATTATCAGCTAATTCTATTCTGCAATTAAGTGATAAAATCCATCCCCATCTTGTAAGAGGAAGCATAGTATTCTCTTTCTTGAAATTTGGTCTTGGAATACTTTTTAGATATTGAGCTGGTGTTACGAGATTTTCTGCTATCATACTTATGCTGTAGATGTAAAATGTAACAGTGTAAATAAAATATTTTTTTATGTAGTACCTTTTTTTCATTTTTTGGTATTTATAAAAACTTTTTATTAGATATTATAACATATTGAATTACAAAAATTATAAATAAAATTTATTCAATTCATTTTATATGAAAATTGTTATTCTTAATCAATATTGTCTACCATGTTTCGCGCCCACCGGCAGGGTTGCTTATTTACTGGGGAAAGAGCTTGCCGATAGAGGGCATAAAGTTACCATAATTAGCTCTAAAGATAGTTATAATAATAATGGTGTATCAGAAAGCATGCCTAAAGTGGATGGATTGCACATTAAAAGTTTGTTTTCTTTCTGTTTAGGCGGACTGAGGTATAAATTTAAAATTTTAGACCAATTCGTCTATTTTATTTTAGCTTTATCCACCTTAATTTTTTCTATCCTAAAATATGACATTGTGATAACAATGACTACTCCACCTTTTTTGGGTATGCTTGGCTATATTATTAATAAACTGTTTAAAGTTAAGCATGTGGAATGGATTATGGATTTATATCCTGATGCTTTAGAAGCCGGTAATGTTATGGGAGAAAAAAATTATGGGTATAAATTTTTAAAACATCTTCAAACAAAAATTTTATCTAATTGTGACTTAGTCATTGCGATAGGTGATTGCATGCTAGATAGAGCTAAAGAGTATATAGATGATTATGAAAGATTACATTCAGTTCCTATATGCTTTAATTCAAAAATGGTTAATGTAAACATAAAATCTATTGAAAAATATAGAAAAGAGAAAGGGTGGAATACAAATGACTTAGTCATAATGTATTCAGGAAACATGGGGCTTGGACATAATTTTCTAGAGTTTTTGACAGCAGCTAAAAAACTGAGAGAGCATAAAAATATTAAATGGGTGTATGCAGGTGCGGGGAGAAGAAGAAAAGAAATTGCTAGTTTTAAGAAAAATAATTCAGATATAAATATTGAACTTATGGATTATGCTCCTGCTGAATTACTAAATGTCCATTTGGCCAGTGCTGATGTTCAGCTAATTTCTTTAAGGGAAAACTGGACAGGTATCATTGTTCCAAGCAAGCTTCTTGATGTTTTTGCTATAGGAAAACCTGTAATTTATTGTGGTGGCTTAAATACATCAATAAGTAAATGGATTTCTGAAGCTGATGGAGGCTGGTGTTTTGAAGAAGGGAATATTGACGGAATTATTGATGCGGTTAAAGAAGCAGAAAATAGTAACATAAGAAAGAAGAAGGGAAGTAATGCAAAAAAAATTGCCTTAAAACACTTTAATCCGACTGTTAACTTTAATATTATATGTAAACTGATAGAAAATGTTAATTGATAGAATTCATTGTTATTTTATTTTAAACTCTATATAATTAGCAGAAAGTATTCATTTTAGTTTAAATAATAAGGGGTGACTATGAAGCAATTATTTTTTCTGTTTATTCTGTTTATTTTTTCTTTTTCTACAATAGTTTCTGCAAATGAAACACTTCCAACCAATACTCTGACAGATAGTAATTTATCGCCGAATGAAAAACTTTCTCCTGATGCATTAAAAAAAGAGCAGGCACCTGGATATAAGTTAATGCCTGCTATGACAGACAGCAGTACATTGGTGGCAAAATCCTTGCAAAAATTAATGAAATCAGATTATTCTTCAAAAAGGGAACAGTTTAAAAAATATCAAGATTATAGTGATGCGATATACACAAAAAATAATAAATTATTCTCTATAAATGTAAGCTATGATGGTGCAAAATATACATTAACTTTAGATGAATATAACTTTGAAAGTAAACAATGGAAAATAGTTGTAAAAACAAAAGATTTAACCAAAATAAATTATACTGTTGGAATTGGCTGGAATGTAACTCCTGTACTTGAAGATAATGGGTATATTTTTATAACTGGAACACATGGAATTCTTATATATAATTCAAACAGTGGAAAAACTTCAATAGCTTCAAGTGAATATAGATGTTATCCTAAAATTACTTCAGATCATAAACTGCTTATTGTCCAGAGCAATGGAAATGTAATCCTGTATGATTACCTAAATGCTAAACTTTTGTAAAATATGATTTAAATAAGCGAATTCTATATGTGTAAAATTCGCTTATTTATTTTTAGAAATTAATTGTTAAAGTCCAGACTTCCTGAGCCTGAGGTGTCTAATGAGCTTATTGAAGGTTTGCCTATAACTTTTAAATCACCGCTTCCTGAAGTCTCTATTGACATTGATTTTATGACATTGACTGTGATATCGCCGCTGCCTTCCATATCAATATTTGCTGTTTCAGATATTAAATTAGGAGCTGTATAGTTTCCTGACCCATCGACTGATGAATATTGGGATTTGGCAGTTCCACCTGAAATTTTAATATTTCCACTGCCGTCCAGTTCACTGTTTAAGGAGTTTGTTATTAAGCTATTTATTTCAATATTGCTGCTGCCATCAAGTTTTAAATTGATATTATTTTTTACTTTAATTGATTCGGCATTAAAATTTCCACTGCCTTCAGTTTTTAAATCAATATTTGAAGCAGTGATATTTTGGAAATTAAAATTTCCACTTCCCTGAAGTTTTAATTTTAAATTTTTTGAGTTTATATCGCTTCTGGCAGTTATGTTTCCTGAGCCTTCACTTTTTATTTTATTAATATTTTTCAGTGTTAAGTAGTAGGTTAAATTATCATTGTTTGAACCGCTGAAAAGACCGAAGAAACTAGACCATGAACAACTGCTGTTTTTTGTTTTAAGTATTAATGTGTCACCTTCTTTTTTACAAATTAAGTTGTTTTCATTTTTTTTAGTTGTTTCTATAGTAAGATTATTTTCATTTCCCTGAGTTATATATAAATTTCCGTAACATGCCAAAGTGATATTTGTTATACCGTCGACAGGTCTATTAATTTTAACTGTTTCAGCGTTGAGAGTTGTGCCTGCAATTAGAAAAATAATTGCTGCTATTCCTGTAAATAGTGTAGCGATTTTCTTCATTTTCATCTTCTTTATTCCTTTTGTAATTTTTAATTAATTATTTGAAGTGATTTATTTTACCAATTCCTGTGATTTTTTGACTTACTACTTTAGGGTTGCCATAATAGGTTATGCTGCCAATTCCGCTGATATTTGCTTTTAGATTGCCAGTCACAAATATCTTGGCGCTGCTAGTACCGCTTAGGTGAATTTTTCCATTAATAGCTTTAAGGTCTTCAGCATTTATATCACTTGCGCCGCTGGATGTAATAATTAATGAATTTGTGGTGCCTGATAATGTAACTGATGTGGCTCCGCTGATGTCAAGATAAAATTGTTTATTGTTAAGATTGGGCACATTGATTTTTCCAGCTCCGTTAATTGTTAAGCTCTCAAGATTTTTTGTATAAATATTGAGAACTAAAGTCAAATTTTTATCAATATATTTTGTTTTTTTGATATAAAGAGTATTATCTTCAACGTTACTGGTAATCAAAGGGAGAATATTATCGTCACCTGAAATAGTTATATGGCTTTGAGTGTTTTTATTGATGTGGATATATACTTCATAGCCGCCCTGCAGATTGATTGCATTGAAGTTGCTCAAAAGTCTTTTATCTGTACTAGGAGTGCCGTTGCCATGAATGCCTGCGCATCCGGCTAATAGTGCTGTTAATCCCATAATCGATAGAATTAATGCCAGTTTAGTATGTTTATTCATTATTGATCCTTTAAAATTATAATGATTTAGTTATTTTTTTAATTAATAAGCATGACTATCGTCATGAACTCTAACACTAGCTTTCAATATTGTTTCGTAGCGTTAGAGTTCACAACGCAAGTTGTGCTTTATATATCCCATTGACACATTTTGCTAATATCATATTTCTTCCAAAGAAAAAGTGTTTTTTCTATCCCCTCATTTTTTATAAAAACCTCAGCACTTGAATATGGCCAGCCAACCCATTTATTAACATATCCATGTTTTACAGGATTATTATGAATATAATTCATGACAGACCAAAAATGTTTTTCACATTTAATACCAGACTCCATCACATTACACCAAACTTTTCTACCAATTAAATTATCTTCCTTATTCCATTTGATTGCTATCTTTCTATGTATTTTAAATATCATGTCTAATATTGTTTTTACATTATCAACTTTTATTAGAACATGGTAGTGGTTAGGGAGGAAAACATAGCTGCATATTTTTTCGGATGTAGTGTTAATGGCTTTTAAAATTACATCTTCAAATTCAATCATCCTTAAAATGGAACTGCCTATAATCGATTTATGCTCATAACAGGCAGCAGAAAGATGAAAATATTCTCTTTCAGTAACAGTATGTGGTAGACTATGACGAGGTCTATTTTGTTCCTTTCTTATTTTAAGAACATAATTTCCTTGTTCATTTGTCATTTTTCGCCAATTATACATCAATACACCTTTTAGCATGACTACCGCCATGAACGTTGACATTAGTTATCAGTATTATTCCGTAGTGTTAGAGTTCAAGATGGTAGCCGTGTTAACTTTTAACTTATCATCTAAGTGTAACAATTTTGCTTTTCTTGTTCTTGTTAAGCGGAATCTATTTAGATATTTGTCTTGCAGCTTCTGCATATAAATAAATATTCCAGGAGTAACAAAAAGAGTAACTACCTGAGCAACTACCAAACCTCCAATAATCATTAAACCAAGCGAACTTCTTATAGAACCATTTGCACCTAGGCCTATTGCTATAGGTACTGCACCCAAGATTGAAGTTACGCCTGTCATAAGAATAGGCCTGAATCTTGTTAGGCAGGCACTATGGATTGAGTCAAAACTATTTTTTCCTTTGTTGTCCATCTCCTGAATAGCAAAATCGATCATCATTATACCATTTTTTGCCACAATACCAAGGAGCAAAAGCATGCCAACATAGGCAAACAGAGTTAAATCGGAGTTGAACAGATATAATGTCCCTAAACCACCGACAGTCGCTGTTGGCAGCGTTGTAAGTACGGTAAATGGATGAATAAAGCTTTCGTATAAAATTCCAAGTAATATATATAAAAGGAAAATTGATATGCAGATTATATAGGGCAGGCTTGCTGTTGTTTTCATAAACTGCTCGGCTGTTCCGCTGAATGACCCTGTAATATTAATGGGCAGTATTTCTTTGGCTATTTTGTTTACCTCTTTTGTTGCCTTGCTCATAGGGATTCCAGGGGCAAGGTTAAATGAAATCTCTGCTTGAACAAGCTGATTGGTTTTGTTGATACTATCAGGGCCAAGTGTTTCATTCCATGTTGCTACAACGCTTAGAGGAACAAGTTTACCTGTTGAAGATTTAAGGTACATATAAGAGAGATCATTTGGTATTCTTCTGTATTTTTTATTTAACTGAAGATAAACGTTATACACTTCACTTCCTTCATTAAAATCTGTTACCTTTACTTTTGTATAAGCAGCTGCGAGCAGGTTTTCAATTTGAGTAACAGTGATTCCCAAAGCAGCTGCTCTATTTCTTAAAATATGTACTGTTAACTGAGGACTGTTTATATTTATATCTGTTTTTACTGATGTGAAATCTGGATTATTCTTCAATCTCTTTTTGAGAATAGCTGTATATTTATATACCTGGGTACTATCAGATCCTGAAACAGTGTAAGCACCTCCACTACTATTTCCTGATCCCATATTTAATAATAAAACAGGAAATTTATATAGATAGATTGACCCTAGATTATATGGGATAGTCTTAAATTTTTTGTAAAGAGAAGCAAGTTCTTCATCAATAGGTTTCCTTTGGCCTAAAGGCTTAAGCAGGATCATAATTCGTCCTGTATTGCTACCTTGTGTACTAGTAGCGCAACTAGCAATATCTTTATCTTTTTTAAGGATGTTAAAAATATAGTCTCTATATCTTTTCATCTGTTTTTGTGAAGTTCCTACAGGTGCAACAAAACTCCCTTGTATAAAACCGCTGTCTCCTGAAGGTATAAATGTTTTATTAACATGTTGGTAGAAAAATATTGTGCCGGCAATACAGATTATCCAGATAGCGACTGATACATAAGGTCTTTTTAGAAAAAATTTTAATATTCTGCTATATTTGCTTACAATATAATCTAGTATTATATCTCTGCCTTTTTGCATTTTTGATTTTTTAACCGTTGTGACAGGATTTAAAACATGAGCGTTCATCATAGGAGTTAATGTCAAAGAAAGCAGACCAGAGCAGATAACGGTTATAATTACAGTAAGAGCAAATTCCTTAAAAGTCTGCCCGATAACTCCTGGAGCAAAAATAAGAGGGATAAATACAATTCCGACTGCCGTTGACATAGATATCACAGATGCAGTTATTTCCCTAGTGCTTTTGATGGCAGCTTCAAAAGGCTTTTCTCCTAATTCAATATGCCTTACTGTATTCTCCAAAACTACAATTGAGTCATCCACAATAAAACCTATAGATAGAGTAAGTGCAAGTAGAGATAAATTATCTATACTGAAGCCGAACACATACATTCCGGCAAAAGTGCCGATAATTGAAATAGGAAGAATTACCCCAGGAATTATTGTTTCAGTTAGGCGACCTAGAAATAGAAATATTGAGAGAAGAACCAGAATAAAAGCAAATACTAATGTGATTTTTACATCAAAAACTGATTCTTTAACCGTTGTAGAAAAGTCAAGAATTGTTGAAACATGAACTGAATTAGGTAGAGTTTTCTGAACGTTTTTAATGAGATTGTTAACTTCATTTGATACACTTATTGTATTTGCAGAAGGCTTTTTTTGAACTTGAACCTGTACAAAACTTGCTGTACTGCTGACTACTTTACCGTTTATAACAAATTTCATGGAACGTGTGTCATCTTCAGGTGCTTTATAAGCTTCACCTATATCAGAAATTGTTATTTTGTGACCTTTAACATATTTAATAACTATATTGTTATAGCCTGCAATTGTTGTCAGCTGACCTTCCGGTTGGATTTTTAAATTTTTATAATTACCGTCAAGTTCACCTCCAGGAGACATCTGGCTTGCATTTGTTACAGCCTGTTTTAACTGTGAAAGAGTAACATTATAAATAGCCATTTTTCCAGGATCAAGCTTAATATAGACAGCAAATGAAGGAGAATATACCTGCACGTCTGAAACACCAGGCAGCATATTCATAGGCTGAGCAACTCTTTTGTTTACCATTTCTGTTAAATTACGGTTACTGAGTGTATCTGAATAAAATAAATATATAACTATTGGTATATCAGAAGTATTATCAGTATAAAAAACAGGATCATTCGGTAGATCCGGTAAATCACCTTTTGCTCTCTGCAGTGCTGACTGAACTTTTGGTACGACATTATTAATGTCAGTGCTGTATTTAAATTTAAGATAAATGCTTGTTTGCCCATAGGTGTTATCAGAAGATATTTTTTCGAGTCCAGGTATTTGCATACACTGTTTTACTATGGGAGAAGATACCTTGGTTGACATGATTTTAGGTGTTGCTCCAGGGTAGGATGCATAAATTGTAACATAGGGATTCTGCATATTTGGCAGACTGGCAACAGGCAGTTTGAAGTACGCTATTGTTCCAAATACCAGTACTGCTACAATTATAAGAATTGTCGTGATTGGTTTATTTATAAAAACTTCAGATATACTCTTCATTTTATTTATTTTCTTTTTTTGCTTTAGGTGTCTTCTTTACTGTTTTTTTCACAGGTGTCTTATCAGTTTTTACATTTTTAACTTTTACAAGAGCATGTGATGAAAGTTCCTGAAATCCTGTAATAATAACTTTGTCTTTATTTGTCAGTTTGCCTTGAGTCAGCAGTAAATAACCTGGAAAACTTTCACCGGTTACTATTTTGACCATTTCTGCTTTGCTTTTTGCATTTACTTTATATACATACTGACCTGTAGGGCCTAGCTGAACTGCAGCTTTAGGAACTAGAACAGCATTTTTTATTGTGTTTAAAATAACTTTTATATTAACAAATTGACCGGGGAGCAGATAGTCATCTTTGTTTGTAACCAGGGCTTCCAATGATATAGTTCCGGTATCAGCATTAAACTGATTATTTATGAATTTCAGAGTTCCGGTATATTTTATTTTTTTAGTATATCCAAATTCATTTAATCTATTTACTGT
>DASCNA010000117.1:0-19920 GCA_036011305.1 Victivallales bacterium
CCTGACAAACCCTGAACAAAATCACAAAACTTAAAATATTAAAAATTCAATCTTCTTATATGGTTAATGCACCACTTGAAAATATCATAAAAGAACTTTATTTATTAACCGACCGAAAAAATATAGTTGGATTTAGTAACAGAATTGTCAGTTATGAGCAACAATTTTATTCTAAAGCTGAGCTATGTATCAAAATTGCATCTCATTTAAACAATGTTGAAGATGATTTTATAAATATGTCAATAAAATACCGTTTATATCTAGATATTATTAGAAATGAAAATGAATTGGTAAAAGAAGTATGGCCTGAATTATATAATTATTTTATGAATGAATTTTAAATTATGAGTATAAATTGGATTATGTTTTTAGGCAAATAAAAGTTCATGCGGCTTTAACTATTTTATAAAAAATATTAAAAATAAACTGGAAATAGCCTGAACGTACATTATCTTATAATTCTTTTTAAAACCCCGTGGTGTAATGGTAGCACAAGTGGTTTTGGTCCACTCGGTTGAGGTTCGAGTCCTCGCGGGGTTGCCATTTTCTAATATCTTCATACTTAAATTGTGATTCGTCTCATAATAAAAATCTTTGACATGCTTGTATGTACAGTCCGCTGTAAACGCCATGTTAAGGTTTAATGTAATCTAATAGGTGAATAAGTTGAGTAACAAATGGATTATGACCAAATGGATTTATGGTATAGAATGAGTGTTTGCTGAAATACTTTTAGGAGTAAGGATAAATAAATGAATTCAAGAATGAGAATATAGCAATGAGAACCTTTGATGAAATAAATACAACAGTCCAGGCAGGATTGGGAAAAATAAAATGTGACCTAAAATTGACAAATGTTAAATTAGTTAATGTTTATTCCTCAGAAATTTATCCTTCTGATATTTATATTAAAGGCAAAAGAATTGTAAGTATAAGTCCTATTGCAGGTCTTGAAGCAAATGAAACGATAGATTGCAAAGGGCAATATGCGATACCTGGGTTGATCGATTCTCATATGCATTTTGAGACAACTTTGCTTGCTCCTGAAACTTTGGTGGATATTATTCTGCCAAATGGTACTACTACTCTCTGTATGGATGCTATGGAAATTGCAAATGTAGCTGGTGAAGCTGGATTGAAAGAAATGCTCCAATCCATTGATCAATTGCCGTATCGTGCGTATCTGGAAGTTTCTTCCAGAGTTCCAACTGCTCCAAAATTTGAAACAACAGGTGGAGTGCTTGGAATAGTTGAAGTTGAAAAGCTCTTGGATTGTAATGAAAGCTTAAGTTTAGGTGAAATTGATCCGTCTAAAATTTTTTATTTTGGCGGGGAGTACATAGAAAAAATTGTAGCTGCATTGCAAAGAAGGAAAAAGGTGAATGGACATGCAATTGGCCGATATGGACAAGAACTCAATGTTTATGCCAGTGCCGGTGTTTCAGATGATCATGAGTGCGTGGATGTTGATGAGTTGATCGATAGGGTTAGATTGGGAATGACTGTGATGGTTAGAGAGGGAAGCAGTGAAAGGAATGTTGATAGTTTGATTAATGGTGTGATTGAAAATTCATTAACAACTGAATTTTTATTATTTTGTACAGATGATAAACATGTCAATGACATCATGTCCGAAGGTCATATTAATTATAATGTGAATCGGGCCATTGAATTAGGGCTTGCCCCAATGAAAGCTATTCAAATTGCCTCAATTAATGCGGCTAGGCATTTTAGAGTTGAAGATGAAATAGGCAGCATTACGCCGGGAAGGTTAGCAGATATTTTATTGACTAAAGATATTAATAAAATCAACCCTTCAAGAGTATTCTTTGAAGGAAAGCTAGTTGCAGAAAATGGTAAAATTATAAATTCTGCTATACCTCGAGAATATCCTGAATGGATTAAAAATACTGTAAAATTTAAAAAAGCTATTACTCCAAAATCATTTATTGTGATCTCAAAAAAAAATGAACCCAAAACTAAAGTCAATGCAATTGAATTAATTGATGATCAAATTATAAATAACTGGATTTGTGCAGAGTTGCCGGTAGAAAATGGTGAGATTGGTTGTGATCTTAATAAAGATTTGCTGAAGCTTTCAGTCGTTGAACGATATGGTAAAACATGTGGTATAGGAAATGGTTTTGTTAAGGGATTCAAACTTAAGAAAGGTGCTTTGGCTTCTTCCGTTTCCCATGACCATCATAATATTATTTGTGTTGGGACCAATGATGAAGACATGAGTGTTGCAGTGAATGCACTAAAAGAAATTCAGGGTGGATTTGTAGTTGTTGAAAACAAAAAAGTAATTGGTAAAATTCAGCTTTCATTAGGAGGTTTGATGAGCCAAAAACCAACAATAGAGGTTCTTAAGGAAGCAGAAAATATTAATAAAATTGCCAAAATACTTGGAACAGAAATGGCTTCGCCGTTTATGACTTTAAGTTTTATTTCTCTGCCCACTGTACCAAAGTTGGGCTTGACAGACAAAGGTCTAGTGGATGTACAGTCCCATAGACTTATAAATTTAGAAATTTAAATTAATTTTGAAATACTTTCTTTTTCAGGTTTAATTTACATCATAAATATAAAACCTAAACGAAGTACATTATGTGCTAATAATGTATAAATGTTTATGCATGCATTATTTCCATTTATTTATGGATGAGAGAGATGGTGCAAATATTTTACATGAATAGCGCGTTAACTTATTGCCTATCTTATGTTTTTAATCTATCATCATATTTATAAACTTATTATCTAGTAAGTATACTCCTAATAATATTTTATTATTAACTTTTTAAGAGTTCGCAGTATGGTTAATTGGAAAAGTTACTTAAAAAAGAATCAGAATAGATTTACAGACGAACTGATAGAGTTTTTGAGTATTCCTACAATTTCTTCAAACCACAAATATGATAAAGATTTTTATAAAGCAGCATGCTGGCTGGTAAAAAGGCTTAAAAAAGCCGGTATAAGTAATGCCAAAGTAATAGATGGTTATGGTCAGCCATATGTATATGGAGAATATTTTACTTCATTAGATGCTAAAACTTTATTAATATATGGTCATTATGATGTTCAACCTGTGGATGAAAATAAGTGGATATCTCATCCGTTTAAGCCTGAAATAAGAGATAATAAAATTTTTGCAAGAGGTTCAAGCGATGATAAAGGTAATTTATTGATTCCTGTTTTTGCCGCTGAAGCTATTATAAAAACCTATGAAAATTTGAACTTAAACCTTAAATTTTTATTTGATGGAGAAGAAGAAATTGGAAGTCCTAATATTACAAAATTTATTGGGGATTATAAAGAAACGTTAAGTTGCGATGTTGCATATTGTGCAGATGGCGCTCAGCTTTTTGAGGATGCTCCGTCCATTGTGCTTGGAACCAGGGGGATTTGCGAGATGGAGGTCACTGTGACAGGTTCTGCTTCAGATTTGCATTCAGGGAGATATGGAGGTGCTGTACATAACTCAGTAGAAGTACTGTCTTCTCTTATTAGTTCTATGAAAGATGAAAATGGGACTATTGTCGTTGATGGATTTTATGATGGAATAATTGAAGTATCTGATTTGGAGAGAGGCTATATTGAAGAAGTCCCTTTTAATATATTAGAATTTATGAATCAAGCGAAAATTAAAGGTCTTATAAGTGAGCCAGGGTATTCATATTTAGAACAGTTATGGATAAGGCCGTCCTTGGATATAGTTGGTTTGTGGGGAGGATTTATTGATAAAGGGATGAAGACAATTATTCCATGTGAATCCAATGCAAAAATAGCCTGTAGATTAGTTCCGGGTCAAAACCCTTTAGATGTATTCAGGTGTATTGAAAAACATTTGATTGAGAGATGTCCGGATGGAGTTGAAATAAAAATTTTTTCTGATAAAGATCACGGTAGTGCAGAAGCCTATTTCATGCCTATTGATCACTGGGGAAATAACACTTTATGTGACGTGTTTAAATATATATATAAAAAAGAACCATATTATATAAGATGGGGGGCTACAATTCCTATTTGTGCAATTCTTTACGACATGCTGGGAATTCATTCTTCAATTTTATCATTTGGAATGTTGGATGAAAATATTCACGCACCAAATGAATTTTTCCGACTTGATAGTTTCATAAAAGGACAGCATATATACTGTTCTCTATTCGAAACAATAAGTAAACTAAACAATAAAATACATAAAAATAATTTCATACTTAATTCTGAAGTTGAATGTTAAATAATGAATATGTTTTCTAAAAAAACTTTAACTTTTCATCTAAATCGATATTCTAAAACTAGAATTTATAATCGATGTAGTGAAAATTTTTCCCGTGGAATATCTCGTTTACATGAACAATGAAACAAAAAAATATTTATCATATTTAAAGAATGAAAGACAGGTATCATTAAATACAATAAGCAGTTATCTGCAGGATATTAAGCAGTTCAGTGAAATTATACTGGATGGTTCTGATATTGATAAAATTGAATGGAAGTCAATTACTCTTTCTGATGCAAGAACTTACCTGATAGAATGTCAGGATTTGGGTTGTTCAAAAAGATCAATGAACAGGAAAATGTCTGCCCTTAGATCATTTTATAAATTTATGATTAGGGAGGGGATTTTAGATAGTAATCCTTTTGCTAATATATCTTCTCCTAAGATGGATAGAAAACTGCCGAAATATTTATCAGTTAATGAAGTGGACATTCTGCTTGAAGCTCCAGAGCAATACTGGAGAGATGCAATTACAAATGGAAGTGCAAAGAAGGAAGAGAATGCTGTTTTTTCTATGAAAAGAGACACAGCTATATTGGAACTTATTTATAGCTGCGGAGCCAGAATCAGTGAGGCATTGAATATTAATATAAAAGATCTTGATACATTAAGTTCTATTGTAAAACTTAAAGGTAAAGGTAAAAAAGAACGTATCTGCCCTTTAGGCAAACCAGCCATTAAAGCCTTGAGAAGTTACATGAGAATTCGTAGAAACTGGACTTCTGACAGCAGATCAGAATCTCCTATGTTTATTAATCAGAATGGAGGAAGAATTACTGCAAGATCTTTTCAGAGGTTTTTTAAGAAATACATTCTTTTTATAGGTTTATCTCCTGAGTTAACCCCCCATAAATTGAGACATTCTTTTGCAACTCACCTTCTTGATGCTGGGGCAGATTTGAGAAGTGTTCAAGAGCTTTTGGGACATTCAAGTTTAAGTACTACACAGATATATACTCATATTAGCACTGAACATATGAAAAATGTATACCGTATGGCTCACCCAAGAGCAAAATATAAGTAAATATTCAATTATCAATTATTAATTATTACTTATTTATTATATATTGTTATACTTATCTGATGATAAATGATTGACCTTTAGTAATGTAATTTTGAACTCAAACTTAATAGATAGAGAAAAATTATGATTTACAGAATTGAAATATCTACCTTACCCGGATGTAAAGACATCAAAGCTGAAACTGCAAAACAGCAGATCAAAAACATTTTTAATAGGGATATTGAAGATTTAAATACCCGTGATGTCTATACTGTTTCAGCTGATATAAGTGAATATGATGCAAAAAAAATAGGATCTGAATTAGTTAATCCAGTTGTACAGAAAGTAGAAATAGGAACTTCTGATAATTTTAATTATGACTGGATTGCAATTGTAGGTTTTCTGCCCGGAGTTACGGATAATGTTGGGAAAACAGCATTTTTGGCTGTTAGTGATATTCTTGGTAGAGAATTGGAAAAACCCAAGGAAAAAATATTTAGTTCAACAGAGTATCTCTTCAAAGGAATAGACTTAAAAAGGGAAGATATAAAAAACATAGCAGAAGGTTTGCTGGCTAATGAGCTTATCCAAACAATAACTGTCTTGTCAAAATCTGAAGTAGATGCTGAAAATCTTCCTGATAATGTCCCATTTGTTAAATCAACTTCAGAGCCCAGTGTCAAAGAGATAAATTTTGATGTTTCAGATGAAAAATTGATCGAAATAAGTAAAAAAGGTATTTTAGCTTTGAGCTTGCAGGAAATGAAAGCTATACAGAGCTACTTCAGAAATAGTGAAAACAGAGATGATATTGGGTTAAGAAATAACCCTACAGATGTTGAACTTGAATGTATTGCTCAAACTTGGTCTGAACACTGCAGTCATAAAATCTTTGATGCAGAAATAGAGTATGAAGATGAAAATGGGAAAACAGAAAAAATAATTTCATGTTTTAAAACTTTTATAATGAAAAGTACTGCTGAAATTGCCAAAGATGTAGATTGGCTTGTTTCTGTATTCCATGATAATGCCGGTGTTATAGCTTTTAATGATTCTACTGATATTGTTTTTAAAGTTGAAACTCATAACAGCCCGTCTGCTCTTGATCCTTACGGTGGAGCAATGACTGGTATAGTCGGAGTTAACAGAGATCCAATGGGAACAGGAATTGGAGCCGAACTGCTGATAAATGTCTGGGGATACTGTTTAGGTTCTCCTTTTACTGATAATAAATCCGTTCCAGAAGGACTTTTGCATCCAAGAAGATTAAGAGACGGTATTCATAAAGGGGTTATTGATGGTGGAAATCAAAGCGGTATACCCTATGGTAACGGATGGGAATATTTTGATGACAGATATATAGGAAAGCCGTTGGTTTTTTGCGGTACAGTTGGAACTCTTCCTAAAAAAATAGGGAATGTAAAAGGATTTGAAAAAGAGATATTGCCAGGTGATTTAATTGTAATGTCTGGAGGGAGAATAGGTAAAGACGGTATTCACGGAGCTACTTTTTCCAGTGAAGAACTTCATAAAGACAGCCCTGTCCAGGCCGTACAGATAGGAGATCCTATAACTCAGAAAATGATGAGTGATTTTATCTATGAGGCTAGAGACCGTGGATTATATAGATTTGTAACTGATAACGGTGCTGGAGGACTTTCCTCTTCAATTGGAGAAATGGCTGAAGAATGTGGCGGCTGTGAAATGGATTTGGGAAAGGCACCTGTAAAATACGCTGGATTAAATCCATGGGAAATCCTCGTTTCAGAAGCACAGGAAAGAATGTCGTTTGCAGTACCTAAAGAGCATATTGAAGAGTTTAAAGCTTTAGCTAAAGAGAGGGAAGTGGAAGTCAGCGTTCTAGGGGAATTTACTGATTCTGGAAAAATCCATCTTCTTTTCAATGGTAAAACTGTTGCTTTTATGGATATAGATTTTCTTCATGACGGCTGTCCCAGAATGCAGCTTAAAGCTAAATGGACAAAGCCCGTATGGCCTGAGCCTGACAAAAAAGAACTTGGTGATAGAAATATAACTGAAGATATGTTGAATTTAATTTCAAGGCTAAACATCTGCACAGATGAATTTAAAGGCAGACAGTATGACCATGAAGTGAAAGGTCTGAGTGTTATTAAACCTTTTATCGGTAAAGACAGAGATGTTAGAAATGATGTCGGGGTTTTTATGGTGAAGCAACTGAGCAGAGAAGGAATTGTTCTTTCGTCTGCTTTACTGCCAAGATATAGTGATATTGATACCTATCACATGATGGCATCTGCTATTGATCTTGCTGTAAGAAGAACTGTTGCCGCAGGTGCTGATTTTGACCATATGGCAGGACTTGATAATTTTTGTTGGCCAGACCCTGTTCAGACTGAAAAAACACCAGATGGAGAATATAAACTTGCCCAGCTGGTAAGAGCTAATCAGGCATTATATGACTATACAAAAATATTTAAAACCCCATGTATTTCAGGCAAGGACAGTATGAAAAATGACAGTACCAGAGGCGGGAAGAAAATATCAATTCCTCCTACTGTGCTGTTTAGTACTATTGCAAAAATATCTGATATTGATAATGCGGTTTCGCTTGATTCAAAATTTGCTGGAGATGTTGTTTATGTTGTTGGAAAAACTAAGCCTGAGTTGGGAGGGAGCGAATATTTTGCAATGCTTGGTTATACAGGGAATAATGTTCCTAAGGTTGACGGAAACGCCGCTTATTCGTTATATAAAGCTATTAATGAGTTAACCCATCGAAACTTGGTACGTTCTATAACAGTTCCCGAATTAGGGGGGCTTGGAGTGGCTTTTGCTAAAATGGCAATGGGTGGAAACTTAGGTCTAAATATAGATATCGATAAAATCCCTTGCGAAGGTAGAATTTGTAATACTGAACTTATTTTTTCAGAAACAAATAGTAGATTTGTAATTACTGTTGCGGAAAATAAAACTGATGAATTTGAAAAAATATTGACCGGTTTTGACTATGCCAGAATTGGCGAAGTCATAGAAGAGCCTGAAATTAAGTTTGGAAAACATAAATTGCTGATAAGTGAATTGAAAAAGAATTACAAAGCGACACTGAATAAAATTTAAATTTCATGGCAGACAAATTTAAAATAACGAGAAGACAGTTTATTAAAAACATGCTGTTTACATCTTTGTTTCTCTGTTTGCCATGTTTTGCTATTTCAAAAATTTGTTCTGGGAAAAGTAATATTGAAAATGATCCTATTCATATGATTCAATTGAATATGCTCCTTATATCTGCTTAAAAGACTTTAAAAAAAGCAGTGCTTTTGGCACAGGTTTATCAAAAAATAAAACGTTGGTGATGGGAGATAAGCTTTGCAACTTTAAGCTTAAAAAAGAATGTAAAGTTATACAGTGCTGCGATAGTGAAATTGATGAAATTAGAAAAAGAACTTCAGAAAATAAATTATATAAAACAATTTAATCTTGAAATAATAAAAAAAAGGCTTAAATGTGGTAAAAATGGAGCGAGCGAACGGATTCGAACCGTCGACAATCACGTTGGCAACGTGAGGCTCTACCACTGAGCTACGCTCGCTTAAAAACAGTTACAGAAGATACTATTAATTTAAACAAAATCAAATCATAAATTATAAAAAAATATGTTTTTTCATGAAAAATTAAAAATTCTAATCTTAGGATTGGGTAAAAGTGGGATTGCTACAGTTAATCTAGCTAATAAGAAAGGTTACGAAGTAATTGCTATTGACCAGAGATCTAGTGACAATTTATTATGCATAAAAAAAGAACTTTCAGCTAAAAAGAATAGAGTGATATTGGGCTTTAATGATGAATCACTTCCGCTGTGTAGCCTGATAGTAATAAGCCCCGGAATTTCACCCGATTCATTTTTAGGCAGGCTTGCAGAAAAAACCGGTGTTAAAATTATAAGTGAAATTGAATTTGCATATAGTTATTGTAAATATCCTATAATCGCAATTACTGGAACTAACGGTAAAACTACTGTAACTGAATTGTGCAGTCACTTATTAAATAAATCAGGTCTAAAAACAACAACAGCAGGTAATATAGGCAAACCATTAGCTGAAATTGTTATGGCTAATGAAAAATATGACTATATAGTTTTAGAACTTAGCTCATTTCAACTTCATTATATTGATGTATTTAAGCCCTTTCTTGCAGTAGTTTTAAATATTGATTCAGATCATATTGACTGGCATTGTAGTTTAAAAAATTATATCCATGATAAAATGAATATTATTAAAAATATTCATTTTAAAAATAAAATCATAATTAATTACAATCTTCTTGATACTGTAAATAATTATAAAAGTGGGTATAATTCAAAATCATTTTCTCTTATTTCAGGAAAAGCAAATTTATTTATTAAAGATGGGAAATTATATCATAATAATCAGGCTGTTTGTTCTGTAAATAAATTTACTAATTTTAAAGCCGGACATGATTTTGAAAATCTAATGGCTGCACTGGCCGTTTGCAATGAAATTGGATTGAATATAAAAAACTGTATAGAATTTATCAGAGATTTTAAACTTGGAAACCATAGAATGGAATTTGTTATGGAATATAAAAATGTAAAATATATTAATGATTCAAAATCAACAAATCCATTAGCGTTAATTGCAGCAGTAAACTCTTGCGGAGAGGATAATAATATTTGTCTTATAGCTGGAGGTTTAGATAAAAAAATGAATTTTAAGGCGATATTAGATCTTGAAAAAAAAATAAAAAAAGTTTTTCTTACTGGAAAATCAAAAAATAAGCTAGCAAAATTGTGCGAAAGTGTATTAAATTACAGTAAACACGAGACTTTTAAAGATGCTGTAGAGGCAGCCTGTGATTATTCTGAGAGTGGAGACATTGTTTTGTTATCACCAGGTTGTGCCAGTATGGACATGTTTAAAAACTATGAAGAAAGAGGAAATTATTTCAAAAAATTAATAAATAGGAGAGTTTTAGATGAGGTGCAAAGTTAGTAATTTTACTTCAGGATCAGTAGTTTTAATAAGTCTGTGTTTAGGGGTGTTCATGTTCTTAAATGGATGTAGAGGTCCAAAAGTTTTAAATGATAGAGGAAATGTTCCTAGTCCGACTCTTGCCCCTGGAGAAAATGCAAATGAGCTTGCAAATCAGCAGAATTTAGAGTTACCGATAGGAGCTAATGAACAGATTAAACTATCTGATGAAACTATTAAATCCTCATCTGGTGCCGGAGAAGGTTCTTCCAGCCTAGTAAATATTAAAAGTTCTAAACCTGTGCATTATACTGTAAAAAAAGGTGATTCTTTCTGGAAAATAGCAAAAATGTATGATGTCAGTATGAAAGAGCTTGCTGCATATAACAAAATGGATTTAAATAAAAAACTTAAATATGGTACCGTCCTTGAGATACCACCAGGAGGGCTTCTTTCTCCAAAAGTAATGCCTAAAAGGAAAGTATCGTCTAGAGCAAATAAAATTACTACAACTGCTTTAACTGCAGGGGGGGCTAAATATACCGTTAAAAGAGGCGATTCTTTATGGAGTGTTTCAAAGAAAAACGGAACTACAGTGAAAGCATTGGCGGAAGCTAATGGCATTAGCCCTAAAACTCACCTTATAGTGGGACAAAAGTTGGTAATACCAAGAGGAACAAAGCCAAAAAACAAAATAGTAAATAATTCGACTTCAGTAAAAAGTAGTTCTGTAAAAGCTAAAAATGATAACAAAAACAAAGTTACTTTAAGCAATGATGATAAAAAATTACTTGATGGAATTACTGCAGAACCTAATGCTCCTTCCAAACCTGTAGAAGTTAGCCCTGATGTAACTGCTTCAATATCAACACCAAGTTATTTGCCTCATACAGTAAAAGATGGAGATACATGGAGCACAGTTTCAGATATGTATGGAGTAAGTGTTGCTGACTTGAAAAAAGCCAATCCCAAAATTGCATCTGATAAAGAACTGAAAGTTGGAAGCGTAGTCAATATACCTGAAGAATAATATAAAAAATAATTTGAAAAACTGTTTCAATCTTTATTGATTGAAACAGTTTTTTTTTTATAATGTATGAGAAGTATAATAAATCCGATTATTAATCAAATGAAAGGAAATATGAAAAAAACCTTAACAACAATGTTTGTAACTGCAATTGCTTTTATAAGTATTGAATTTGCCGGTTCTGCCGCATCTGTCGGTTCATCTGGTGCTCTAAAAAATGTGGAGGGTATTACACTTGGATGGTGGATCGCTCCTATAGCATCTATAATTGCTTTAATATTTGCTTTAATATTTTATATATGGGTAATGAAGGCATCTGAGGGAACCAGTGCTATGAAAACCATAGCCAGTCATGTAAGAGAAGGTGCAAAAGCTTATTTAGCCCGCCAGTATAAAACTGTTACCATAGTATTTATAGTATTAGCTGTATTATTTATTATATTAGCATATTTAGGCTTACAGAACCCATTTGTACCAGTTGCTTTTTTGACAGGAGGTATATTTTCAGGTCTTTGTGGGTTTTTAGGTATGAAAACTGCAACTAATGCATCAGCACGAACTGCAAATGCAGCTGGAGAAAGTTTAAATAAAGGTTTACAGATTGCATTTAAATCTGGTGCTGTCATGGGGCTTGTAGTTGTTGGTTTCGGTTTATTTGATATTTCTATGTGGTACCTAATTTTAGATAAATTAGTTTATACTCCTGCCAATATGACTGGGGGGTTATCGTTTTTAGGGTTGCAGCTTGTTCAGCAGGGATTTGATCCAAGTCATAAGCTAATTGAGATAACAACAACAATGTTAACTTTTGGAATGGGTGCTTCAACACAGGCTCTTTTTGCCCGAGTTGGCGGAGGTATTTATACTAAAGCAGCCGATGTAGGGGCAGATCTAGTAGGTAAAGTTGAAGCAGGTATACCTGAAGATGATCCAAGAAATCCGGCAACAATAGCTGATAATGTTGGTGATAATGTTGGTGATGTAGCAGGGATGGGTGCAGACCTTTATGAATCATACTGTGGTTCTATACTAGCAACGGCATCTTTAGGAGCGGCTTTACCCTTAACTTCTAAAATAAGCGGTGCTGTAGCAGTAACAGCTCCCATGATAGTAGCAGGTGTCGGTATCATTTTATCTATTATAGGCATATTTATGATACGCTGCAAAGAAGATGCCGACATGAAGAGTCTGCTTAAAGCTCTCGGTGTCGGAACCTGGGGAAGTAGTATCTTAATTATTATTGCTCTGGCTGTTCTTACATGGGGATTTAATATTATTACTCCTGGTATATTTGGTTCTATTGTTTCGGGACTTGTCTGTGGTACAATTATTGGATATTTTACTGAATATTATACTTCTGATGAATATAAGCCTACAAAAGGGATTGCTAAACAGGCTGAAATGGGTGCTGCCACAACAATTATAGACGGTATGGCTGTCGGTATGTTTTCATCTGGAATACCTGTTATAGCCGTTGCTGCAGCTATTTTGTGTGCATTTGGTTTTTCAGGCGGATTTGTGAATATGGCAGAAGGCCTCTATGGAATTGGGTTTGCGGCTGTAGGTATGCTTGCAACTTTAGGTATTACTCTAGCAACAGATTCATACGGCCCTATTGCAGATAATGCTGGAGGCAATGCTCAGATGGCAGGACTTGATCCTATAGTGAGAGAAAGAACAGATGCACTCGATATGCTGGGAAATACAACTGCAGCTACAGGGAAAGGATTTGCAATAGGATCAGCAGCATTGACTGCTCTGGCTCTTCTAGCAGCATATGTTATGGAAGTTGATATCTGGAGTCATAAATTAGGTACTACTATTGAAGGATTTTCTCCTGTTTCTTACAAAGCTGCTTCAAATAAAATCATGTATTATATAGATATTTATAATGTTCATGTGATGAACCCACTAATGATATGTGGGGTATTTATCGGTGCGATGATGGCTTTTGTTTTTTGTGCTATGACAATGAAGGCTGTAGGTAGAGCAGCTGGGGCAATGGTTAACGAAGTGAGACGTCAATTTAAAGAAATTCCTGGTATTTTAACTGGAAAAGGAACGCCTGATTATGCTAAATGTGTTGAAATCTCTACTAAAGGTGCACAAAGAGAAATGATTGTACCATCTCTATTAGCACTTATAGTACCAATAGTAGTAGGGCTTGTCTTAGGTGTGCCGGGAGTAATGGGGCTTCTTATTGGAGGTTTGACAGCTGGTTTTGTTTTAGCCTGTACTTTAAACAATGCAGGTGGAGCATGGGATAACTCAAAAAAACATATTGAAAAGGGTAATTTTGGCGGTAAAACATTACCAAGCGGAGATAAAAATCCTACTCATGCTGCAGCTGTAATCGGAGATACTGTGGGTGATCCTTTTAAAGATACAAGCGGACCGTCTCTTAACATACTTATTAAATTAATGAGTATGGTCAGTATTGTATTTGCTCCATTGGTAGTAAAATTGTCACCTATCGTTCATTCATGGTTAGGTTTTCATTAAAAAAATAACTTACTAAGTAGAAAACCTAATGAAATAAGTTTCATTAGGTTTTTCTATGTTAACTTTATAAGTTCTCCAAAGTAAAATCTATTGATTCACCTTTTTGCATATCTTTAATGCTAAAAAGACCTGATTCTACTTCATTTGATCCTATATATATAGCTTTAGATGCATTAATACGATTTGCTTTTTTGAAAAAAGATTTAGGTTTTT
This sequence comes from Victivallales bacterium, assembly GCA_036011305.1. Taxonomy (GTDB): domain Bacteria; phylum Verrucomicrobiota; class Lentisphaeria; order Victivallales; family GWF2-38-69; genus DASCNA01. The sequence goes on from DASCNA010000117.1 coordinate 14,001, forward strand.
CAGGTTTAAGAGACATATCGCAATTTTCATTTCTTTCTCTTAATTTTGAAGTAATTTTTAGAGCTAATTTTTGAGAATCAGTATCCATAAAACCTATGGAATATTCAATTTCAGATTCTTTACCAGGTGTTTTATCTAGATCATCCAGTAGTTCTGAAATTACTACATCTCCAAAACCAAGTCCTACGCACGGCATTACATCTCCACCTAGTTTACTTAAAAGGTTATTATACCTTCCACCACCGAATATTGCTCTGAATTTTTTATTAATATCAAATGCCTCAAAAACAATACCGGTATAATAAGCTAATCCGCGAATTATAGAAATATCGAAAATTAGATAATCGTCAAATCCCATATCTTTTGCAATACCGAAAAGCTCTTTAATTTCAATAACAGACCAATTGTCAGCACCAAGTTGATCTATAACCTGGTCCAGAGATTGGATGGACATCAGATCGAAAATTTTAGTTATATCAACTTCTGGTACACCTTCTTCTTTTAAAAGTTCTACCATTTGCTCTTCAGAGATTTTACCTAGTTTATCAATAACTAGAAAACAAGCCGCAAAGTATTCTTTATCAATGCCGGATACATCAAAGAGCTCTCCAAGTATAGAACGGCTTCCTATGTGAACTTTGAATTCATTACTTGTCAATCCCATACTTCTGATAGCATCTATCGCTGTAGATAAGACCTCAGCTTCAGCCATAACTGATTTTTCACCTATAATATCAAGATTCCATTGATAGTGTTCACGTTTTCGCCCTCTAGTCATTCTTTCATATCTGAAACATTGTCCAATTGCAGACCATTTCACTGGAAAATTTAGAGCTTTCTGATGACTGATGATCATTCTTGCAAGAGATGGTGTAAGTTCAGGACGAAGTGCCAGTCGTCTATTGCTTTTATCTTCAAATGTATAAATCTGCTCTGATATCTCTTCTCCTGATTTTCTTTCCAGAAGTTCAAGTGTCTCTACAACAGGTGAATCGTAAAATTCGAAACCGTGAATTTTGGAAGCTTTACGCCAATAATTGAAAATTGCATCATGTACACGATATTCTTCTGGGTAAAAGTCCCGCATTCCGCGGGGCGCTGCGTATTTTGCCATAATGGTGTGTATCTCCGATAATTATAATTAAATCTGTAAGAAACTAAAAGTATTTCGTTATCTGATTAACAATTATACTGCAGGATAAAACAGGTTTATTCCAGCTTAGCTTGATTCTTACAATTTATACATCAAACAAAAACCCCGCAAATCTAATATGCGAGGTTTAATATACTATAAATAAAAGCTAACGCTATTTATTATAGATTGTTAGGACTAATTTTGTTAACTTTGTCTTTTAACTCTTTACCAGGCCTAAATTTCACAACAGCTCTTTCAGGTATAACTACTTCATTTTCAGGTCTGTTTGGATTACGTCCTTTTCTTGCTTTTCTAACCTTTACTTCAAATACTCCGAAATTTCTAAGTTCAATAGTATTAGCAGATGATAGCTCGCTAGATATGTAATCCAAAGTCTTTTGAACTACTGCAGCTACCTGATTCTGTGTTAAATCAGTTTCACCTGAAATTTTAAGTACCATGTCTCTTTTTGTCATTATGATTACTCCTAGTTACTCCTATGTAATATTCTACAATCTTTGTGTTTAGATTTAGATAAGAAATACATTTTAAAACTTCTTTATGTTAATTACAAGAAAATTAGGAACTTTTAACACTATTTTTCTCTAACTTGATATAAAATGTGTAAAATAATGAGTAATCATGATTATATAAAAAGAGAGTGAAAAAGTTAACGTAAAATGATGTGATTTTTCAATCTCAATATGAAAGCATTAAAAAAATAGATAATTATTCTTCGGAGAGCCATAACTCAAAAAATTTTTTTGCCATTGGAGCATTTGTTAAACCTCCAGCTACTCCACCATTTACAGAAATTGCAATAGAGTATAATTTATTCTTATGTTGTCCGAAACCTGTAAACCATGTATTTTTTGTTCTTTTGTCTCTCGGTCCAATTTGAGCAGTCCCTGTTTTTCCATATAAACTTATAACATCTGTTTTTGCTCTTTTACCTGAACCGTTAGAGTCATTGACAACTTCATACATCCCTTGTCTAACTGTATCAATCATTTTCATTGATACAGGAATTTTATCAACTATTTTGGGCTTGAATGTGTAGAGAGGTTTATTATTGTAGTTTAGTACAGTCTGTACTAAATATGGTTTCCAGACTATTCCTCCATTAGCAATAGCGGCAGTAAATATGGCTGCCTGGACAGGAGTCAAAGATATCATGCCCTGTCCTATGGAAATAAGTCCTGTATCGAAACTGTTCCAGTTACGATTATGAATTTTTTTCTTAAGTGCTCTCGTGGGCATAATACCTGAACGTTCTGGAAGACCTACGCCTGTTTTTCTGCCTATACCGGATGAGTTGTAAATTTCTGATAAATTATCTAAACCAAGCTTTATTCCTGTTTTTACAAAATAAACATTGCACGAATCTCTAATTGCATCGTACATATTTTCATTACCGTGACCTCCATATTTCCACGCCCAGCATCTTATTCTTGAGTTACCTATTTTTGCAGCTCCATCGCAATAAACTGTTTCATTGGGGTTTATTCCTGACTTTAATGCAGCTAGTGCAACAAGAGGTTTAACTATAGAGCCAGGCATAAAAGCTCCCATGAGAGGTTTATCTAAAAGTGGTTTATCAGAAGAATACAATAATTTATTCCATTCCTTGCTGGAAATACCATCAGTGAATAAATTACTGTCAAAAGTAGGGGAAGAAGCCATGGCTATTACAGCACCTGTATTTGCGTCTAGTAATACTAAAGCACCATTTTTTCCCTTCAAAGTTTCTTTTGCTGCTTTTTGAGCTTTCCAGTTAATAGTAAGTTTGACGCTGTTTCCATTTCTTGTATCTATATTAATTCCTAAATCGTCATGAACATAACCTTTTACATTTACTCTTACCAGTTTGCTTCCGGCTTTTCCTCTCAGGCCATTATAACCGGCCCCTATATTAATTTGTTTATCTAAAAGTTTTTCCAAGCCAGCCCTGCCTTTTGTATCAGGAATATAATATGAAAATTTTTTTCTGTCGGGCGCACTTCCAGCGTCTTCCTTACCGGTATATCCAATAAAGTTGCTGGCGGTTTTTCCATCAGGATAATATCGCGTAGGTATAGGTATAATTTCCATTCCGTGTACAGGTGGTGATATTTCAGATGCGATAGCAAGTTCTTTTGCACTTAAATTAGACAAAATAGTTATTGGCATAGCAGGTTTTAGATTCATATGCTTGATGATGTTTTTTTTTGTTAATTTAAGTTCTCTATGAATTTTATCTGCTATTTCCTGTGCGCTTTTGTAAATATGTTTAATCGATTTGTCTCTAGCTCCATAAACTCTCATTTCTGTCAAATGAAAAACAATGTTATAGTTTGGAATACTGTCAGCTATTACATGGCCGTCAGAAGAAATTATTCGTCCTCTTATTGCAGGGACACGAATCCTTCTAATACTTTGTGTATTAATGGACTTAGAGTATTTATTGTTGCCTGTTATCTGTATCATAGCTAATCTTATGATTAAAATAGATACAAAGACAAGTATTATACCAGCTAAAACAAATATTCTATATCTGCTGTGAATTCTGTATGACAACTTAAAGTTCCCGGTTTAGCTTTTCCTGTGCTTCTGTATATAGATTAATTCTCAGTACTTTGCTAATAGAATCAAGAACAGAAATGTAAATTGGCATAAGAAAAGCTCCTAAGAGCACTGAAGCAGTTAATAATAGGAAGTTTATAAATAATAAATATATTCCTTGTTCGTTCAACGAGTAGTTTAATACAAGAACAGGTAAAGTATATATAAGTGCAGCTACTCCACCTGGAACTGTCTGGAGTTTCATATTCTGAACATTACTTTTATATAGCCATACAATTGCCAGTATTGAAATAACTATAAGAGTAAACGGACTTATAAAAATCGTTCTACCATACAATATATCAATAATAATGCCGGAAATTATTGCACTGATTATGCCTTTTCTCCAACCATAAACAACCGATAAATAAATAATGGATAATGCAGTTATAGGAAAAATTATACCGTATGTCCCTACAATAATCTGTATAATAATTGAGAAAAAAATAATTATAAAAATATAGGCAATATGTATCATTTTTTTACTAATATCAATACGAAATCTATGTGATTTAAATTTACAGACATATCAACCTTTGCTTTTATAAATAAATTATTATAAAGTGACGTATCAGCTTGGTTTTTTGCATTTTTTACTAAATGTCCAACTTTAAGGTTTGGAGGAGTTAAAGAATTCAAGCCGGAAGTAATAACTTTTGAATATGCTTTATAGCTAAGATCTCTAGGAAGGAAGTTGATAATTGGCCATACATTACTACTGTTTCTTATACCTCCCTGTATTACTCCTGTAGCTCCATTTTTTGGGATGGATACGCTAAGTTGGCACTCGCTGCTTAACAAAGTATATACAAGTGATGTGTGATTAGATACAGTTCCTATACGTCCAATTACTCCGAATTCAAGTTTATTCTTGTTGGATTTTACTCTTCCCAAAACGATTGCACCTTCCTGTATTCCGTCTGCCAGACCTTTATTGATGACAAACTGTTGATACCATTTTATGGGATCTCTTGTTATAATTTCAGCAAAAATATATTCAAAATCAGGAGTAGTTTTTAATTTTAGTAATCTTTTAAGTTCATCATTTTCTTTTTTAAATTGTTCAAGATAATTGGATTTTTCAGTAAGCTCACTATTTTTTCTCTGAAGTGTATAGATATCAACAATAAGAGATTCTTTACTCTCATTTAACATTGATTTCTGTTTTAAATTTTCCTCTGCTTTATGAGAAATTGAAAAAAAGGGATAGAAAAAGTCAGAAGTGATTCTAAATAAAAACTTTCGGTAGGAATTAAATCCTAACGGAATTATAAGTAATATGATTAATATTATAAATAAAGACTTTCTTTTCAGCATGTTATAATATTATCATATTACTCAAATTATTTCATAGGAATTAAAATTAAAGTATTTTTATTCCAGATTCATTATTCCAATCAATATCCCATGATTTAGCTAATAATGGTTTTGTAGGCTGACCCCATGAATTAAAGTCAAGTAATAAAATGTCATCTCTGGAAGTAAAGTATATATCCAGAACTATATTCTCAGACGGGAGTAACCATGATATTTCCTCCACCATAGCTTTGGCTTTGGTCCAATATGTATCTCTCTTTAATTCTAACCTGTGATATGCCCTGTTAAGCCAGTATTGGCTCATTAATTTTAATTCACCTTCATAAATAAATAATCTGAACTCTCTCGGATAAGTCATATTCCTGAACGGTCTTACACAAATACATTCAAATTCTCTGTTTTTTGCCGCATTTCTAACTTTTTCACTATTTGTTAGATTGTTCCATGCGCTTTGTGCAGAATGTACAGCACCCTTTTTGCTGGTAAACCTTGGAGTATCATTTGGAGAAACGGTGTCAGTGAAAACAAAAGTACTTCCTGAAAAAGCACTTTGGGCTTTCTGGATTCTTGTAATTAGTGAGCCGACCTGCTCACCAAAAGTTACTTTATTTGCAAGCAAATCAAGATCTGATTCTTTAAGTTTAACAAATGTTGTTGGGAAAGTATAATCAGCGAGAGTAGTATACCATGAAGATACACCCAGTAGTTGTTTATGTAATTTTTTATTCATAATGAAATACCTTATTCTAGTATTTTCTTTAGAATATCCGATAAAACCTATGTCCAGTGTAAATCCTGTAACTATTACCAAATATTCAATTTATATATTTTAATATTATATTATAAATATTATCTGCTGTTTTGCAT
>DASCNA010000118.1:0-6025 GCA_036011305.1 Victivallales bacterium
TAGTCGCTGTCGCGAAATAGATAATAGAATTTCTGCATCAGGGGTCAAGTTCCTTAGCTGAAAGCCTCGTAGTATCTTGTAGCGGTTTCCCAGGATTTAAAATATTTATTCATTATAAAACTTTTTTTTGTAAATCTACAGAAATTTATTTACTTTCATTAAAGCAATACAATAATTATAATAAACTGAATACCTCATTACTTAACATACAACGCAGAAATATAAAAAAATGACTGAAGAAGCTAGAATTTACATATCTGACATAAAACGTAAAATTGATAATAATTCAGAAACACACCTGGTTAAAGAAATTATTATAATTGAAGCAGACAATGACATCACCAATAATGCTACTATTAATATAGATGATGGTATAACATATATTTAAAATACACCTTCCCTTGTCTTAAATTTAAAATACTATCTTCCAGTGCCAAAAGTATGCTTTTATGCACTGATACTTATTGTATTAATATTCTTGAAAAACTTTTGCTAAAATCAAAGAGCAAATAAATAACATACTCGTTAAGTTAATGCACTCGCATTTTTCCTTCATCTAAATCATGCGCAAGCATAGTTTTTATAACAGCCTGTCTACTTATATTAAGCCTTGAAGCTTTTTTATCTAACGCACGCACCATCCATTTAGGCATATCCACATTTACCTTCTGAATTTCTCTATTCAGCCTTTTCCCTTTAGAAAAGTCAATATACTCGGAAACATCTTCTCCATTATCAAACTTTTTCTCAAAGTCTTTTGCTTTAATAGTTTTCATATGCCTTTACCTCCTTAGATCTTGAGCGTCTAACAGATATAATTCTAGTTTTTTTGTCTCTATAAGTTATAATTGCTGTCCAGCACTTACCCTTTATTTTTCCTATAACTGCATATCTTTCTTCGTCTTCATAATTAACAGAAAACTCAATAGCTTCTTCATCATTCCAAAGTATTTGAGCTTCCTCAAAGTCAATACCATGTTTCTTTTTATTACTAAGACTTTTATTTATATCATATTCAATATCCATACTAATATTATACTACTGTTATACTATTAATTCAATCTTAATAAAAAACTCTGCTTTCTCCACACGGCCCATTAATTTAATAAAAAATCACTTCAGCAGCTATATAAAATAATTGGCCGTTATTATTACACTATATTCGATAAGAAAAAGTATGTTTTATATGCAATTTTGTACTGAGTACAAAATTGGCCTCCTCCAAAAAGAAGTTTTTTACTCTACTAAGAACTGTACGTGCCATCTTTTCTAGTATACAACTCAAGCCTTTAATACAACTAATAGCTTTTAAATATTGACTGTATCAAAAAGTTGATGGATTTAGTCCTTATATTTTTCCATTATAGCTTCAACTTTTTTTTCTATTCTAATAAATGTATCTACTATATCAGGGGCAAATGATATGCCTTTTTCTAGCTTTATTAGCTCTAAAGCCTTTTTATGAGAAATACGTTTTTTATAAACACGTTTATCGGTGATAGCATCATACACATCGACAATTGACATAAGTCGAGCTGAAACAGGTATAGAGTTCCCTTTTAGTCCTATTGTATACCCACTTCCATCCCATTTTTCATGGTGATATCTCGCCATTTCAAATGCTAATTTCAAGAAATCATTACCTATAAGTTTTTGTTCTATACTCGATATAACTTCTCCACCAACATCAACATGTCTTTTGATAATTTCTATTTCTTTCTTATTTAGCTTTTTATTTTTTAGAAGTATATAATCAGGGATTGCAATTTTTCCTATATCATGTAGAGGAGCAGCGTTGTATAAATTTTGAATATACTCTAAAGTTAATAATTCTTTAAACTTGGGATGAAATCTTAAACTTAGAGCGAGTTCTTTTATGTACTCTTTGGTTCTGATAATATGCCTACCTGTTGAAAAGTCTCTATATTCTATAAGAGAGGTAATGAAATCAAAAGTAATATTTTGAATATTTTCAACTTCACTAGTCCTTTCTTTTACACGTTGCTCTAGATTATTTTTGTAATCTAAAAGTTCTTTTTCTGCTAATAAGCATTTATCTGAATGAGTTTTTAAGGGAAGATAAAAAATATAATAAAAAATTGGAACTAGTACTAAAGTTAAAAGCAGAGAGTCTAAAATTATAATGTTATAAGTTCTTACTCCAAGTACCATCATTACCAAAAATTCAGTAATAAATATACTTGTCAAAATACTAAATAGTAATAGCAACGGAGTCTTATTCATCAATAATAACCTTGATAATTTTAAATAATTATAGCTTATTAATAGCAAAAGGTTAACTTTGCCAAGTTAACCGCAGCATAATTGAATATATGTAAAATTGAAATGTAAGCGTTATATTGAGTCTGAACTGGTAAAATAAGCCAGTTATTTATAATAAAAAGAGGCGACTAATGGAACAAAGTTAAGTTCCTTAAGTACTAATTAATATTTCGGGAATCTAAAAAACATGATAATTTATAAATCCTACTTATAGGCTAATATATATAAGGATAGTTAAGTTAATAGTCGGACTGGTGTTAAGGTAACTTTACCAACAATATTTGATTTACATATATTTAAATTATTCTTATCTCCACCCACTATTATTTTTATAGCAAATGACCTTTTTTCCCTTCGAGGTATCTTTGTAATTATATGCGGTATATGATGGTGGTAAATGCTTTTTCATAAATATAGGGAAGTTATCATACAGATAAGTTTTAATATCACTCTGAATTTCTTTTTGGGGAATTTTGTAGACGTCATTTGCAATCTTTGCTATCGCCTCAAGAGGAACTTTTACAGAGTTATCAAAAATAATACTAACACGGCTTCCCTGAGGTAAGTCCTCACTCCCTTCTGTTGTAAATAGATCTTTTGGATTTAATAAATCAATATTTAAACCATTATCATGGGCAAGATCGATATTTGTTTCGCAATCAAAATCCCGGTGAGCAAATCTAAGAATTTGATTTGTTCCTTCATTAAACTCAATAATAATATTTTGTCCGTGAGGTTCTAATAAAACACCTGTATTCATATAAATTTTGATCCACCCAGTAAGTAATGGATATAAAACCTCTTCTAGTATAAATTCTTTTGGTCGTATTCTACTTTTTTCAATTAACTCTTCTAAAAGAGTTTTTTCATTATCATCACAAACATAAAGAGAACATAACGGAATCATTTTATAAGGATATCCAATATGCGGTTTAGCACGCATCTCACGAATAATAAATCCACAATCTTTTTTCCTATTCCCACCATAAACAGCTCCTATTGACTCAGGGTAGTAGGCAACTTTACTATAGTTATGAAAAATAGATGCTTCTTCGAATAATGAAGTGACGGTAATGGCTTGGATAATCTTTCGCATTTCCATATGTCGTCTCCATCGTGTAATCTTTAAATCGGTATGCCCTTTTACACAGTGAGGAGGTAGATCATTATCCATTATAAAAACAGTTCTAGTAGAGGATGTAGGATGAACTTTAGAATACTTAAGAACAGAGAATTTTAAAATTTCATCAATATTTGGGACTGAAGAATTGTCAAGATTAACTGGGTGAACTGGAAAGTTCACACTATTATTTTTGAAATAATAATTTTTAAGAGCTTCATCTGCAGAATTAGAATAAAAAAGTCGACAGTTTTTTACAGGAACGTTAAACAACGGGATATTGTAAGCTTGAGATCCTGGTCTATAAATACACGGAAATTCACTAAATGTTGCTAGTGGATTATTTGCCCTAGGACGAATTCCATTTTTATGATTTTCAAAATACAACCAATTTATCATACATTTTATTTCATCAAAATATGAACTAGTAAACATGATATTTTATGGTTTACACAACCTTATGTTTTTGTTTTATTTACATTTCGATACAACGTGGATCGAGATATCTTTAACATCTTACAAATTTCATTAATAGAAATATTTGTATCTTTCATTAATTTTCTCGCAGTTTCAACCCCCTTTTTATCTAACTTTGTAGGTCGCCCGCCTAATCGTCCTCTTGCTCTTGCTGCTTTAAGTCCTGCCTGAGTTCTTTCTGTTATCAATTCTCTTTCAAATTCTGCAAGTGAAGCAAAAATATGAAAAACTAATTTTCCGCCACTTGTTGTTGTATCAATGCTTTCCCTAATAGATTTAAAACCAATACCTTTTTTATGAAGATCATTAATAGTATCAATTAAATTTCGTAGAGAACGGCCAAGACGATCAAGCTTCCAGACAACTAATGTATCCCCTTCTCTAATATATTTCATTAATTCTTCAAGACCAGGTCTACTATCAGCAACACCGCTGGCAACATCATGATAAATTTTCTCACAACCATTTTTCTCTAAACTATCTTTTTGAAGATTTAAAGACTGATCTGTTGTCGAAACTCTTGCATATCCAACTAACATGTTTCAAAACTCGTATTTTATGATTTAATTAAGATTATGTTTTTGCAACTATTTAATGAAACATTATCATAAGTAGAAATAAATTTCAACGATTTTAAAACCTTAACTGTTTCAAAAACGGCCCTTTTTGAAATTATTTTTAGTATAATATTATATTGTAATATCGGATTACAATCTTATATTATTATAATATTATTGGATTGCAAGAATAGAATAAGAGTGATTATATAAATGAATAAAACTATAAAAAGAAAAATTGAAGATAAAATATCTGCTTTATTATTTAAAGGTAAGGCAATAATTATTTATGGCCCACGTCAAACAGGAAAAACGACATTAATAAAATCTTTAATAGAAAAGAATCAAAATTTAAATCCTTGCTACTTTAATGGTGACATTTCTGATATTAAAAATCTATTTTCTGATATTAACCCCGAAAGATTAAAAAGTATCCTTAATAATAGTAAATTAATTGTTATTGATGAAGCACAATCAATCCCAAATATAGGAATATCTCTAAAAATAATAGTAGATGAATTACCTGATATTCAAGTTATAGCAACAGGATCTTCTTCATTTGAGCTTGCCGATAAAACAAGCGAACCTTTAACTGGAAGAAAATATGAGTTCCATCTTTTTCCTTTTTCATATGAGGAGCGTTTAAATCATTATGGGTGGATAAATGAAAACAGATTATTATATGATCGCCTTGTCTATGGCTGCTATCCAGAAATAATAACTACTGAAGATAATAAGATGGATCTGTTAAGACTATTATCAGGTAGCTATTTATATAAAGATATATTAATGCTGGACAATCTAAAAAAACCAGCATTATTAGAAAAAATTCTTAGAGCATTGGCTTTGCAGCTTGGAAGTGAAGTTAATTATAATGAGATAGGGCAATTAGTAAAAGCTGATATTAAAACGGTTGAAAAATATATCGACCTACTATGCGAAACATTTGTACTGTTTAAGCTCCCTGCGATGAGCCGAAATATTAGAAATGAAATAACTAAAGGAAAGAAAATTTATTTTTGGGACAATGGAGTAAGGAACAGTATAATTGGAAATTTTAATCTATTGGAAAATAGGACTGATGTTGGTGCCCTTTGGGAAAATTACATCATATCCGAACGCCTTAAATTTTTAAATTATAACAATATATACAACAAAAGTTATTTCTGGAGAACAACACAGCAGCAGGAAATTGATTATATAGAAGAAAATGAATCAGGAGATAAATTATATGCATGGGAATTTAAATGGAACAAAAATAAAAAAATAAAATTCTCAAAAACATTTTTGTCTGGATATTCAAACATAATTATATCTACAGAAACTGTTTCACAAGAAAACTACAATAATTTCATTTCTTAATGTTTCTTAACATTGTCTTAATCTTATAAATAGAGTTTGGCATGTTTAAAAACAGCCCTTCCCTGTAATGAGCAATTTAATTCTGCTCATTACAATTGTACCACAATCATAATTATTTAACCTATGAAACATTTAAGGTCTTGGTATTAGTTTTGAAGCACTAAACCCTCTCATTTTACAGCATTTTTAAGGATTTTAATAAATGCATCAAAAACTATAGATTTTG
>DASCNA010000119.1:0-2101 GCA_036011305.1 Victivallales bacterium
TAGTCGCTGTCGCGAAATAGAAAACCTTGAATGTTAACGTATTATGCATTCTTCTTTATTTCTCAATTATACTATAACTTTCTAAACATTTACTTTGGTTTTGGACATCTGTCTTTCCTTTCTTTTTCTTTGTTAACCATTCGCTGGTTTCATTTCTAAACTCAAATATCTCAGAATTTGTCTAAAGTTAAAACCTGTAACAGCAGCATATCCTGCAGACTCGGTCGTATCATCTGATTTCATTCTACTACGGTCTAATTGTCCTCCCTGTTTTACATGTCCGATAAGGGGTTCAACCCCAGCTCTTCTATTGGCTAAATTAAGTTCCAAATCCAGTTCAGTTGATGTTAAAGCTTTCCTGCCTCCAGGTTTCTGAAGCCCTAATGGACTTAAATTATTTTTCACAAGTGTTTTATCGTTATTAAGAGAATAATACCCCTTATCAAAACTGACAGAACGGAGCGTTCCTGCTCCAAAAAGTGATTGATGTGTCTCAATTAAATTCGTTAAAGACTTTTTATCAGGCATTTGTACAGATGTACATTTACAGACAAACATCAAGTTCCCTTTGATTCTGCCAAGCTGAAAAACACGACCGACCTGTTTTTTCTTACTCAATTTGCCTTTATTAAAAAATGCTACTTTGGAGGCGTGAAGAGAGAGTAATTTATCCTTAACTGCTATGTGGTTAAAAATAAATGGGATAACATTTAAAAAATATTTTGATGAATGTTCATGTAGCGTCGATGCTGCGTTTTTTATATTCCATGGAATATATTCTCTTTTAGGATTAAGAAGTACTTTTGTGTACCTGGTTACTTCGCATACATTTTTATAGGCTGCACGCCACACTGCTACTAAAATTGAAAATTGTTCTTCTGTATTCTTTTTATAATCTGAAAAGAAATATTTTCTTGCTATAGTTTTGACATTTTTATAGTCGATATTGAGAGGGTTAAGTTTAAAATAAGGAATATTTTTATTCATGTAATCTGCTACTTTTTTGGCAAGTGCTACAAGCTGAACCATTAAATTAACATCAGAAGGATAGGCAATATTAGCTTCTTGTACAGTAGAGTCACAATCAGCTTCTTCAGGATTTGCAAAACCTAACTTTACTCCAAGTTTAACCGCTTCATTTGCAATGATATTTTCAGTTTCAAGCGAAAGGCGTGACCTAAAATCTTCTATTTTTGTGTGATCCGGACAATGCCAGTTTTTTATTACGGTAGAACCACAAAAAACTTGATATACTGCATTTGACTTTATAAGTTCTTCCGTTTGTCTGTCTGTATAATCATACATTTTCTGGATAATATAAACAGCAAGATGAATTCTTAATTCAAGTTTTCTTCCTTTCCACCAGCATAATTTTGCTGTAGTTTTTTTAAGGTCAGGTAAAACTAAATCTGCTAGACTAAGCCAGTCTATTTTATTGGCTAATACTATCAGAGAGTTTTTCTTACTATTAACTTTTATTGTAATATCTTTGACCCCGACAATTTTTGATGATATACCTGAAAAACTAAATCCCATATTAAAAATCAATTTTTATATTAAAGGTTACGTGCTAAAAATTATTATCTCAAAGCTATGGAATATTGCAACTCTTGAAATACCTTTTTGCTATTTTAAGCAGTGAGCCGCTAAAAAGTTTAGAGTAATAGAGTTTTTAGAATAAAATTTTAGCATGAACTTGTGTGTAGACTAATAAAGTTTATATTTTGTAGTCTAATTGTAAATAATATCATTAAGCTTTAAGAAAGGAAAAGTATGCCATCAAGACCTAAAAAAAAGAATAAACCAGATACTATAAAATATGACGAAGAATATGACTTAGAAGAAGGTTATGATGATATCGGAGATATTTTTGGTGCTTCAGATATTGTTGGGGTATTGCTAAAAAATAGTATTGCTCTTACAGAAATGGTTTTAAAATATTCAGGAAAAGAAAAAATCGCTAAAGAAGAAATTTTTAAAACCTACAAAGAAAGTGTAGTTCATGCAGTGGCTTCAATGGGTGATGTTTCTGAACACATGAATTAACATAAAACTTATAATGCATTACTGATCAGATAGTTCTATTTCGCGACAGCGACTA
>DASCNA010000120.1:0-3673 GCA_036011305.1 Victivallales bacterium
TAAAGTCAAAGTTATTATTTTCTCTTAAATAATCCCTAAACCTTATGTTGTCTTTATATAAAAAATCCTCAGTTCCACAGCATTGGAAAAGTTTCGGAAATTTTCTTTTCCATAATTTCTTTTCATTCAGTTTTCGAACTAACCAATATAGATCACGCTGTGTATTCAAGATTATCTCAGGATCATCAAAAATATTGTATAAAGATTTAATTTTTTCTGAAACATCTGCTGCTTTACATAAAGAATAAACATCTAAAGCACCTGAAAAACTTCCTGCTGCAGCATAATTTTCGGGCTTAGACAAAGCAAGTTTGAAAGCGCCATACCCCCCCATAGAAAGACCTGCAACAAATGTTTCACTTCTTTTTGTCGAGAGTTTAAAAAAACTATGAACAATTTTGGGAAGTTCTTCGGAAATAAAGGTCCAATATTTATTTCCATGTATCATGTCAGTATAAAAACTTAAATTAACTGCGGGCATAACAACGGCTATTCCGGCTTCTACAGCATATCTTTCAATAGATGTTCTTCTCATCCATACAGAATGATTATCAGAGTATCCATGAAACAGATAAAGGACAGGAGGAACATTATGTATTTTTTTTGCATTAATACCAAATGGTATATTAACATTTTGCGGAAGTATAACATTCATACTTGATGAAAGTCCCAGCACCTCAGAGAAAAACTCGCATTGAATTAAAGCCAAAATATTCTCCTTCTTGTTATTAGCATGTACGTTATCTAAAAAAAATAGATACATTAACATTTAATATAATATACTGAAATTCATTAATTTAATTGTAAATTATTTAATTATTATTATTTTTTTCTTTACAATGTATAACCAAAAATCAGAGATATTAGAAAAGATGAAAGATTACAGTAAAGTTACCCAAGCGCAGAAGAACTATGTTATGCCGACATATGCTCCAGGTCTTATGTTGATAAAAGGAGAAGGATCATATGTCTGGGACAGTAATGACCGCAAATATTTAGATTTTACATGCGGCATCAGTGTATGCAATATTGGACACTGTCATCCAAAAGTAAGCGAAGCAGTAAAAAAACAGGTTGATAAATTAGTTCATGTCTCAAATTTATTCGTAAATGAATATCAGCCTATTTTAGCTGAAGAACTGACAAGAAACTCTTTCGACGGAAAAGTATTTTTTTCAAACAGCGGAGCTGAAGCAAATGAAGGAATGATTAAGTTTGCCAGAAAATGGGGTAACCCTAAAGGTAGAAATGAAATAATTACAATGAATGATTCGTTTCATGGAAGAACACTTGCAACACTGGCTGCAACAGGCCGTTCAAAGTATAGAAAAGGATTTGAGCCCGCTGTAAAAGGTTTTCATCATGTTCCTTTCAATGATATAAATGCAATTAAAAAAGTAGTAGAAAATCCTAATAATAATATTGCTGCTGTATTGCTTGAACCAATTCAGGGCGAAGGAGGAATAATTCCAGCTAATAGAGAATATTTGAAAAGCTTGCGCAAATACTGTACAGATAATGAAATTCTTCTTCTGATGGATGAAGTACAGTCAGGAATGGGAAGGACTGGAAAATTTTTCGGCCATCAGCAATACGACGTTATACCCGATGTAATGACAATAGCCAAAGCTCTGGGCAATGGTTATCCCATAGGAGCAGTTATAGCAAGAAAATCACTAGGAGATGTACTGGAAACCGGAACACATGCTTCAACATTTGGGGGCACACCTCTAGCATGTTCTGCAGCACTGGCAACCCTACAAGTCTATAAAGATGATAATGTCCTGCAAAACTGCGAAAAAATGGGCTTTTTAGCTAAAGAATTACTCACGGAACTGAAAAATAGATATGACATAATCAAGGAAATCCGAGGTTATGGATTAATGCTTGGAATTCAGTTGAAAGAAAAAGCTTCTGAAGTTACAAAAATCGCTCAGGATGAAGGTCTATTAATTATTACTGCAGGAGAAAATGTTTTAAGGTTTTATCCTCCGCTTAATATTAACGAAAATGACCTGAAAAAAGGTATTTCAATTATTGATACAGCCCTGTCAAAAATTTAATAATTCCTGAAGAAATAAAAAACTAATAGAGCAGTAAATAAAAAAATCTATTAGTTTTTTTATTATTAACTGAACGACATAATGCAACAGCTTAATATATTACTCAGATTTAAATCGCTTTAACAGCTGAATAGAAAACCATGCAATGATAACAAAACCTTCTGCCACTAAACAGAAAGCACCTAAAACGTTAACTTTACTCGCCCAGTCAAGAGAAATAAGCCACATTCCAAACGATCCCAACAGAAAATACATAACCATCATCAATGAAGATGCTACACCGGCATTTCTTTCAACCTGATTTAAAACTTTGTTCGTTATAGACGGCCGCGTAAAACCTATAAACATGGAGAATATAAACATAAACAGAGCAAATAGATTGGGACCATCTGCAAAGATAAAAAGCAGCATGCCTGCAATAAAAGTTCCTGTAAAACCAATAGAAAGAATATCGTTTGAACCAATTTTATCTACTAATTTTGAACAACATAAAGCTCCAATCATAGCTCCAACTGCATTCAAAGCAAAATAATACCCAAAGGCTTCTTTTGATACACCGAAACCTATTATATAAATATCTGATGAGCCTCCAATAAAAGCAAAAAATGGAAATACAGAAATCGAACAGATTACAACAAACAACATGTATTTACTGTTTTTAAATAAACTAAAATAACTGGAAGACATCTGTACAATTTTCACCTTGGTAAACCTGGTTAATGTTTCAGTTAAGCCAATTGAACCGGCTAATGCAATACATCCCAGTATTCCCTGAATTACAAAAACATAATGCCAGGTAAAATAAGTCATTATATATCCACCGACAACTGGTCCTATCATTGGAGCAATTGCTGTGATTATTGCAATATATGCAAGTATTTTCTCTCGTTTTACTCCATCATAAATATCTTTGCATATTGCCATTGAAAGAACGGATGCAGATGCTCCCCCTGCAGCCTGAATAATCCTGAATAAAATTAAAGAATAAATACCGGGTGCAAATGAACACATGAAACTGCCCAAGGTATATATAGTCGTACCAATGATTAATATTGGTCTTCTTCCGAATCTGTCTGACAAAGGCCCGTAAATCAGCATAAAAAGGCAATATGACACAAAAAACAGTACTAATGTCAAATTTACAATACTGAAAGGTTGATTATATTGCTTTTGCAGTACGGGGAGCGCCGCAAGATACATATCAGTAGATAAAGGAGGAAAGGCAGCAAGCAATATCAATAGTGGTAACTTTTTATCCATAAAAACAGGGCAAAATTAAGAGTTTATTAAAACGAAAGAGCTTTATAAGTAATCTAAATTGATGTTTTTTCAATTACAATAATCTAAAATTTAGAGTTTTACATTTCAACATGTTACTCAAAAACAGTATTGTAATTATTAAAAATTAACTTAATTTATTTAACTTCCTTAAACTCATATCACGAAGTCAATCAATTTATTTATAAAACTAAATATCTAATGTTCGACTTTTAATTAACGATTGGCTCAATACTCAAGATATTAAGCCCGAATTTTATATTTATAACAGTACAAATATTATGAGCTAGAATTTTTCTAGCCATTCTATTTGTTAAATGCCACATATCTTT
>DASCNA010000121.1:0-8392 GCA_036011305.1 Victivallales bacterium
CTATAGCGAAATGGAAACACCCGTTCTCATCCCGAACACGGAAGTTAAGCGTTTCTGCGGCGATGGTACTGCATTTAAGAGTGTGGGAGAGTAGCACGATGCCAGGGTCTTTTTTTGTGAACAAATAAATAAAACTAATCAATAAATCAAAATCTATGAATAACTATCCTTATTGCTATTTTTTATAATAAAGCTTATATTAATTCTTATATAAACTCATCAATATAACATAATTTTTTTATAATTACTGATATGAAATTTAAAAATACTACATTTAAAGAAATTAGGAAAGAAAAAAGATGGTCATTAACTTCTCTGGCAGAAGCTACAAATATCAGTAGAAAGTCACTGTCAATGTGGGAAAATGGAAGATTAGTCCCATCAGAGAAGATGATTAGAAAATTATCTCATTTTTTAAAAATTCCAATATCCAACATATCTGATTTGGAAGATGAGTTAGAAACTTCAGAGGAAAATATATCATCATTTGTAGATTCTTGGTCTATTCTTGCAGATTTAGATAACATGGAACATAGATATAAAATCAACAATCTTCTTTCCGGCGTCAAGGCATTAGATACTAAATTAAAAGAAGCATCTCTTATTATAAAAGCTATATTATCATCAACCAATTCTCCTTTATATATAAAAGGAATTGATCAGCGTTATATAATTGCAAATGACTCATTTAAAGAAAATTTAAATCTTGATAGTTCTTTTAAAATTGCAGGCAAAACAGATAGTGAATTATTTAGCATACATGATTCTAAAGATAATTTAGATGAAGATATACAGGTCTTATTATCTGGTAGCGCAGTTATTAACCGGGAAGATTATCTGCCAGGAGGGCGGAAAAAAAAGTGGGGGCTCATATCTAAAATGCCTATTTTTGATTTAGATAATAAAATAGCAGGGCTTATCGGTTTATTTGTTGATATAACTGAGAAAAAGAGAGTTGATTCACTTCGAGAATTGTTGGAATTAAATGTTAATGCAATGAATGCGGCTCTGTTTATTTACGATATAGAAACTAATAAATATGTATATATTAATAATGCCGTTGAAAAAATTTTTGGCTATTCACTTGAAACTATGTACGAAAGAAATAGAGAATTTTGGTTAAATACTTGCGTTCATTCAGATGATCGTGCTGAACAGTCAAAATTTATGGACAAATATCGTCATGCTGTTCAAACTCAGTACAGAATAATACTGCCAGATGGTAAAATAAAGTGGATTGAATCTCAACCATCAAAAGAAGTTATATTCAAAAACAGAAAATGTATAATGGCTATTTGCAGCGATATAACTGAACAGAAAATTTTAATGGATCAAAATGAAATAATGAGTAATATAGTTAATTCATTTGAAGAAGCTGTGATATGGGGAGGAATTGTAAAGAAAAATAAAATATATTATGAGTTTATAACTGATAATATAGAAAAAGTAACAGGATATAATAAACAAACTTTTATGGAAGACAAAATTTCAATAGATGAAATTGTCTCATATGAACATAAAATATTATTCCAGGGGATGAGAAAACTAAGTAATTTACCATTGCAATTTGAACATGAAATTATCTGTGAAGATGGATCTATCAAATGGTTTGACACCAGACTTTTTACCAAAAAAACTGCTAAAAATGAAAACCTTCTTATAGGTGTTCATATTGATATAACAGAGAAAAAAGAACTTCAGTTGTCAATTGAAGCATATAATAAATTTGAAATAGATAAATTTAAAAATGATTATAAGTCTAAAATTTTGGATAAATTGAAAGATGAAGGAATTTCTTCTTCTGTTATAAAAAAAATACTTAGCTGATAACTTCTAATTACCGTAATAATAATTTCATTAAAAAAACTTGGATATTTGCTTTAACATAAACTTAAGGTAAACTTAAGTATATTAATTTAAGCTAAATAAAAAATGAGTCTTATATGAAATATTGCATTGGTAAATATTTAAGAGAAATTAGAAAAAATCAAAGAATGACAATGAAAGAGGTAGCTCTTAAGGTAGGAGTTACAGAAAGTTTAATTTCTCAAATAGAAACAGATAAAGTATCTCCAGGTATAGATACGCTTCTTACAATAGCAGAAGTACTGAATATAAATTTAGATTATTTATTTAGTAAGCTAAAAAAAAATAGAGAAGCTTCTGTAATATTAAAAAATGACAGAAAATGTATAATTGATGGAGATGTTAGGTATGAATTAATATCTAAACTTGATAAATTTAACAGTGAAAATTCTATAGAAGCATATTATCTTGAAGTACAGTCAGGTGAAGTTACTCAAGGTAAAAAAGATGGTCATATTGGAAAAGAACTGGGGATAATTATCAGTGGAAAAGCAGAAATGTTGATTTCCGGAAAGAATTATGTTTTGCAGGCAGGCGATAGTATTACATTTGATTCTGATGAAATTCATACATTAAAGAATATAGGTAGATCAATTTTAAAAGCATATTGGATTATTACACCGCCTAAAAGATTTTTTTAATTTTCTAATTTATATTCATATACTCATTAAATACTGAAAGGAAACTAAAAATGGGAAAAACTATAGCAGAAAAAATATTTGAAGAGCATTTAGTAGATCAACCTTTTGAAGGTGTTAATGTATTAAAACTTGATAGAGTTTTATGTCATGAAATAACTACACCTATTGCTATTAATGATTTGATAGCAAGAGATAAAGACAGGGTTTTTGATAAAAATAAAATTAAGGCAGTTATTGATCATGTAACTCCTGCAAAAGATTCAAAAACAGCAGAGCAGGGTAAAACTCTTAGAGATTGGGCGAAAAGGCATAATTTAGATTTTTTTGATATAGGAAAAAATGGAGTTTGTCATGCAATATTTCCTGAAAAAGGGTTTATTAGACCAGGATATACTGTCATTATGGGGGATTCTCATACATGTACACACGGAGCTTTTGGCGCTTTTGCTGCAGGAATAGGAACGACTGATATTGAGGTTGGTATTTTGAAAGGTGTCTGTGCCTTTAAAACTCCTAAAACAATTAAGTTTGTTTTAAATGGTACATTGCAGAAAGGTGTATATTCTAAAGATGTAATTCTTCATATTATCTCAAAAATAGGTGTAGATGGAGGAACTAACAAAATTCTTGAGTTTACCGGCCCAGTTATTGATAGAATGTCAATGGATGAGAGAATGACAATTTGTAATATGGCTGTTGAAGCAGGTGGCACTTCTGGGATATGTAATCCTGACATGACAACTGTTGAGTATTTATGGCATGCCATATCTTCAGAGTTTAATTCTAAAGAACAAGCACGTGAGACATATAGTAAGTATAGTTCAGATGCTGATGCTGTATATGAAAAAGTTTATGATATAGATGTGAGCAGTTTGGAACCGTTGAGTACTTTTGGATATAAGCCTGACCAGGTAAAAACAGTAAAAGAACTAGAAGGAAAACCGGTAGATCAAGTCTATATCGGTTCCTGTACAAACGGGCGACTGGAAGATTTAAGAATCGCTGCTGAAGTTCTAAAAGGAAGTAAAATCTGTGATAATGTGAGAGCTATTTTATCCCCTGCCACCCCAAAAATTTATAACCAGGCCATGGAGGAAGGTATTTTAAAAATCTTTGCTGATGCCGGCTTTTGCATAACTAACCCAACTTGCGGTGCGTGTTTAGGAATGAGTAATGGTGTTTTAGCAGATGGTGAAGTCTGTGCTGCAACAACAAACAGGAATTTTAACGGTAGAATGGGCAAAGGTGGTATGGTTCATCTGATGAGTCCAGCTACAGCAGCCGCTACTGCAATTAAAGGCTGCATCACTAATTCTAATATATTTGAAAACTAATATAAATTTTGGAGATTAACTAAATGAAAAACTTTAAAGGAAAAGTCCTGTTTTTAGATAGATCTGATATTAATACTGATGAAATAATTCCTGCAAAATATTTAACAGAACTGTCAAAGGTTGCACTTAAACCTCATATTCTTGAAGATTTAAAATTAAAAAAATTTGATGCATCAACAGACATTGAAGGAAAGGGTATAATAGTTTCAAGGTCAAACTTTGGATGCGGATCTTCACGTGAACATGCTCCGTGGGTTTTTGAAATAAATGATATTAATGTTATTATTGCATCAAGTTTCGCGAGAATCTTTAGGCAAAACTGTTATAATTGCGGAATGATGGCTATTGAATTATCTGAAGATGATATTGATTTGTTATTTGATAAATTTAATGACAAAAATGCATACTTATCAGTCGATATTAATACTGAAAAAATTATGATTTCTGATGGGAATAACTCTGAAAATATAAGTTTTACATTGGGAGAGTTTGATAAGGCTCTTGTGAAATCCGGCGGTTGGGTAGATTATGCTGATTTGAAATATTAAATTCAAAATTTTTTGTTTTTAAAGAGATACTGATTTAATCGGTATCTCTTTTTAATTTTAATACTGTAAGATTTTGTGCTAATAAATGAGCAAATTTATCACAGCTGGGAAATATAGGTAAGAAAATTAAATGACTGTTACATCTACAGTCAGAAGAACCAAAACGTATTATATCTTTGCTAGCAATGTTTAACATTTTTAATTTTAACGCCCAAAAACATTCAGAATTTTTATTTTGAACCGCATACCAAATTTCAAGTAGTTTCATCCTTGATCTTATATAATCAATATGCCAGTGTTTTTTCTTTTCTCTTCTGATATGTCTATTCAATCTCCCTTGCAAACCACCCGGTCCTAGTGCACTGCCAAGATAAACATAATAACCGGGGGCAAATGTGTATATACCTAATTTGCCAACTCTGATATTTTTTCTTACTTTATTTTTAAGTAATATGGCATAAGTACCAGGTTCATTATCAATATTATATTTTCTCATTGTATATCAATTTCAATCTAACAGAAAATTCGCTGTATATCGCTTGGCATTTCTGTTGTTATATTTATAGTTTGTTTGCTACTAGTGGAAAAGCTAATGCATTTTGCGTGTAAAGCCTGATGATCAAGAATAAGTTTCTCCTTATCCTTGTAAGTTATCTCATTATTTATAAATCTTTCAAATATTGTATCATCAAGTCCATAAATTTTATCTCCTATCACTGGGTAACCTATAGAACATAAAGTTGCTCTAATTTGATGTAGCCTTCCTGTTTTAGGTATTACTTTCAAAAGAGAGAAATTGTTTACTGAGTTGATTAGTTCAAAATATGTTTCACAATACTCTAATTTATCTTTCTCCAAATTATTATTAACATTTTCAGTTGGAACGAATTTCCTTTTTTTCCGTATTATACTTTCAGTATCATCTGTTAAATAACCAGCAGAATCAAGTTTGTCAGGAAAATTACCGTGCACAGCTACAATATACTCTTTATAAATATTTCTTGAAGCAAACAGATTTGATAGGAATTTAGCATTATTTATATTTTTAGCAAATAGGACAATACCTGAAGTTTCTCTATCAAGCCTGTTTATTAAATATAATTTTTTATTTAAATCAGCATGCAGTATTGAGGCTAATGTATTTTTAAAATATATTCCTGCGGGGTGACAGGGTAAATCAGGAGGTTTATTGACTGCAAAAATATTTTCATCTTCAAATATAATTTTATAATTTCTGTTAACATCAGGTTCATTATACTCATCAATAATAAATTCAATTTTATCTCCAGTGAGTAAAATTTTAGATGCTTTTGATTTTGCACCGTTTACTAATATTTCACCTTTTTTGATTATACTTTGCCATTGGTTTCTTGAATGATAATTGAAACGGGAACTCAACCACAAATCCAATCTGGTATTATTAGAGTTTGGATCAATTTCAGATGTAATTTTTCTTTGCATATAAAACAATAATTTGCTAATATTAAATTTTAAAATATTAAAATACAGTCAATATAGAAATAATAAAGTAGTTCTGATTTATATATTATATGAAGTTAGTTTAATCTGATATAAAGTTAAAGTATCTTTTGAGTCTTAGACTTTTTTTATTTTACATTGCTATATCATTTTTTCATATACTATTTCATGCATATTTATTAGTAGATTTATTGTAGCGGATAAATTAGCATGATGCATAACTGCATATTATAAGGGCAGACTTTATATATCGATTTATAAAAAAATAACTAATAAAAATTGTATCCCTTTTGTTTGTGTGTATAATATATAAAATATTTTTGCATTAAGCGGGTGTAGCATAGTGGTAATGCTCCAGCTTCCCAAGCTGGCTAGGAGGGTTCGATTCCCTTCACCCGCTCCATATTATAAATCAGCAGTTCTATGAATATTGCAAAAATTCAATTGCTACATCATTTTCTTCAATAAAGGCTACTGTTATTCCATTTGATGGGGAATATGGCTCTAAAATGATATTTTTTCCATTTATCTCCTCTTCTATATCATCCACTTCGAATGCAATGTGAGGTGATGTTTTTATCAGTTCAGGAGCAGTTGAATCTTTATCAAAACGTATTAATTCAATACCATACTGGCTTTTGGCATAGCTGCTGACTATACATAGTTTTAAATTAGGAAGATACAATTCATCTTCTCGTTTTTCTTCGGTTGGTATACCAAGATGGTGATATTTTCTCATATATTATCTTTTTTATTCATATTTTCTAATTATATATTATGCTGATCTTAATGATCATTCTCTATATAGTGAACCTTCTCCATTTTTGGCTCTATTCCATAATTCTTTATCAGTTAATTTGGTTTCAGTTAATTCAACAGGGACACCATTGTCATTAATGATAGCAACTTTGAAACCATCAATCGGTTCGTAAGGACCTAAAAGAATTTTTTCTCCTTCAATGGCTGAATCTAAATCATTTACTTTGAAAGCTATATGAGGCAGTGTTGTTATTAGTGAATCCAACGGAGTATCATTTTTAAAACGGTGCCACTGTATCTTAAATTTACCTGGATTGTCAGAAGTATACATTTTCATGACAGGACTGTATATTTCATTTGGTCTGATATCTGATGTAGGAAGTCCAAGATGATGAAATTCATAAGTGATATTCTTTTTCATTTACTCTCTATTGTTGATTTTTTTAAATATTTGAAGTTTTCAAACTTCTTCGGAAAGTCATTTAATTAAAAACGGATTACTAAAATAGCAGAATAAATCATTCAGACAAATTATTTATAAATTATTATTCAACTTTTAAAAGAGATCTTACTGTAAAAATATATAGAAAAAAAAGTTATATGTCTTACCATTTAATATTATTAATGTTGATATTCAGAATAACATATTATAAATGAAATTAGAAACTATAAATTTATTTATTCCTGATGATTGGTTTAGAAAGACCAATGTTCATAGAATATTCAATATTAACGATTTTTCCATTGTTATCCGTATAAAAAATATAACCTGAATAATGATCAAAAAACTTACTTCTGATATATACCCATTTATTGCCATTTTTTTGAATTTTCTCTACTCTAAGGTCTCTTGTCCCTATTGGTTCTAAGTCATTTAGTGCAATTTCCAGTAAAGTATGTGAAATAGTAGTTTCCTCAAGTCTGAAATTTTTATTAATTATTGAGAGCATTTGAGTCAGTGTTTGATTTGAAGTAGGCATTTCAAAATAATGTATCTTATTATCTAAATCATATACAATTGCATAGTCTAAACTTAAAAATGGACTGCCCGGATAGTTAATATTAATTTTAGCTTTATAGAATTTTGCTGAAAAAACTTCTTGAAGTGCATTGGTATGAATAGGAATAATAGCTATATCAATTTGCTTATGAATATCTTCTGAAATTTTCTTTTTAACATCTGCTGTACTGAAATTATTTCCGAAAGTTAATATGCTGAACATTATAAAGTAGAGAGTTATAATACTTTTTCTCATTAAGTTTCCTTCAGAGTATTGTAGTTTCAATAAATAATTATATAAAATTCTAGTTATATTAACTTAATAAATCAATAAATCCATAATGATAATTAAAAGATTATAAGGAATTTTACATGGTAAAATTAAAGAAAAAACTGCCGGAAGATATCGAAAATTATTTTAATATTGATATAAATCTTCTGAATTTAGATTACTTTCTAAAAAATTATGAAGTATCTGAAAAAATTTTACTAAAAATCAGAAAATATTTATTTGGCAACTGGAAGAGAATTGATTTTAGAAAGTATTCAGATGAATTTATTAATGATAATTTTGATAGAGAGGATTGGGCTAGAATAAAGAAGTTTAAACGGCCTTTTATGAAAAAAGACGAAAAGATGAAATATAAAAATAAATTTAAAAACTAATTTTATCTTTCATCAAGATTATTTGTATTTTAATAATATAATTCAATATAAGTTTAACTGTCATAATTATTTTCTGGAGAATTAATGTCTGTTACATCA
>DASCNA010000122.1:0-50262 GCA_036011305.1 Victivallales bacterium
GTTTCAATGATAAAGTCTTCTGTTGTCATGGCATTACTCCTAATATATTATTTGATTAGTCACTTATAATATTTAGAAGTTTATGCTATGACATATAATTTCAAAGAACATCAACTAAAAAAAGTTGAACACTGCGTTATTATATAGTAAAATTATATCGAAATCATTCACTCCCACAATTTCTTAAGGTTTTACGTTGATTTATATCTCAGAATGCTGATAATATGTTCTATATTAATTTACGAGATATAGAATAAATATTTTTTAATAAAGATTTTAATGTAGGCCTGGCTTTTATAATCTTTAGCTTTTAATTTACATTTATTATTTGCTGTAATTATTAGCCATATTCACAAAAGGAGGTATTGTTATGTCAATTGAAGGATTAAGAATAATAGGTGAGTCAATAAATGATTCTGTACCCTCCACTAATAAACTATATAAAAACAATGATATTGAGGGGATAAAAGAACTTGCTCGTTTACAGAGTGATAAAGGGGCTGCATATATAGATGTAAATGTAGGAAGTAGATCTCCGGGTTTTATGTCTGATATTGTTAAAGAAGTACAAAGTGTTACTTCTAAACCTTTGGCTATTGATTCACCTGATTTTGATACAGTTAAAGCTGGGCTTGAAGCTTACAGTATCGAAAAAGCAAATGGCAAAATACCTATTCTAAACTCCATTTCACCATTAAGGATGGAAATGTTTGAATTCCTTAAATCATATAAATTTATTCCAATTCTGATGATATCAGAAAGAGAAATAAATGGTGAATCAAATCCCAATCATACTGTTGAAGAAACATATGATACTGCAAAATTTATGTATCAGAGATTAAATAAATATTGTGATATTGTTAATGATGAAATTATCTTTGATGTCGGCATTGCTCCAATTGCCAGTGATACACAGGGACAAACTAAAAGAACTATAGAGTCCATCAAAAAAATAAATTCAGACCAACGATTTAACGGTGTACATATGTCTCTTGGACTAAGTAATTTTACTGTAATGCTGCCTCCTAAATGTGCAGATGGATCTCCTGTAAAAAGTTCTCTGGAAAGTGCATTTCTAACTATGACAGTCAATAATGGTCTGGATATGGTAATAGGTTCTGTAAAAAGGAATTATAGAATATTGAATGAGGATCATCCTGCAATGAAATGTTTGACAGACGTGCTTACTCTTGACGGTTTTGATATAATAATGAGAGTGCAGTCATTTTATGCATAAAAAATCATTTATTTTTTCTTATCTTTTCTATGTTCAATGAGGTCGCTGATATTTTGCAGTTTGCGCTTCGATTCCGAATCTTCGGAGGAGCCATCTGCATTTTCAGGGAGGAATTCTTTAATTGAATCCCCCAGACATTGTTCTGCAAACTTACAATGAGATGCACAGCCGAAATTTATTTTCGGATTTAACACAAGAAAACCACATTCAGGACATCTCCTTTTTATGTCATCCTTAAAAAATTCAATCGCTTTATTACATTCCGGGCAGTTTACTTCATAAATTGAATCAAATTTCCAATAAATAGAATTTTGTCCCGGACATTTCATTTTTATTACTCTCTCAATATTCTTTAGATAGTTGTTGCAATTCTTTATAAGAAAAAACAGGTCCGTCTTTACAGATATATTTGCTTCCAATATTACATCTGCCGCATTTACCTATTCCGCATTTCATCTTCATCTCAAGTGATGTAATTATCCTGTCGGCAGTAAAACCTCTGTCAAAAAGTACTGGAAGACAGGTTTTTATCATTATAGGAGGACCACAGATTACTGCAATAGTGTTTTCTTCTGATATGGATAAACTCTTTAGCACATCAGCAGCATAGCCGACTTCTCCATGCCAGTTTTCAGAAGGAGTATCAATCGCCTGAATAACTTCAACATTATTTGAATTATTCCATTCTATCAGATCTTTTTTATAAAGAAATTCACTCGGATTGCGTGCGGCAACAAACATAGTCAGTTTACCGAATCTGTTTCTGTTTTCATCGTGCAATATGTAATTAGCTAAAGATCTCAAAGTTGTTAAAGCAAAACCGCCACCTACAACAAAGATATTTTTAGATTCAAATTTATCTATAGGATAAGCATTTCCGAATGGGCCGCGTAAACCAATTTCAGACCCTACCTGAAGATCATGAAGTGCTCTTGTTAAAATACCGTTTGGATATCTTTTTACTGTAAATTGAATAATATTTTTTTTCATCGGGGAGGATGCTATACCGAAGGGGGCTTCACCTATACCATTAATGTAAATCATTGCAAATTGACCGGGAGAAAATTCAAAATCCTTGGCATCTTCAGGTCTAGTAAAAGAAAAATCAAAGGTTTTAAGGTCTCTCGTATCATTTTCTATTGAGATATTTTTCAAAATAACAGGAACAGGTAAATACGGGTTTTTCATTTGATACTCCTATGGAACTACTTAGGTTAACTACATCTCTTAATAACTTTTTTAATATTCAAACCACCTGGACATGATCTTAGACATCGGCCGCAGCCGACACATGAAAATTTACCGTAGTTTTTGTAAAAATAATTAAACTTATGCATAATCCTCTGCCGCATTCTTTCTCTGCCACTTGGTCTGGGAGTATGACCTGACGCTTCAAGAGTAAAACTGGGATTCATGCAAGAATCCCAAATTCTAACACGTTTTCCATTCTTATCAGTCTGTTCATCAATAATATCAAAACAGTGACATGTCGGGCATGAAAATGTACAGATTCCACATCCCATGCAAGGCTGATGTATTTCATCCCATATGTCATCATTAAAGAGCTCTTCTAATCTATCAGATAAACCGTCAAGGTTAAATTTTTCCTTAATCCTGCTTTCAGCTTTTTCTGCAAGTTTTTGAATGTTGAACTCTTCTTCCTTTGTTGCGTCAATTAATCCCGGTATCTTATCAATAAGTTCTTTACCTTTTTCAGAAGCAGGATCGAAAATATATTTATCTTCTGAATCTATTACCAGAACGTCTGAACTGTTTTTATGGAAAGGTCCAATATCAAATGAGGTACAGAAACAACTGTTCTGCGGTCTGTTGCACGCTAGAGAGAAAATAACTGTATTTTTTCTTTTTGAAACATAGTAGGGATCCTTATAATCTTCTCCATCAAATATAATGTCTAACAGCTTAATGCTTTCTGTATCACATGGTCTTAATCCAAAGATAACTCTCTGTTTTTTGAAATCCAAATCAGGTGGCAGTATTTTCCCATCCTCTGTGTATGCAAAAAGATCTTCAGACTGTGGGAAAAATAGTTTTTTTGGGGCATCATTGGAATTATAGAAATCAAGGGTTACTTCATTGACATTATTAATATGGCTGAAATTAATAATATGATTATCTCCTTTTACGGGGGCAATAAGTTCATTATTTTCAGCTAGATAGCAGAGAATATCAATGATCTTGTTTTTTTCTATTGTTTTCATACTATAAACTCCTGTGGATCGTTTTCATCAAAAGAGGTCAAAGGCGTCGCTTCTCCAATTTCAAGGCCGGCTTCAGATCCGAATAACTCCTTAATGTCCTTTTCGATTTTCTTTGTCAGCATTCTTAGTTTTATATTTTGAGGACAGGCTCTTTCACAGGCGGCACAGTCAACACAGCGGCCAGTAGTATGAAGTGCTCTAAGCAAATGGAAGGAGATCGTATCGGAAATTTCAGTACCTTTGCCGAACCAGGCTGGAAAATTCTGATCAACAAAACAAGATTTGCAATAGCATAATGGACATGCCTGACGACAAGCATAGCAGCGGTTGCACTTTGACAGTTCTTTTTTGAAGTATTCCCATCTTTCCTGTGCTGTCTTGTTTTCAAGCTCCTTTATCTCTGCA
Organism: Victivallales bacterium; assembly: GCA_036011305.1. Classification (GTDB taxonomy): domain Bacteria; phylum Verrucomicrobiota; class Lentisphaeria; order Victivallales; family GWF2-38-69; genus DASCNA01. The sequence goes on from DASCNA010000122.1 coordinate 3,865, forward strand.
TATTCGTCTCCAGATTCAATTTCAACTGCTTTATTTCCAATAAAAATATCAAATAAAACAGGATTTCTCTGCTGGCATTCCAAACAGCTCTTATGAATAAAATCACTGATTTTTAGGTCTTTGATGAAATCATCACATTTGATTTTTATAATATTATCGCCTATTTCAGCTTCATTGATTTCTTCATTATCAAGATAATTATGTATTTTCTGCCTATCAATTACTCCATTGCATGGCATACCGATAATTATGATCTTATCACGTTTAATTTGTTTTTCATTTATCAGAACAATGATAGACTTTACATCACAGCTCTTTGCTATAACTGCAGTTTTTTCTGCCCTTTTGACTAGGTATTTTGTTAAGTTATTTTCACATAGAGGATTCCATACAAGCCTGCCTACATCTTCAGGTTTACTTATAAAACAAGGTACCATCCGCAGCGGCATATCATCTTTTTCATAGCCGATAACAGTATCGACTTCCTTCTTTTCCAGCAGTGCTCTTGCTGTTTCTCTGAGTTTTGTCTCTAAGTCCATTATTCTTCTCAATTTTATTTGTTATACACCGTTTAATCATGCATTTCAGAAGTTGTTGATTAAGGCTTCACAAGTATTGTCGCCGGCCCCAGCCTACGAACTTCTTCAGTTATTTTCTTAACAGTTTCTGCGAAGATCTCACCTTCACCTGCTGATATCCATGAAAAGTGGACACGCCCTTTTTCTATACCAATGTAATCAAGAAGGCTGTCTAACACAGCAAATCTTCGTCTGGCATAATAATTACCGGTAAGATAATGACAGTCTCCTGGATGGCATCCGGATACAAACACACCATCCCAACCTTCCTGAAGTGCTTTTATTATGTAGACAGGATTGATTCTACCGGAGCATGGAACTTTTATAATACGTATGTTAGGTGGGTACTGCAGGCGGCTGACGCCTGCTAAATCAGCTCCGGCATAAGAACACCAACTGCACAAAAAAGCCAGTATTTTAGGTTCCCAGTTTTTATTTTTCTCATCCATAATTTATTTAGCCTTTATCATACGAATTATTTGGTCATCCGTTATAGTTCCTATATTAATTGATCCTGATCGGCAAATAGCAGAACATGTTCCGCAACCTTTGCAAAGGGCAGGATTTACATGGGATATTTCTTCTTTAGTTCTTTCATCTACGACTAGCTCTATTGCCTTATAAGCACAGACTTCGGTACATGCTCCGCACGCACTGCAGCGGGTTGTATCAACTCTGGCAATTTTTGCTTCACCCTGGTATTTATTTTTTGAAATAATTGAACATGCTTTGGCTGCAGCGGCTTTTGCCTGTGCTATTGTTTCTGGTATTGACTTAGGACTGTGTGCCAGACCTGCAACAAAAACACCTTCAGTCGCAAATTCAACAGGACGAAGCTTGACATGGGCTTCAAGGAAAAACCCATCTTCATTCATTGGAACTTTTAACATTTTAGCCAGATCTCTATTGTGCTGATCAGCATCGATTCTGCTGCTTAAAACAACTATGTCAGGATGAATTATCAAATCACAGTCGAGAATCGGTTCGTGTATTGTTATACTTAAATCTTTTCCGTTATTAAGTACAGGTTTTTCTTCTCGTTCGTATCTTGAGAAAATAATTCCTTTGTCTCTAGCTGTCTGAAAATATTTTTCACTAAATCCATAAGTTCTCATATCACGATAAAGTACATAAACTTTGGTGTCAGGTGATAACTTTTTAATTTCTAATGCATTTTTTACAGCAGTGGTGCAGCATACACGACTGCAGTACATATGGCCTTCTTCCCGTGAACCGACACATTGGATCATAACAACTGTGTCGAGATTTTTGATTTTCGTTTTTGCGGATTTAGAAAGTCTTTCTTCAAGTTCTAATTGTGTCAGGACACGATCATCTTTGCCATAGAGATATTCAACAGGTTTACTTTCGGTTCCGCCTGTAGCTACGATGGTCGCACCGTGTGGGATTTTTACTTCTTTATTACCATAATCAACAGTACTTTCAAAGTTTCCAATAAATCCATCAATATTATTAATATTGGCATTTGTATAAATATCTATCAGTTTGTGATTACGAAGTTTTTCTTCAAGCCGGTCCAAGTAAGTTTGTACATTGTGTTCATCAAATATATAATGCAGGTTATTCAGGTTTCCTCCTAGTTGCTTTTTACGCTCTATTAATGAAACTTTAAATTCCTGTTCGGCTAAAGATAATGCTGCAGTCATTCCGGCCAGACCGCCACCAATAACTAATGCTGACTGTGTTACATCCAGGCTCTCTGCCTGCAAAGGTTCAATAACCATAGTTTTTGCAATCCCCATAGCCACCAGTGATTTTGCTTTCCAGGTTGCCAATTCGGGTTCCTTCATATGTACCCATGAACATTGGTCACGTATATTAGCCATTTCAAATAAATATGGATTAAGTCCAGCTTCCTTAAGTGTTTGTTGAAATAACTGTTCATGTGTACGCGGGGAACATGAGGCTACAAAAATACGATTTAATTTATATTCTTCAATAATTGCCTTAATGTGTTCCTGTGAATCCTGAGAACAGGTATATAAATTATCTTCAACATAAACTACATGTTTTAAACTTTTTGTAAATTCAACAACACTTGGTACATCTACAACTCCGCCAATATTAATTCCGCAATGACATATAAAAGCACCGATTCGGGGTATTTGATTGCTTGTATCAATTTCAGAAGGAAATACCTGTTTTTTTGTCAATGTATTTCTAGCCTCAGATAGAAGCTGTGAGGCTTCACAGGCTGTTGCACTTGCCTGTACTACAGTTTCAGGAATATCTTTCGGACCTGATGCAACACCTCCTACAAAAACACCCGGTCTGGAGGTGCGAAGCGGATTTAAAGGTTCATTCCAAATGAATCCGTTTGGTTCAAGTTTTATTCCTAGTTTTTTAGCTAAAGCTCTTGTATCAGCATTAGGTTCGAGACCTGCAGACAGTACTACCATGTCAAAGTCATCAGTTGTAATGGTTTTTCTTTGAGTAGAATATTTGACCGTTAGACTACCGTCTACTTTTTTGTCAATATTACTAACACGTGCACGAACAAAGTTAACGCCGTATTCAGTATTGGCACGTTCATAATATTTATCAAAATCTTTACCGAATGCCCTCATATCCATAAAGAACACAGTAACGTCAAGGTCTTTAATATGTTCTTTTGCTATAACAGCTTCTTTTATTGCATACATGCAGCAAACAGAAGAACAGTAGTTGTTGCGACATGAAATATCACGTGATCCAACACATTGTAAAAATGCAATTTTTTTTGGTTTTTTACCATCAGACGGCCTTTGTACATGTCCTGCAAACGGGCCAGATGCAGAAAGAATTCTTTCAAACTGGATACTACTTAGGACATCTTCAAATCTGCTGTATCCATAGTCATATTTAAGCTCGCTAAGAAATTCTTCAAATCCGGAAGAAACAATTACAGCACCGACATCAATAACAGCTTCTCTGTCGCTGTCGTCATATTTTATTGCCCCAGGTTCACAGACTTTTTCACAAATCCCACATGAGTCTCTGTTTAGTTTTAAACAGGCTTTCTGATTTATTACAGGGACATTTGGTACAGCCTGAGGAAATGGGCGTTCAATTGCTCTGACATCACTTAGTTCTGCTTCAAATTTAGAGAGCAGTTTCTGTGGTTTTTCTCCTGAGATTTTTGCTAGGTCAAGGAGCCTTGAACCTGTTGGGCAAACTGATACACAACTGCCGCATAAGACACAGTCTGAGGAGATTTTTCCGAATGCAGTTGAAACACATCGTTCAGTTCCCCGATGTGCAAAAGATATTGCCTGTGTGCCGCTTATTTCTGAACATGCACGGACACACATACCGCACAGGATACAATCGTTATCTTTATTACTAGAAAGCCTTCCTTCCTGAACTCCTAGTTTTTCTGCCATTTTTTTTACTGGATCTGAATTAGGACAGTTCGCTAGAATGAGTTCCATATTAAGACGGCGAAGTCTGTCAATGCGTTTTGACTTAGTTACAATTTGCATACCGTCTTTAACTCCAAGTGTGCACGAAGCAGTAACTTTTGTCCAGTCGCGGACAATCATCTCTACGAGGCATAACCTGCATACTCCGTAAGAAGACAGGAATTTATTATGACAAAAGGAAGGAATCCATATTTCATTTTTAAGTGCTACATCAAGCACGCTCATGCCTTTGTCTGCATTATATTCATTTCCGTCAATACTGATTTTCATTATTTCACCAAATATTCTTATTTCGTATTTATCATGCTAATTGACATTAATTGCTTCAAATTTACATTTATTAACGCAGATGCCGCATTTTGTACACTTAGATTGATCAAGAAGAGGTATTTGTTTTTTCTCTCCCGAAATAGCTCCAGCCGGACAGTGTTTTAGGCACAAACCGCATTTTTTACATTTTTCATCAATAATACTGTATTCAATTAGCGCTGTACAGACTTTAGCCGGACATTTTTTGTCCAGAATATGTGCAATATACTCATTGCGGAAGTATTTAAGAGTGCTCTTAACAGGGTTAGGAGCTGAAGTGCCTAGACCGCATAAAGATGCACTGCCAATGATATCACAAAGATCTTCCAGGAGTTCAATATCTCCATTCTTGCCATTTCCGCAGCATATACGTGTTAACACCTCTACCATATGTTTCAGCCCCTCTCTGCATGAATTGCATTTTCCACATGATTCTTCAACAAGGAATCCTGTAAAGTATTTAGCAACGTCGACCATGCATGTCCTGTCATCCATTACAATCAATCCGCCTGAACCCATCATTGAACCCACCGCTGTAAGCGAATCAAAATCAACTGGTAAATCCATCATGCTTGTTGGGATACATCCACCGCTTGGGCCTCCTGTTTGAACTGCTTTAAGTTTTCTCCCTTTAGGAACACCTCCGCCTATACCGTTTACAACCTCATTGATAGTGATTCCCATAGGTACTTCAACTAAACCAGTAAGATTTACCTGGCCGACAAGAGAAAAAACCTTTGTTCCCTTACTATTCTCAGTTCCTATTGAAGAAAACCAATCAGAACCTTTATTGATAATAAAAGGAATATTAGCCCATGTTTCAACGTTATTCAGCGTAGTGGGTTTTCCGAAAAGTCCGCTTTCAGTCATATGTATATGTTTTGCCCGAGGTTCACCAGGTTTACCTTCAATTGATGCGATAAGAGCACTGGACTCTCCGCAGACAAATGCACCGCTGCCACGTGCTATAAAGATATCAAAATCAAAATTTGTCCCAATTATCTGTTTGCCAAGAAGTCCCATCTCGCGGGCCTTTGTAATTGCATGTTCCAGTCTCAGCACTGCAAGAGGATATTCTGTACGAATATAAACATAACCTTCAGAGGCGCCAATTGCATATGCGCCGATTATCATTCCTTCAAGAACTGAATGAGGATTTCCTTCCACAATACTTCTATCCATAAATGCACCTGGATCACCTTCATCAGCATTACAGATAACATATTTATGTTCATGCTTTGCATTTGAACAGGATCTCCATTTTTTCCCGGTTAAAAATCCACCTCCGCCTCTTCCCCGAAGACCGGATTTTTCAATCTCAGAAATTACATTATCTGGCTGCATTTTTGTCAAAGCTTTACCCAAGGCTGTATAACCACCCATTCCAATATAGTCATCTATATTTTCAGGATCTATATATCCATTATATCCGAAAACAATTCGTTCCTGTCCTTTATAAAATGGAACATCGTGTTCCTTTATAATTTTCTTTTTCGTCTCAGGTATTTCAAACAGCAGAGAATCAATTATTTCACCTTTAATGATTGTTTTTTCTATAATTTCGGGAACATCTTCAGGTGTTACCTGCTGATAAAAAATATCTTCAGGTCTTATGACTACTAAGGGGCCTTTTTCACAAAATCCGTGACAACCAGTCTCTTTAAGTATTACAGTTTCATCCAGAGTTTTCAATTCTTTTTTAAATGCTGCTAATACGTCCAAAGCTTTGCTTGCTCTACAGCCCGTTCCACCGCATACGGATATCATTCTATGTTTATCTTTGAATTGTATAGATTTTTTTATATGCAATTCTTTTAAGTCTTGGATGCTCTTGATTTTCATACGTATTCTTTCAGTATAGGTTCAATCTTATCACGAGTTAGATGTCCATGATAATTACCGTTTATGACAATTACAGGTCCCAGAGCACATGCTCCCACACAATTCACAGTTTCGAGTGTGAATTTACCGTCTTCAGTAGTTTCTCCATTTTTGATTTTTAAAATTTTTTCAATTTCATCAACTATGCTAGAAGAACCCCTGACATGACATGCAGTTCCTGAACAGACACTTATTATATATTTTCCCCTGGGCTTAAATGAGAAAGCTTTATAGAATGAGCCTATTCTATAAAGTGTACTTATTGGAATATCAAGTTTTTCAGATAGATAAAGTAATGCAGTTTCAGGAAGAAATCTCAGCTGTGTATTTATTTCCTGAAGAATACGCATTACTGATTTTTGAGAAGCTCCATGCTCTTTCAGTAAATAATCAACTAAATTAATATATTCAGGTTTAAGATCAAGTTTGACATTATCGCCATCAAGGCGGAGTAAATTCTGTGTTGGGCAGTTCTCCAAACATGATCCGCAGCCGGTACACTTAGAAGGATCAACGTAACGTGCACGATGACGGAGCTTAATTTTAAAACTGCCAGGTTCTCCCTCAATACTTTCAAAGTCAGATAGAGTTAATAATTCAATATTACGATGCCTTCCACACTCTACTATTTTAGGCGATAATATGCACATTGAACAGTCATTTGTCGGAAATGTTTTATCAAGACGTGCCATATTTCCACCGATGGCAGGAGACCTTTCCAGCAGATAAACTTTCTGTCCAGACTCTGCCAAATCAAGTGAGGTTTGAATTCCTGCTATACCACCGCCGATTACAAGTACTGCTCCAACTTTGTTTTTTTTTTGTTTTTGTATTGGTTTAATCATAATCAATTTTATATTTCAGATTAAAATACCTGAAGAATGTATTTTTTCAGGCATCTAGATAATTTCATATTTAAATGCAAAATAAATATCGAGAATTTAAGATGTTTCAAATTTAGTTTTAATCTCGTCAAAATTCTTGACTTTGGTTACCAGGTCTTCAACCATATCACGGCGCATTTTCTGTGAAAGTCTTCCAATTTCTTCAACTTCATTTATTAGATTAGGATTAACGAATCCCTCTTTAACTGCTATTTCTCTCAGGGCTCGTAATATTTCCCTGAATTTAACATTCTGCGGACATTTAGCTGTGCATGAGTAACATTGAACACAGCGCCAAATTACAGAAGAAGAGAGAATTTCCTGTCGCATCCCAAGTATTATCTGGCGGATAATTTTCCTTGGATTAAATTCATCATCAACTTCAGCGACCGGGCAGCAGGCAGTACAAGTTCCGCATGTAAAGCAGAGTTTTAGATTTTCCCCTCCTGGATGCGATGTAACGTCATCTTTGAAATTAGAATTTAAATCTTTACTGTCAATAACTTTCATAAAAAACCTTCTTATATATAATTTTATTGCACTTCATACATGTTTAAGGTTATCATGTTGAATCTTTTATCAATCAATCACAATCTAGAACTTACTAACCTAACCTTATAAACATTTAACTTTAGAATTCTAAATATTATTCCAAACTATATGCCAACAAATTCGTAATTTTTAATTTCTAATAAGTCCTGCACTTTCAACGATTTCTGGAATTGTCTTTTCTCCTTCGATAGCCATTATGTGAATACCAGAGACACCTTCTATTTGTTTTAGTCTGTTAATTTGCTCAATACAGATTTTAAGACCTTCCTGTTTTTTGTCTTCTGCAGCTTCAAGTCTTTCCAAATAATAATCAGGAATAATAATACCGGCAACAGAATCCTTCATGTATCTAGCCATCCCAAGTGATTTGAGAGGGGTTATTCCTGCAAGGATTTTACATCTTTTATGAAGTCCCCGTTGACGTACCATTTCCATCCATTTTTCAAATCTATCCATATCGTAAATACACTGAGTCTGTATAAAATCAACACCTGCATTAATTTTCTTTTCAAGTCTGATTACTCTGAATTCGAATGGGTCACCAAATGGATTAGCAGCTCCTCCAATAAACATTCTCGGTTCTTTAATCTCTGCTTTCTTACTATTTTTTATCTCTTCTCCACATTCGAAAATTTTTTCGTCTCTCATGTTTTTGAGCATTTGTATTAGCTGTATCGAATCTAAATCGAATACATATCTTGCAGTAGGGTGATTTCCAAAATTCTGATGGTCACCTGTAAGACAGACGCAGTTCTTGATGCCTAACAGATAGGCTCCAATTATGTCAGCTTGAATTGCAAGCCTGTTTCTATCCCGGCAGGTCATCTGAATAATAGGTTCAATACCCATGTCAAGAGCTAGTTTTGCGGCGGCTATACTGGATACTCTTACTATGGCAGTTTGATTATCTGTAATGTTAACTGCGTCAACAAATCCTTTTAAATATGATACTTTTCTAGTGATTACATTGATATCTGCACTTTTAGGGGGGCCAAGCTCGGCAGTAACAGCAAATTTCCCTGCAGCCAGAACCTTTTCTAAATTACTTCCTGTCTTAAATTTATCTTCCATAATCATTCTAATCCTGAAATATCTTCTTTTGAAAGTTTTCTTGGTCCGCCGGCGTGAGTTTTAGACCAGTCACGCGGAGGTTCGTTATGCAGTAATATATCTAACTTATTTAAAGCTTTTAATCTGTCATAAATTAATTGCCACCCACATTCAACATTTTCAGGATCAAGTTCACATTTACCTTCAGAAGATCCTCCGCAGGGGCCATTGCATAGAGATTTAGAACATCTAGTGACTGGGCAGATACCACCAAAAATACCAAGTTTACAGTCTCCGCATGCAAGACAGTTTTCTGTCCATTCTCCCGCTTCGTCATTGGTTCCCATGAATTTTGTATTAAGTGCAGGATACACTGGTTTATCAGGGAATAGCTTTGCGGTCATTTGCACTCCAATACCACATGCTAAAGACAAAATTGCATCACACGATTTTACTTCTTCTTTTAATGTATCAAAAAATTCAGCATCGCACTGCCTTTCAATTGTATTTTCTACTGTTTTAATCTTTGTTGTAAGACGAAGAATTGAAGCAAGTGTGGCTACCTCTTTTTCCCCGCCTGCCAGACACACAGTAACACATGTTCCGCAGCCCAGAATTAATATTTTTTTATGCTCTTCTATCAGTTTCTTAATTTCTTCAATTGGTTTTTGTTCTGCTACTATCATTATATAATTCCTTTAACATAATCAGTAAATTTGCCGGGTTCAACAGCGGATATACCTCCAAAAGAGATACGGGATTTGTCAAAACCAGCTTTGTCTAAAATTTCAGCAAGTTTTTCCATTTTTACAGCTGCTCTTGCTGAACCTGACAGATAATGACAGGCTTCAGGATGGCAGCCCAGTATTACTACTTTTTCTGCTCCTGATTCCAGGGTACTTAATACTGAAGCTGAATCGATTTTTCCTGCACATGGAACTTCGATAATTTTGACTGATGCTGTATTTTTCCAGTGAGACATTTCAGATGCCGGAATCGCCGAATTTTCGCAGGCAAATATAACAGTTTTTGGGTTTGATTTAAGTTTTTCTGCTATGTTTTCATCAGTGAAGTTAGGCAAAATAATTGCTTTTGCAGGACAGATAGCTGTGCAGATACCGCACCGTTTACAGGAAACCTGTGAGGCTTTTGCTACGCTGTTATCATTATCGATAGTAATTGCTCCGTGTGGACAGGTTCTCATGCAAGTTAGACAAAGAACACATTTTTCCTCATCTATTTTTACTAAAGTATCCTGATCATCAATGTCATCAAGAGTTAATATGCTGTGTATTTCTCCTGCTGCAGCCATTCCATCAATTGTAGCATCTCTGAATTCACTATTTCCATGTGCATTTCCAACACAGTAAATTCCAGGGCGGTTGGTCATACCTGGCAGTAACCAAATATTATCATACTGCAGTTCGCCCTCAGGTCCGGTTTTAAATTTCCATATACCTTTTGAAATGACATTTCTGTAATTATTGATTTTTGTATTTTCCAAAACTGCATAATCAAATTCTTCAGAAATACTTCTCCGTAAAACAGGATCTTCAGAAGTAATTGTAATTTTCGCATTTTTCGAGATTATAGATGGATCTTTGTCTGACTTATAAAATGTCACACCTAGTTCTCTTACATGTCTGTATAGCTTTTCCATGCCTGTTGATGCTACTCTAACATTTTTGCAGTAAATAGTAACTTTGGAATTACAATGATTAATTAACAGTTCTGCTGCGGAGAGAGTTTGTCCCCAAATACTGCGGCCATGTTCAGATGTTGTATCAAGAATAAATGCTACTTTTTCAATAATCTGTCCATTTCTTATTTTTTCCAGTAAAGTGAAAATGTTAATTAATGATGTATTTTCATCTTCTACCAGTTCAGAATTAGAGCCTGTTGCCAAAACAACAATACCAGCATCTAATTTTTCTATATTCCCTTTTTTCTCATAATCAACGGAAAAATTACCAAGTTCTCCGTTGATGGATTTTACAATGCTTTCAGGGTATATTTTAATATTCTGATTGTTTCTCAAATCTGAAATAAGAGTTTTTGTACAGTTTTTAAGCTCATTTACTGCTTCTTCTGGCGTTGATGACAGGTAACTGTATAGCTCAGGGGCAGATGAAACAATACCTCCTGGTTCACTATCCTTATATAATAATGATACATTATGGTTTAATTCTGCTAATCCTACAGCTGTTTGTAAACCTGCAATCCCGCCGCCTATAACTATAACACTTTTATTATTGATATTATCAATTTTCTGTTTATCTATGTTTATAGGTGGGCATGAAGAGACTAATATTTTGCTGCAAACAGCTTCAGCCTGAGCCATTGAGCCTGTAATATCTTTTGGAGATTCGCATGTCCCGGCTACATAAATATTTTCTCTCTGTGTTTCAGTTATACCTGCTGCTCCCTTTAAACCGAAAAAACCATATTCATCTATTGCAATACCAAACTTATCTGCCAGTTTGTTGCCAAACTCATCAGGGCGAATTCCTACTGACAGGATCAGTAAATCAAAATCTTCTTCGCATACAGCTTTACTGTTCTCGTTACCGTAATCTGTCGGAGTATATTTTACACTGACTGAATTGTTCGGTCCTTGGTTAATCTCGTAAGGCCTAGAGCGAATAAAATTAATATTTTTTTTACTGTCCTTAAAGAATTTATCAAATCCTCTGCCGAATTTTTGGATATCCATATAAAATATGGTAATTTCAGATTCTTCATCTAAATATTTTATTTTATTTGCCATCCTCAGGGCATAAGTGCAGCAGACAGTTGAACAGTAATTTGTATCTTCAGGACGGCGGTAAATTTCTTCAGTTCTAGAACCTACACATTGTATAAATGCAATTCTTTTCGGTTGTTTCCCATCAGTAGTACGGGTAATCATATAATTTTCTGAAAGTTGCTTTTCTGCCTCTGCGCCTGTGATTATATTAGGAATATTACCATATCCATAAGAAGAGTTTTCTTTGGGATTATAAGGTTGATGCCCTGTGGCTACAATTATTGAATCTATGTCGATTGAAAAAGTTTTTCCTTCATTATTCTTCAGTGAAACAGTATAAAGTTTGTTATTATTTCCAGCGTTCAGCTCAATAAGTTCAGTTGAAGTATGAAGGTGAATATTTTTGGATTGGTTTATTGAACGGAAAATTTCGTCTGCAACACAAATATTACATCTCTGGCATTTTTCTGAAGCTTTACAACCCATTTCTCTGACTCGTCCACCTATTTCTGACAGTTTTTCTATAAGATAAACTTCAAAGTTCATTCTGCCTAACCTGTCAGCGGCAGTAGCACCTGTTATACCTGCTCCAATGATCAGAACACTTTTATTGTTTATATTATTACTCATTATCTTATATATTATTTAATAGTTTTAGTACTTGTTCAGAATCATCAGCTGAGAGGGATCCCATACCGCAGGATGGTGTAAATATCATCTGTTTTTTTAGTAGCTCAGAAGGTATGCCTTTTCCAATAAACTGATCCAATAAACGGTTTAATTTATCGTTAATAGTTATTTTATTCTCATTAATTAAATTTTCTGGGCTGCTTGTTGGTACTATTCCAAAAGCGAGAATTCCTCCTCTATCAAGGAATGCTCTAATTTCATCTGGATAAAGTGTGAGTTTGTCACCGTAATAATAGGCATCAAAGGCTATAATATCCAGATTAGTACGTGCTAAAACTCCCCAGTCCATATTACCGCAGCAATGAACACCGCAAATAGCACCATTATTTTTTAATGTAGTGATTATTTCATCTAAGCTGGAAATAACTTCATCATCCTGTATTCCTATGTACGCAGGAGTTCCAAGAGCAGATAAAATTGGTTCATCCATAAATATGATTACATTGTCAGCATATTTTTCCAATCTTTTTATCTGCCACAATGCTTTCATTGTCAATCCTTTTATGACTATATCTCTATAGTTTATATCAAACCAGATCGGTTTTTTCTCATTATCACTGAGCCCCAAACCGAAAGTAAATGGCCCGGTTATCTGACCTTTTATAAATGGTAGTTTTACATTTTCCTTTTCTAAATTATTTAAAAAAAGGTGAAGGCCTTCAGCATAATTCTTCGAAATAGAAAATGCATCTATATTTTCTGATATAAATTCTTCATAAAACTGGGCCATGTTTTCCAGCAGGGAGTTATCACGTTCCAACCAAATCCTTTTATTTATTTCATCAACTTTAATGCCAGGAAAACCTTCACTGTATTGCGTAATCATAGCTTCTTTAAATGAACGTTTTGGAAGTTGAGGCCACGCTGGTATTGATAAAGGGTAACATCCAAGCAGATTCAACGCTTCAGAAGCTTCTTTTTGAGGCATACTTCCAATCATAGTTGTTTTTTGAGTCAATGTTTCGAGCATTTTTAGTTTTCCTCTTTCTGAATTTCTAGATTATTAAGGATATCTCTTTGTGTTTTTACAGCCTGATGCATTATAGAGTCGTTAAAATCTTTATCAAATAATCTACTGGCTGTACATGGATAACAGCTTAATGATTTTTCAATCACAAATTTAAGATTATCATCAAAATCTGCTCTAAGGAGGCAGCTTGCAGTATAGTAAGTGGCACCGCAGGGAGCACTAGTGATAACTTTTAAATTAGAAATATTTTTATCATAATTGTTGAATTTTATTTCCGGTTTTCCTATTTTGAATTTATGTTGAAACTTTAATAAACGACCTCCTTGAGGTGATAATGTACAAAATGGTTTAGGGAAATCTATTTCTATATTATGTTTATTACATATTTCAGAAATTTTTCTTTTCCCGTAAGGAGATATCCATTTACCATCTTCTATCGGGATAATTACTCCTTTCGAGAGTGGAAACTTATTAATAAATGAAATTAGAATTTCTTCATTCACTGAAATCGCTAAGAGAATGTCATGATCAGGGATGCTATCAGGTAAAAATTCTTCAGGTTCTTCCAATATACATGGAAGAACTGAAGGAAATCCAATAATTCCGGAAATGTTTTCTGAAAAATCTAAATCATATTTTTTACGACAGTTAATACATTCATCATTGCAGGAATTACAGAAATTCTCACGATTGGTTAAATGACCAAGTAATCTATTCACATATTCAGTATCCATACATACTGAATATGCATCTTTTTTGGTATCAGTTTTAATACTTTTCAGGACTAAAATTTTCAAAATACCTACCTTTAAAATGCAAAATACTATTAAAATATATCGAATGTAACTATTTACTTATTGACAGAGAACAAAAGAAAACACGAAATTATGATCTCATGAAAAAATTTACTTATCATCAAATCATTGAATTATTCTTATTCCTATGTCAGCAATTCAAATATCTATTTCCTGAATGCTTCTATATATGAATCCGCATATATTGATCTGTTCATTACTAATTCTGCTGTCAAAATGGAATTTACTAACTCACGGTCCATTACATCAAGAATAACAGCATCAAGTCCGTTTGCTATCAGCATAGTGGCGAATGTGCGGTTGATTAATTTTTTCTTTGTTGTGCCTATAGATATATTGCTGAGTCCGCACACTATATGGCACGGAGGGTTTGAAAACAATTGAAACTGTGAAGCAGCTTTTAAAATTTCACTTGACTGTTCCTGCATAAATTTTAGAGGCATAACAATTGGGTCTAGAAATAGTTGCTCAGGAGAAATTCCATATTCCATTATTTTAGCAAAAATTAAACCTGCATTCTCAACACGTTTATCTGCATTTTTAGGACTTCCTCCTTCATCCATTGCAAGAGCTATTACTGAAGCACCGCTATCTGCAACAAGTGGAAAAATTGCATCCATTTTTTCATCAACAGCAGTCACTGAATTGATTAGAGGCGGTTTTTTACATACCGGAATCGCTTCTTTCAGCATAGTAACTTTGTTATTATCTATTGATATCGGAACATCTGTTACTTCTTGTACCATTTCTATCATCCAGCACAAATCTTCGGGTTTGTTTGAAGCTGTACCTAAATTTACATCAATATAATCTGCCTTTGCGTCAGCTTGTTTTTTTGCCCATTCTTTAATTACATCGCCATTTTTATTAACAATTGCTTCCTTAATATCTTTGAAGCCGGCATTTACTCTTTCTCCAATTAAAATCATGATAAAATCCTTATGAAAGTTTTTTAATAGTCTTCTGAATAGTATTAATCGCTACGGGGTGTGCCATCACTAAAATATCAGCTCCTGCCTGCAAATAATCACTTGCGCATACAGCCTCCCACATCTGACCTCTTTTGTCTGGGGAGCCCCAGCCTGGGAGAGCTTCCTCATCCGCAACAGCTTCCTTAACTCTATAAGTTTCTCCGGCTATATCACAGATTTGCGGTGCAGCCATGAGCTTATCTCCTTTTAGTCCTGTTGTTCTGGCTCTTTCCAGAATTGTATATACATAGTCCATGCCGTATCCCAGAGCTGCAGTGGTCTGATACATAACAACATCTTTTAAGTCAAAACCGGAATCCTGAAGCAAAATATTAACTTGTTTCCCAATATTTATATCAACAGGAGCTTCTGAAATTATTTTATGTTTATCAGCTTTGCATATCGCAACTATTGTTCTGTAGTTTGACTCTTTTGCTGATCCTATCAGACAGTTTTCACCTCGAGCGGCCTGTGAGCATTCAGGTAGAATCAAATTATCTTTTTCTTCATTTTCACATCCCCAGATAATCAGAGGAACATCTACAGCTTTAAGTATATCCTGAACCACTTTTGCGCAATCTGCCGGAGAGGCATCTTTAATTATAGGATCAGCTCCGAGAAGTTTAAGACTTATTAAATCTACTCCGAATTCCTGTACTGCTTTTTGTGCCCATTCTACTGGGGAATTAATTTCTTTTCCAATTGCTTTTTTTAAGAAGTCCGGCCAGTCTGGTACTACGTCAGCTACATAACCGGCAATTACAGGTTTGTTTGGAATTTTTCCTTCAAAAGTCATAAAAGGAAGAGTAGTTTCACCTCCGACAGTAATTGTTTTACCCCGAGTACCACCCTGTTCCTTTGTGGCTCCAATTGTAACTTCATTAATTTTACTTGTCCATTTTTCTTTTAAATCAGGTATTTCCATTGGAGACCTCTATTCTATTCTATTTATTATTAATTTTATGCAATTATTAATTTCTGGATTGCTAATATCACCTATAGATTTTCCATCGTATGCTATAGTCCTGATAGTTTCATCTACCGGTATATCACAGAGGTATTCTACTTTTAAATCTGCAATGAGCCTCTGTATTTTTTCTTTATTCCTTTCATCTATCGCATTTGTAATTATGTAGTTTTTCTTGATATTGCTTTTTACACTGTTAGTAATTTTAATTACTTTCTCTGCTGTTCTTAAGGAAACTGGGTTATCATTAACGACAATTATGAGTGCATCAATATCAGATGTAGTTCTTCTGCTGATATGTTCTAGACCGGCTTCATTGTCAATAACTGTCCATGGGTAGCTCGGCATGAGATCATCACAGAATTTTTTGATGAGATTGTTCAAATAGCAATAACAACCTGCACCTTCACCTCTGCCCATAGCTACGAGATCAAGGTCCTTATATTCTTCTATAATCTGATGCAGCCCTGATTCAACATAATTGGCTTTAGACATCCCGGCAGGAAAATTCTTTATATCTTTTAAAACCTGTTCACGTAAATCTCCAATAGTATGTTCAGGTTCAATACCAAGGAGAATGCTCAGATTGGTGTCAGGATCAGCATCAATTGCCAAAACAGGTCCCATTCCATTTTTACGTAAATATGATATAATCATTGCGGCAATAGTGGATTTTCCTGTTCCGCCTTTGCCTGCTATTGCAATACTCTTACCCATAACTATTTTATCCTTCCAGAATTAAACTCTAAATTTTAAAAAACAAATCCGAGTTATTAATTAATAAATTATTAACTTATAAAATCAGAAATAAAAAAACAAATTTTAAATTGGAGATTTCATCTTATCAGACAAAGTCTTCAATATCCGTGTGCGGAAGAAACATTGCTTTAGTAAATTCATCGATATAATCATCCGCTCCAAGTAAATCGTAATATGTTGTATCTTTTCGAATTTCAGCAATTTTATAAAATGCTTCAATATAAAATGCTACTATTTTAGCTCCTTCAATTGATGTATTTCCTGCATATTTAATTTTCTCACGTCCCACATTTGGTAACAGTCCAATTGATATGGCATTGTCAATGTTTATATAATTTCCAAAACCTCCGGCGATATAAAAATGGCCTATATCTGAAAACTTGAGGCTCAGGCGGCTTAATAATATTTTCATTGCCGAAAAAACCGCCGCCTTAGCGGTAATAATATTTTCGATGTCAAGTTCAGAAATAAAAATAGAAGTTTTGATGTTTTTTTGTGATTTATCTACAAGAATGAACTCTTTTATGCCATTTTTATTAATTTTAATATTTGAATCTTTGGCTATAATTTTACCTGAACGGTCAATAATCTTTTGCTTTAAAAGAACACTTATCAAATCTATGATTCCTGAGCCGCAAATTCCAATTGGAGGTTTATCGCCTATTGTTGTAAACTGTATTTTTGCGTTTTTAACATAAACACTATCGATAGCCCCGGATTCTGCTCTCATACCACATTCAACACTTGCCCCTTCTAGGGCAGGACCTGTAGAAGCGGAACAGGCAATCAGCCAATCTTTATTTCCTATAACAATTTCACCGTTTGTTCCTATATCAACGAATAAAGAAATTTCTTCTTTTTCGTGAATTTCGGTAGCTAGAATACCTGCTGTTATGTCACTCCCGACCCAACCGCTTATTCCTGGTAACGAATAAAGAAGACTCCTTGGATTTACTTTGATGCCTACTTCTGCAGCCCTAAGTGGAGGAGGTTCTACTGAGCTTGGGATATAAGGCTTCCTCCTAATGTTTTCTGTAGGAAGGCCTAATAAAAAATGACTCATAATAGTATTGCCGGAACAGATAACAGCAGTAATATCTTTTGGATTTACATTATTGTTTTTAGTTAATCTACCAATTAGGTTATTCAAATCTTCAATAATGTGCTGCTGCAGTTTTATCTCACCGTTTCGTTCTGCCGCCATTATCCTGGCTGTTACATCTCTTCCAAAAATTCCCTGAGAATTGAAACATGCTTCAGCATCTATAGTTTTATGAATACCTACAGATATCAAATGTGCAACAATTGTTGTAGTTCCAATATCAAATGCAATCATATAATTCTTTTTACTGGTATCTCCTCCCTCAATATTCATGATTTCAGCTATATCTCTTCGGATGCCTACAGTTGCTGTAAAACAGAAATCATTTTTCCTCAGTATTTCAGGAAGAATTTTTATGATTTTTAACCCCATCTGCATTGATTCTACGTTTAGAGTTTTTTTGATTTTTTCGCATACTCTTTGGTGATCTGCTGTATTATCAATTAATGTCGGTTTGTCAAGTTTAAGGTAAACTTTAATGACTAAAGGTGAAAGTGTATATTTTTTTTTGAGTAGTTCTGGTTTGTAATCAGCAAAACGTTTGGCATCCTTATCACTTTCAAATTTTTCTTTTGCCAATGTCGTCTCTGGTATCTCTACAATAAGATCACTTTCAACATGAACCATACATGCGAGTGCATAGCCCTTTTTAATTTCTTCTCTGGTGAGTTTTGGAGAGACATCTCCTGAAATCTCCCCTTTGAGAATAATCATCTTACAGCCAGCGCAAATGCCATCGCCACCACATAAATTGTTGATGGCTATGGAGGCTTTTAGTGTAGCCTCCAGAAGTGATGTGCCTTTATTTACTGTAACTTTTTTATTATGGGGATAAAATGTAACTGTATATTCAGTCATTACTTATACTTCAACTTTTAAATACAAAATTAATGATATGTTTTCTCATCGTCAATCAGAAATCGTCAATTCTAAATATTATTTCCATATTTTATTAAGAAATGCCGGTATTTCTCTTGCTGATTCTGTGCCTATTATAACTTCTTCCCAGTCTGAAGTATCTTCTATTTCAGCTCGGTAAATTGGTAAAAGGCCGGGTATAATTAGTTTTCTGTGTTTTACTTTGTTTGTAATATTTTGTTCGTTCATTGTTTTAACTACTTTTTCAACAGAAATTTTATCTCCTGCATATGCATTTAATACACCCAGTCCTTCAGTGTCGACAACAGAGATATACGATGCAATTTTACTTCTTTCAACTTCACCAGCCACACTGAAATACGTTAGTGCAAAATTAGTAGTGAACATTACTGGAGAACTTTCATCAGGACTTCCTATTTCATACAGTTTTGCTTCTACAGTATTAGGTACCTGCGGATCTGTGTATATATTCTGAACTGTGGTAACAATAGGAAGAATCTGCCAGGCTTCAATGCCGTTGATTATAATAATACTTGCGTATTTAGCAGCATATATACTGGCTGTAACTGTTTCTTCTTCTGGCGTGTCTGAGTCTACTTCAACCATGGTTGGATAACCTAATGGTCTGAAGTTTTTCTTTAAAGCAGCTCTACGAACTTTAGTTAACAGTTCTAATGTATCTCTAACTTCCTTGCCGTTAAATGAAAGAATAATATTCTGAAGACCTTTATCTTTTGCCTTCTTGGTTAAATCTGCTGCTTCTTCAAGGGTATCAGCCTCAATAGATAAAGGACATTTTGATGATAAGGCTATTTCTATAAATCCATCAATATTATTTCTATCCGCTTTATAGATTAGCGGTCGCTCTGATTTTATAGCTTCGACACATGATTTCATTATATTAACGTCTTTGCCGATAAGAATAATTGGGACATCAATTTTATCTGATAGGCTTTTTACTCTTAAAGCAGGTTCATTGCAGCCTTCAATCTCCACTGCACAGAATGCGACTTTTAATTCTTCACCAACTCTTTCAAATTTACTGCTGTTGATTTTCTCTGCCATATCTAAAGCATCACTGTCAGAAAGAGAAGCCGGTATGCGTACGGCCAAACCTGCAGGATGGTGAAACTTTTCCTCATGCCTAAACATTACCGTTTCCTGGCCTATCTCAACCTGATTTACCTCAGATCCGATTTTTACCAGTTTAATTGGAGGAGTTGATGCTTCTGAAAGATCAGATTTTGCATCATCTGAAATATGTGGACAGTCCGTGATTGCTTTTTGTTTGGCAGCAACCTGCATAGCAAACATCATACAGGTTGGGAAACCGCATTCTTTGCAATTTGTTCTCGGTAAACTTTTATAAATGTCCATAGCTGTTAATGCCATAAAAAACTCCTAATTTTGAAATATTATTTGCAACTATACTAATATTTAAATTTTTTGCGAATTCTAATTTTTTAATCTTAAAATAAATTAGAATTCGCAAAAAAAACTATCTTTGATATTCTTATCTCATATTTGTTTTAGAACAGCGATTCCATTGTCAGGGCAGGATGATTAACATTTTGTAGAAATTCTAAAAGTTTATCTACTTCTACAGCATCTTCTTCCGTTGCAATCTTATCCAATAAGTCGGTATTCCCCTGTTTCTCCAGAAGAGGTTTTAATCTATCTGAAACCTCATCTTTCAGATCTTTTGACATCCAGACAATTCTCAGTTGTCCTCCTTCAGCAGATAAAAATTTGGGACTACTGATATAGATCCTTCCTATCCCTGTGAACCCTGGTGTTTGGTTCCCACCGCCTACCTGGCCAGCAAGTGTGGAGAACGGCATACCCAGTGGTGTTAAACCCGGATAGTCTCTATCAACGACCATTATGCCGTTGGCTTCAGGGACAATTGCTGCAATACATTCGAAACAGCCACATGAAGTCATAGGATTATCCATAATGGAGTATGCATTAAATATTTTTAAATTGCCGTTTGATTTTACATCAATATAATCATTTATATTTTTCCACTGTCCCTTGACTGGATCAATGACTTCACCTTTTTTAACAGGTTCATTAGGGCCGTGTTTATCAATTCGATATGAAGCTTTGCAGTCAAGCCATGTGTATGCGCCACACAAACCCAGTCTTTGAGGTGTAACTATACAGACGTGATTAGGGGCATACGATTGACAAAGGACACATGAATAGAAGTCATCCACGTCTTCATCTGTCATTCCACCTATTTTATCATCTCTTACATTATATACAGCTTTGGCTTCTTTTAGTAATTCACCTACTTTTGTTTCATCTGTATAGATCTTAACCTGGATTCTATCGACTATCTTGGAAAAATCATCATGTATTTTAGCAAGTAGAATTTCGCCGATATCTTTTATTCTGAAACCTTTACTATGCGAATTTTTACTGATTCTCACCCATATAATAGATCTTTGACCCATATGGAATATTCCGTTGGCACAGGAAATATATTCGTGTATTCTTCTTTCCAGTACTGATTCAAAGTCTTCCTGGAAATCGCGTCCAGCTACTTCTGCGACTATTCCAAGTGGATATGCTTCTCCTTCTGTCATATCCTCAATTTCAGGTCCGATTACTTCGATACTTCCGTCTTCGACTTCTTTCAAAGGTTTCATTTGTAATAGTTCGAAGCCATCTTTATATTTTCCACCAAACTGTACATACATATCTTCTTTTCTTACACGTTCTCCTTCGAAGCCGGCGCCGTAAGGAACAGGGATCGGAACTTTTTCCAGTTTTATTGTTAGACCGCGCAATTCAATGGCACGATTTATAATATCGTCCATCTTAATCCCTGATATTACATGTTCATATGTACAAATCCCTGTAGGAAGAATTTCAGGTATTTTAACATCGGCTATTACAGGAAAACCAAAATTGATTGCCCCGGCTGCAGTTGCATATTTTTCATCAGTTATTAATTGTTTTTTACTAACATCAGAATCAGTACCAAGAGCCATTACAAAAGCGAATACTCTCTCTGTATTATACTTTAGAATTGCCCGAGCGGCCTTTATATCTCCAGGTTCAATTCCTCCAAAGGTCATTGCGGATCTTGCTGCAAAATTAAGAGCATGAACAGCGGCAGTTATATCCTTACCATAGGGGACAATAAAGTTATCCCAGTTCATTTCTATTCCTTCTTCATCTAATTGTTCCGCTAATGCCCTCCCGTTACTGTGGCCTGCTGAAAAGACAAGAATGCTTCTTTCCTGAAGGCCGCGAATAAGTTTTACAGCTTTTTCATTTGTATCTGCTGCACCTACAATTGCTGCAAAACCTGGCATTCTACCGTCAACCAGCTTTATTCCCTGCATTCTGAGAATATTATCTCCGGTAAAACCAAGCCAGATACCATTATCAGGTTTTGGACCCATTACATATTTTAATGATTCTATAATTTCTTCAGCCAGCAGCGCAGCTACGCCTGAATCAAGAGTATTACCTAAATAAGGGAGCCATATTTTATCGGTAGGGATATCAGCCAACAGCTTTTTTGCTTCCTGAAGTGATTCTTCAAGATCTCCCAGTGTTTGTACTTTCTGGCCCAGAAACAGTAACATAATAGGTAAATAATATGCAGTGCCAGGATAAGCGACAGTGGCATCCTTACCTTTTGCTTTTATTGCTTTTTGAAGTGATTTTTCAGCTTGATCTACAAGTGTATGTGCGCCTCTTATAGCCGCTGTAGCAATTATCTTTGACATAGCATTCCCTTTCTAAAAATAAGCACAAATGCTTTTTTATATATTTAATAAGTTCATTAGTTTTAATTTTCTGCAGTGCGGACATGTATCTAAAATATCATCATCTATATCTGCCATTTTTTTTATTCTTTCAATATGAGCCGCAGGTGCATATGGCTTATTGCATAACTTACATTTTTTCATTTCTAGAGTTGTATCCCAGTTCTCAAGAGTTGTATTATTTTTACTTTCCTTGATGCGTATTGCCGCAGTTGGGCAGACATAAGCACAGGCTGTGCAACCTACACATAACTCATTTGCAATTCTGTAAGGAGTAATAACTTTTTTATTAATTCCCCTATATGCTGTACCAATACTGTCTATTTTCATCATCTCATTACATACGCGAACACATAAACCACACAATATACAGTTAGACTCTCCCATGTCCTTGGCTGTGAATCTGTTTTTATCAGCTCCGTATTTAACTGCAAGTTCATTTAAAACATGAGAATCTGGGGATTTTGAAAGAAGCAGTTCTAGAACCAATTTTCTTTCTTTATTTACCTTTGGAGAATTTGTTTTAACGGACAACCCATCTTCTACAGGATATACACAAGCTGCTTCAATCCAACTATTGATGCGGTTGTTCTTTTTCATATGCATTTCAACAATACATATCCTGCATGCAGCATAGGTCGACAATGCTTCATGATAGCAGAGAGACGGAATAAAAATACCCAGTTTTTTTGCAGCATCCAGTACTGTAGCGCCTTCAGGAACTTGAGTTTTTTCGCCATTGATTTCTATATTTAAAAGTTTATCCTTGTTCATTTTTAATCCCTTATAACCGCTTCGAATTTACAGACATTATAGCAAATACCGCATTTTGTACACTTATCAGATATAATTTCCGCAATTTGTTTTTTCTCCCATATAACAGAATTTGAGGGACAGCGTTTGTAACATAAACCGCATTTAGTACATTTCTTGACATCTATTTTAAATTCTATAAGTGATTTGCATACGCCTGCAGGACATTTTTTATCAAGAATATGTTTTTCATATTCGTTCCTGAAATACCTTATTGTGCTCATCACTGGATTGGGAGCAGTCTTCCCAAGAGCACATAGAGAGCAGTCCTTAATCATTTCCGACAACTCCTCAAGTTTATTAATATCGTCAGCTTTACCTTTTCCTTCTGTAATCTGATTGACAATTTTATAAAGTTGATAAATACCTTCTCTGCACGGTGTACATTTACCACAGGATTCTTCAACAAGAAAGGAAAGAAAGTATTTAGCAATATTAACCATGCAGGTATTTTCATCCATCACAATCATGCCGCCGGAACCCATCATAGAACCTATTTTAGTAAGTTCATCAAAGTCTACCTGCATATCCAGTTTTTCTTCAGGTATACATCCTCCGGAAGGTCCTCCGGTCTGTACGGCTTTGAATTTTTTGCCGTCTGGAATTCCTCCGCCTATATCAAAGATAATTTTCCGCAGAGTAACTCCCATAGGTACTTCAACAAGACCCGTATTCATTACCTTTCCTACAAGAGAAAATAGTTTTGTTCCCTTACTTCCCTTTGTTCCGATTTTCCTGTACCATTTAGAACCTTTATTTATTATAAGAGGTATATTAGCCCACGTTTCAACATTGTTAAGATTCGTCGGCAGATTGTATAATCCACTTTCTGCCGTATGAGTGTGTTTAAATCTAGGTTCACCGATTTTACCTTCAAGTGAAAGCATTAATGCAGTTGACTCTCCGCAGACGAAAGCACCTCCTCCTTTAGTTATTCTAATATCAAAAGAAAATCCGGTGCCAAGTATATTTTTACCAAGAAGACCATATTTTCTTGCAGACTCAATAGCAATAGAAATATTTTCAACAGCAAGAGGGTATTCAGCCCGTACATAAATATACCCCTCACAGGAACCTATGGCATAAGCTCCAATAATCATGCCTTCAAGTACTGAATGCGGATTACCTTCGAGAATACTTCTGTCCATATAGGCACCGGGATCTCCTTCATCAGCATTGCAGATAATAAACTTTCTATTTCCTTCTGCTTTCTGGCAGGATTTCCATTTTATTCCTGTGGGATATCCGCCACCTCCTCTTCCACGAAGACCGGATTCTATAATTTCATCAACTATCTTTTCCTGTGTCATTTCTGAAAGAGCTTTAACCAATGAGGAATAACCGCCGATTTTAATATAATCATCAATGCTTTTAGGGTCTATATAACCGTTACTGCCAAAAATAAAGCGTTCCTGACCTTTATAAAAAGGAATTTCATTTTCTTCAATAATTTTTTCCGCATTCTCGGGGTTTTTAAACAGTAACGAATCTATTATTTCACCTTTTAGGATGGTTTTTTCTACTATCTCAGGAACAATTTCCGGATTTACCTGCTGATAGAAGATATTATCAGGCCTTATAACTACAAGAGGGCCTTTTTCACAGAAACCGTGACAACCTGTTTCTTTAAGAATTATATCTTCTTTATAATTCATGAGTTCACTTTTAAAAGCCTCAAACACATTAATCGCTTTACCGGCTCTGCAGCCTGTCCCGCTGCATACAGCAACCATCTTCTGTTTACAATTATTTTGTTTTGAATATAGTTTATTCAAATTTTTAAACTCTTCTACATTCTTGATTTTCATACATACTCTTTCAGAATTGGTTCAATCATCTCCCGGGTTAAATGCCCATGATAATTTCCGTTAATTACGATAACAGGCCCTAATGCGCATGCTCCCACACAGTTTACAGTTTCAATAGAAAACTTACAGTCATCAGTAGTATTTCCGCGTTTTATATTCAAAATATTTTCCAGCTCTTCAACTATTTCTTCAGCACCGCGAACATGACATGCAGTTCCCATACAAACCTGAATATTATATTTACCTTTTGGTTTTAATGAAAATGCGTTATAGAAAGTTGCAACAGCGTATACCTGAATTAAAGGAATCTCCAATCTTGCAGACGTTTCTTTTAAAGAGAATTCAGAGAGAAAGCTGTTTTCAAGCTGAATTTCCTGAAGTATAGGAATAAGCGATTCAGGGCTTTTTCTATACTTAGAAAAAATGTCGTCAAGACTATGATTATCTTCAGTATTCTGCATATCATTGGTTCCTGATATACGATTTTCTAATCCTCTGCAATTACAATTATCTGTTTTAATCATATCACTGTTCATTTTGTAGAATCATCACTTTGTATCTTCTTCTTTTTTCAGTGTTTACTTCTTTAATAGAAAGATATTTGATTGCCTTAGTTGGACAGCTTTCGACACATGCCGGATCTTTACCGTCTTCCAGACGTTTAATACAGAGATCACATTTTATCAAACTTTTTCCGTCAGGTCCATTTTTAATTACACCGAAAGGACAGATAATAATACATTCATGGCATCCAATGCATCTGTCATTATTTATTGTAACCGGACTTTTATCATTTTTTCGTGAAACAGCATGAGAGGGGCAGACAGCTATACATGGGGCATTATCACAATGCATGCATTGAATAGGGACACATTTATCATTTATTTTTTCAATAAATATCCTCGGAACGGTTCTATTTTTTTCAAATATAGCCTCTGATAGATTACTGCTTTTTGAATGCTCAAGTGCACAGGATAGTTTACAGGTATGACATCCCATGCATTTGTCGATATCTACAAGAATTATTTTATCCATATTATTAACTCCAAATACAGGTTCTAATATCCAGTGTTACGGATTTACGCTTCTGATTCAAAAGCCTGTTTATAGATCATAGGCTTTAATTTTAACGCCTTTCTTTTTTTATCTATATGGTGCAGCATTTTATGAGCAGCTTCAATTGGATTCTGTTCAAATGCCCATTTTCCGCCAACTTCATTTTCTATTTCATCAACAAGGTAATTATATAGATTTTTGCTTCCCATAACCGGCAATGGATCTCCTATCATTGTGTACACACCTGAAGCTACAAAGTAGAAACCTATTGATACAGCTTTTTCTGACATCCATTCAGGTGCGGCTCCCGCTGCCGGCAGGTCAGAAAGATCATCACCAAGCCCTCCCTCGGCTACAATGTTAGAAAGGACAGTTAATATTCGACTGTTATCAACACATGAACCGACATGAAGCACTGGTGGTATTCCTACAGTCCTGCAGATTTCCTGCAAGCCTTTTCCTGCATGTTCAAGTGCTGCTTCGGGTTTTAATAATCCGTGTTTTGCACAACTTATTGCATTACAGCCTGTAGTAACCACTAATGTATCATTTTTTATCAGTTCTTTAACCATTTCGATATGGCCTTTTTCGAATTCCACCCTAGGGTTTGAACAGCCTATTACACCTGCAGCCCCCCTAAGCCTTCCTGATATTATTGCATCATTAAGAGGTCTATAGGTAGAACGGTATTTTCCACCAAGAAATTCAAAAACAGATTCAGCACTAAAACCTGCGACTAAATCTTCTTTGGATTTAGGTATATAAACTTTGCTTTTATTTCTGTTTGGAAAGTTGTCTATAGCAGTTTCAAGAATTTTTTTAGCAATTTCAACAGCTTTTTCTTCTTTAAACTCAAGATGTGTTACTCCGGGAAATTTAGCTTTAGGCGAAGTGGTAATCAGCTTAGTATGAAAGCAGTTTGATATTTTACTGAGTCCTGGCATTATGCACTGCACGTCAACTATCATTAGATCTACAGCTCCGGTCATTATAGCAAGTTCCTGCTGCAGGAAACTTCCAGCTATCGGAATTCCGTGTCTCATTAGAATCTCATTTGCTGTACAGCATATTCCACCGAGTACTATTCCTTTTGCACCTTTTGCTTTTGCTTTTTCAATTAGTTTTTCGTCCTGAGAAACAACTGCAATAATGTCAGAGAGAGTAGGTTCGTGTCCATGTACTACAATATTTACATGATCTTTTTTTAAAATACCCAGGTTAGCTTTGGATCGTTTTATGCTGGGACGCCCAAAAAGAATATCTGAAAGTTCAGTCGCTACCATGGAACCGCCCCATCCGTCACCTAAAGCCGTGCGCATTCCCTGTTTTACAATATTTTTATAGTCAGTGTCAACTCCCATATTTGTACGATGCATTGATTCTGCAATTTCTCTATCAATAGCCCTTGGCATAATTCCCAGAGCCTGCCAGAGTTTTATTCTTTTTTCAGGAGCTGTTTTTGCAATAACCATATCGCCTTCATAGCGTCCAAACTCTTCAAGAGCAGCTTTAGCTATATCTTTTGCAATTTCCCTATTATCTCGATTTTCTATTTTCACTCCGTATACTTCAGCAACAGCGAATAGTTTTTCTTCATCTTTAATTTTATAATCGCTTTTTGGATCATTGGCCGCTAACAGAAGAGTATAGGCAATATCACGACCGTGATCAGAGTGAGCAGCTACTCCTGCTGCAATCATTCTGATAAGATTTCTTGCAGCTATTGTGTCTGCATTGGCACCGCAGACGCCAACTTGCGGACCTTCTCCGAAAGGATCTATTCTACATGGTCCCATGTTGCAGACTTTACAACAGATGCCTAAGGAACCAAAACCACATTGAGGCTGCATTGCTTCAAATCGGTCCCAAATAATTTCAATGTTTTCATCAGAAGCAAGCTTTCCCATCTCACGTGAAGCTTTATCTGCATAGGATAGATCTTTAGTCATATTTCTCCTCCAATATTTATACTACCACAATATATTTTTGCGAATAATTCAGATTACTCTACAATATTTTTTTTAGTATTTGATCAATTTGCTCAATGAGTCTGCCTTGAATAGAGAACAGTTCAATATCATTAGAATTTAACTTTTTCATAATATCAGCATATTCAATAAAACCGGCAATGTTTATGTCTTTGAGATTTTCATTAATAAAATCTCTGTCTTCACTGTTCTGGATTTTATTCCCAATAGCTACTAGGCTTTTAATACCTATTTCTTTTGAAAGTTTTTTAATTCTATGCGCTGTATCTATACTTGTAAGACTTGGTTCTACTACTACGATCATCCGGTCGACACCAATTGCTGTTCCTCTTCCCAGGTGTTCGATTCCTGCTTCCATGTCAAGTAGAACAATTTCTTTTCGCTGAATGACTAAGTGTGAAAGCAACTGCTTTATAAATGTATTTTCAGGGCAGGCGCATCCCCCTCCGCCTTTTCTTATAGTTCCCATTGTAATTAATTTTATGTTGTTGAAATTTATGCAATATTTATCCGGGATATCATCAACTTTTGGATTCATTTTAAAGATTGGAGAAGGAGTATTAACTTTAGTTCCTGTCCGTTCGGCAATAAGTTCTTTAAGTTCCGTAATGGGAGTGATATCATTTTTATTATGTAAGCCTAAAATGGTAGCTAAGCTCATATCAGGATCAGCATCTATTAATAAAACTTTATTACCAGTTTCGGATAAAGCTCTGGCAAGAAACGCTATTATCGATGATTTCCCAACTCCACCTTTTCCTGTAATTGCAATTTTCATAAAAGAAAAACCTATGAGTAACTTTTTACAGACTAAATCAATCTAATTTATTCCATAAATATAAAAAACAGCTATCAAAAGTCAAGGGGCTGGATGCATAAATAAATACAATATCTCAAATATTAATATTTATTAGGTATTCAAATATGAGTGACTTTAGTAATATGCTCCTTTATATATAAAGGAATTTATATTTTTTATAGATTCTTCTTTTATTACAAATTTTGTTATTTTTTCGAAATGAGCTTCTACAATATGTGGAGGAATAAATATTATATTCAGGTAAAAATTTTTTGAAGCCAGTCCTATTTTTGTTCGAATATCAGTTTTATACGTTGAATCAAAATATATCATAATTAGAGTTGTACCTGATGGTAAAATCCATACTCTAATATTCTGTCTTATTTGTTTAGAAGCCCATCCGTGGATTTTTTGCTCATGTTTTCCTTTTCCATATATTTTGTTAATTTCTGTTAACAATTCCAGAGGAGTTGCGAAGTGATATCTGATACGTTCAATTCCGAGTTTGTCATAGCAGAAATAAAAATCTCTGTTTAATAAAAGCTCTTCTGCTCCATAACTTTCGTAGTATTTAGTAACTGAGTACTTTGATGTAAAGAAGAAGCCTTTATAAAAAACATTTTTCTTAATTAGCTTTATATTTGGATAGTATTTTTTTACCTGATTTACAGTTATTTCCCATTTTAAGTTTTTAAAATTATTTGTATTGGCATAGGCATTATCAGATTTCACAAAAATAAAAACTAAAAGAGAGAAGCAAAGCAAAAAAAATAAACAGTGATTTTTGTGCATAAAGATTATGATTTCAATGAGTTAAATATATACCTCTGGTTCCTGTATTATAGGAGAATCAAATTGACCGGTCAATATTGTTAGTTTGATTATCCATAATTTTCAGAAAAAATGAATTGCATATAACTGTATAAATTTTGCACAATTTTAGATATAGTGAAAATATTGCCTATTGGAAAAATCCATTTTTATATTTAATCAAACATATATTTCCCTTAAATTTTGTACTCAAATGAACAAATATATGCTTTTTTAAAATCCAGTATTCTATTTTGGCACAATGCCTGCTAAAAAGTATTACAGATATTTTATCAACCCAAAAAGAGAGGATTAAACCATGAACTTAAAGAAAAATGCTAAAACATTAGTTTTTACAGGGCTGATTATGAGCATGCTTGTATCAGGAGCTGCAATTTACGCAAATAGTAATACTCAGGAAAATAAGAAAGAGCATAAAAACAAAGAAGGAGTATATATAGTCGTACCTAAAAAAATGTTTGATATGATGAAAGGTGAGAAAAAAATCGATAAGAATACACCAAAAGAATTTTTTATTTATACTAAAGACGGTAAATTGCAGAAGTTGACTTCAAAAAACGCCACTACACAAACCGCTGATCAGGAAGTAACATCACAAAAAACAAGAGAAATGATTTTGGTTCCCAAATCAGAGTTTAGAGATCTGATGAAAGAATTCAAAAAAAACAGACCCACAAAGGAACAGCGTAAAGAGTGTAAGCAGAAATTATTAAATGAAGTAAAAAGCTTAAATTTGACAGAATTAGGTTATCCTGCTCCTGAAAAAGTTGTTTTTCCAAAACACAAAGGTAAAAGGGGAGGTAAATGTGGCGATATGAATAAAGCACAGAAAGAGTGTCAGATGAAAAATCAGGAACATCAAACAACACAGGCTGATCAATAGAAATTAAGTTAAAATAATACCTGCCCGCATTATAATGATGACAGGTATTATCTTAACATAAAGATTTGAGTTTTAGGTTTTATGAATATAATTATACTATGATGGATTCTTATATCCGAATTTTACATTTACACTAAAACGTGAAAGCTAACATTTAATATCTAGGATTATGTTTACGAACTTTAAATTCAGAAAAATATATCTTCTACCGATAATTATTGGTCTCATTCTATTTTTGGGCCTATCATACTGGTTCTATCATGAACGCATAGTAACGAAAAAACAGACAATAACGATTATGCGTGACGAGGCTGTGGTGATCAATAAAGCACTAAAGGGAATAATACAGTCTCAGATGCATAAAGGCAGGATCGCCAGAACACGGCTGGGTTTTATTATAAATAATGTAGTAGATTCTAAGATTCTTAAATATGTGTGTATAAGAAGTAACAAAAAAATTATATATGAATCTAATGACACAGTGCCGGTAAATTTTAAATTTAAAGGTAAATCAGGATATAAAATACATAACAAAATTTTTTATTACTGGAGTTTAGATAAATACAATAATTTTCCTCCTCCCCCGCCAAATAAGAAGAAACAGTTTAGATTTTTTATGGAACACTACTATAACCAGGGTCGTGATGCTGTCCGTAGTTATGATTTCAGCAAATCTTCGCAGAAAATAATAATTGGTATTGATGCCAATAACTTTATTAGACAGATTCATGAAGTTAATTCCAAACTTGCTTTGACTTATTTCTTCAGTTGTCTTGCTTTGATAATATTAATTATGACATGGATTTACTTTTTGAAAAACAGTAGACTGAAATTTGAACTTGCATCTGTTAAAGAGAGAACGGAAAAATTGGAGGAATTAGGCCTGGCTTCAGCAGGTCTTGCTCATGAAATAAAAAATCCATTGGGAATTATTAGAGGGTTTGCTCAGAGAATTTCTAAAAGTGATGATGTAGGAAATATTCGTGAGATGTCATATAAAATAATTGATGAAGCAGATGTTACCACAGAAAGACTTAGTGATTTTATGAACTATGCTAAGCATAGAGCTCCGGTATTTGAAGAAATAAGTGTAAGAAATGATTTTTTTGATACTTTAGAAATCTTTAAGTATGATTTTGAAGATAAATGTATTAATTTTAAAACAGATTTAGATGATATAATTATTGAGGCTGACAAAGAGTTTCTTAATCAGATAGTAATAAATATTTTAATGAACTGCTGCAATGCATGTAAATCAGGAAATAGCGTAAAGTTAACCTTTAATAGATTAGGCAGCTTTGCTTGTCTTGAAATAACAGATGACGGACCGGGAATAAATGAAAAATTGTTGAATAAAATATATAAACCTTATGTATCAGGTTCACCAAAAGGACACGGTATAGGATTGTCTATTGTAAAAAAACTTGTTGAAGAATCAGGCTGGAGTATTGATATTACTTCAGAAGTTAATAATGGTACAACAGTTAAAATTAATAATGTTAAAATTTGCTAAAAAATTATGAAAAAAACAGTACTAATTGTAGATGATGAACAATCATTCAGAAAACTGTATTCTCAGACAATCGGAGAATTGGATATAGATATAATTACCGCTTCTTCAGGAGAAGAGGCTGTAAATTTAATCAACAATTTTTCGCCAGATATGGTAATTTCTGATGTAAGAATGTTGGAGCTTGACGGGATCACTCTTCTTAAAACAGTTAAAAAAGATAAACCTGAATTACCTTTTTTATTAATTACAGCCTATGCAAATATAAGAGACGCTGTTAATTCTTTAAAACTTGGAGCTGTTGATTATCTGGAAAAACCTGTCGACCTTGATGAATTAAAGTCTGCCGTCAGTGATACATTAAACCTTAAAAATATTACTAAAGCTGTTGATGTTCCAAAAGAAGTGATGGATGGTATAATTGCAGAGAGCAGTGTTATCAGAAATTTATATAGTGATG
Organism: Victivallales bacterium; assembly: GCA_036011305.1. GTDB lineage: Bacteria > Verrucomicrobiota > Lentisphaeria > Victivallales > GWF2-38-69 > DASCNA01. Next base: position 36,373 of record DASCNA010000122.1, read on the forward strand.
CCTACAGAGTTGCTGAAAGTGATATAACAATTTTAATAACTGGTGAAAGTGGTGTAGGTAAGGAAGTTTTAGCTCAGTTTATACATGATAACAGTTCTAGACGTTCCGATAAACTTGTTACGCTAAATTGTGCTTCAATACCTCGCAATATACTTAATAGTGAATTATTTGGGCATATAAAAGGAGCTTTTACAGGAGCAGTCAGTAATAGAGCTGGAAAATTTAGAGAAGCAGATAAAGGCAGTCTGTTTTTAGATGAAATAGGTGATATGCCAATTGAATTGCAGGCGTCACTTTTAAGAGTGCTGGAAAACAGTAAAATTAGTCCTGTAGGCAGTGATAAAGAAGAAAAAGTTGATGTAAGGCTTATTGCTGCAACAAATAAGAGCCTTGATGATGAAATAGTAAATGGCAATTTCAGAGAAGATTTATATTATAGATTAAATGTGATTACGCTGGAAATACCTCCACTGAGAGAGAGACAGGAGGATATTATCCCCTTAGCCCGTTATTTTCTTAAAGCAGATAGTTGTAAGAAATATAAAAGATTATCTTCATATACTGCAAGAATTCTACAGAATTATAGTTGGCCGGGGAATATCAGAGAGTTATCCAATGCCATGAAAAGAGCTAAAATCCTATCAAGAACAGAGTTGATTATGCCTGAACATTTGCCTCAAAATATTAGAAATAACAGTGACATTAAAAATTATGAAATTAATTTGGAAAGTATCACTACTTTAGAGAAAAGTGAAATCAGTTCAATTCGTGCCGCTTTAGAAAAAATGAATGGTAATCAGACAAAAACTGCTGAACTGCTAGGAATAAGCAGAAGAACTCTGATTAATAAAATAAAAAAATACAATCTGTAGTTTGGTTTTTTCTTATCCTCTGTGCTAGAATCTAGATATAAAACTATGCCTGTTTCAGTTATGGATATACAATATCCTGAATGCTCGGTTCTTTAATGTAGAGCTTTACAAGTTTATAGTTCTCCATGTTTGTTTTGGTAAGAATCATAACTTAAAAATGAGCATCGGTAAAATGCCATTGAGCATCCATAATTAAACTGACAGCTCTAATGCCGGCTGTTTTTTACAAAGGCAATAGTATTAAAAACATGAAAACTTTTAACTGGCACAAAGTGCAATAACCTGTAAGGAAATTTAAATGAAAAAAAAAACAATTCTCTGTCTTGTTTTTGCTTGTCTCTTTTCAATGCTGCTGGTAAGCTGTCATTCCGGCAAATATAAAACAGCAGCCAACCTTAAGTATAGCGGCACCAGTTCATACGGTTATTATGAAAACTATGAGTATAAAGAATTAAAAGCAACCCGTTTTTATTTTGGTATTGATAAAATGACTTATCAGTTTAAATACTTCAATGGCAATAATGCTATATGTACTTTTCAGGTAGAACAACCTACAGAATATACAATGAACTTCCTTACAGATATAAGCAAAGGTGAAATCAGATTTTCTGTTGTCAACACTGCTGATACATTTATGAGTGTGGCTCCAAGAAACGGTATCATTGCAGAAGAAACATTTGAGCTGACAAAACCAGGAATGTATTTTCTGGAGGTTAATGGAGAAGATGCCTCTGGAAAATATGCAGTTAACTGGACAACTAAAAATATAAAATAACAGAATGAATCATTAAATGTTCAGATTGGTTAAATCTACGATTATTAGTTATTTATTGATTGTTTCACTATCAGTTTATGGAAATAAATCATCAGAAGAAAGCTCTAAAAATTCTTTAAGCGACACTGTCCTTGAGTATTTATACCTTCCGATCAGTTATTTTTTACCTCATTTTGAAAATAGGGAAATTTTATACGAAACAGAAAGTCAGTATTTTTATATTCGTGTGGAAAAAGATTATTTAAATAGAAGGCATTTAGTCTTTTTGCCCAGAAAAGGCTCTCAAAGTATTTATAACCCTGAAGATCCTGAGGAAGTCATATCCAGCCTGGTCTATTATTCAGCTATTTCTCTTCCTGCGCTTAACAGAGAGCCAGAAAAAATACTTTTTTTAGGGATGGGGGGAGGAATAATGCCAATGATGTATAGGCGCAGTTTTCCTGATACAGTGATTGACATTGTAGAAATAGACAAGACTGTTCCAATTGTGGCCAGAGATTATTTCGGATTCTTAAAAGATGATAATATGTCAATTTATATACAGGATGCCAGAGTATACGTAAATAAGTCAGATATGAAATATGATATTATTTTCATGGATATATATAATGCTGAAAATATTCCTTTTCAGGTTACGACAAAAGAGTATTATGAAGAAGTTAAAAATAATTTGAATAAAAACGGAATTTTATATATAAATCTTGCGAATCTAAAAAATAAAAAATTTATAGCTTCTGAATTGAGAACAGTCTTTTCTGTTTTCCCAAATACCTATGTTTTTGAATCACCGAACAGAAGCAATTTCAATATTATCTCCACTGTTGATAATAAATTGGATTTTGCTGTAATTCAAGATAATTCTGTTCTGATGGACAATGATAATATTATAAATTTTAAGTTGGTTCCCTTGTTGAATTCATTAATGGGAAGAGAGGATTTAGAGGAAATTATGAGTAAATCAAATAATATTATCACAGATGATTTTGCACCGTTAAATTAATGGTTAATGATAAATTAGTATTATGAAGTTTATTTTATTGCATATAATTGCATTTTTATCAGGTTTTTCATTAATGGGATATGAAATACTTGGTAGTCGTATTTTAGCTCCTTATTTTGGAAGTTCTGTCTATGTATGGGGAGCTATTATTTCAATTTTTATGCTTGGCCTCAGCATAGGGTATCCTATTGGCGGATCTTTGGCTGATAAAAGAAGTAGAGCAGGGGATATTGCATTGGTACTGCTGTTGTCAATAATTTTTATTTTCATTGTCTCTTGTTTAGGAAGTATTATATGTCTGCGCTTCTCTAATATGAATATCAATATTAAATATTCAGCCTTATTTGTCTCAACAATTTTATTTCTTCTTCCATGTATATGTTTAGGTATTATTTCACCATATTTAGTGAAACTTGCAACCAGCAGAAAGGACAATATCGGCCGGAGAGTAGGGAGTATTTACTGTTTATCTACAATAGGCAGTATAATAGGAACGCTTTTCGTGTCTTTTTATTTGATAACATTACTTGGTACTTCTAATGGGGTAAGAATGCTCTGTATACCACTGTTATTAGCATTAATGTTTGCTTTGTTATATGGCTTTATTAATAGAAAAATAGTCTGATTTTTTGTTTCTGATCTCAATTTTTCAATTTCTAATATTGTCTTTCAATTTTAATTGATTATAATGCTTTTTAAGCAAGAATACTTATGAATTTTAACTGGTGTGATTTTATGAAATTTATTTCAATTCTTATATTTTTATCCATGTTTTTTATTCAACTTTCAGCTTTTTCAGAAGAAAATATAAAAAGTAAAGTAACCGAAGTTACACCTGATACTATTCGTACGATAATAAAAAAAACCGGATATAATCCTTTATTTAATTATGGCCGAATAGGTAAAAACATTGGCTATAATGCAAAAGTTAAAATTGATGACACTACTAATCATATTTTCTTTAGAATGAACGTTGAACCTCTTGATGGTAGGAAAAAGGTTAATTCATGTGATATTTCCCTGACTGTTTATAAAGATAACGGAGAGAAAGCAAAAATAGCTGCAATTAAAAAATTTAATGAAGTAGCTATAGGTTTTATCACAAGTTACTATGAAGTTGTTTTTAAAAAAAAGCCGCCTGTGAAACTGACAGATGCAATTAAAAAAGGTACTAATTTTCACACCTATATTAAGTCTCATGATTTAGAGATTTCAGCTTACTCAACAGAGTTTCCATACGAATATAGAAAAGATCTGTTCATAGAGTAATTTATTTCATCTTAAGATAGATTACTCAAATCCGGTTCCGCTCATACATTTTGTTCCAGCGGCTGTGCCTGAAGAACATTTGCTAGATGCTGCTGCTCCGGCATTGCAGCCGCCGACTGCTTCTGGTCCCGCAGCGCATGAAGCAGTTCCAGCCTGATCCCCGCTGCAGCAGGCGGCACTGGAGTATAAATATGGAAACATTTTGTTCAAACACGGCTTATTGTATTTCATTATTTCTCCATAGTTGCTTTTATCTTTTTTCTGAAAATAAAGTTATATTTTGATTCATTAATAAATCGAATCTTCCCTTTATTAACACTGAACGTGATTTTAACATAATGCTGGTGAATTCCTTTTAACAGTTTACTTGTAAAATCTGATCTAATATTTTCTCCAGATGGACACTGTTTCTCAAGTTTATAGCTGTATAAATTATTATGTCCTGGAATTGATACTGTATATTTTAGAACGGCACCTTTTTCAATTTTGGGCATTTTCCAGTAGAAGGTAAAACTGTCAAAGTTTTCAGGTATTCTCTCTCCGGTTATAAAAGTTATTTTGTCTGATTCTTTTGGTGTTATGTTTTGTGTATTGGAACTTGTTGCATTTGTTGTAATGGTGCAGATAAAAATGAAACATCCAAGCAGTTTTATGAATTTAGTACTATTCATATTGTGTCCTCAGTTTATAATTTATTTTTATTTATAAATAATTTATACGGAAACTTGATCTGCCATTCATTATCGGTACTCTCTGACTTTTGCCCAATTGGCTTATTTTTATATTTTAATATATAAGATTCTAAGTTATTTCTTTTAATTGAAATTATTTGAACATTAAAAAAATTATGTGCAAAGTTAAATATTTTTGATTCAGTAATTTTACATGAAACGAAGCTCAGAGGAGAAATTATATATGGTTTTGAAAACTTTTTGTAAATTAACAATCTATGCAAAATATATCCAATTCTGCCTGATTTCATCTGAATAGTGGTGCTTTTTCTTTTTGCAGAGATCACTTTGCCTATTACGTCTTCATATTTAATGACGTAAGGATCAATCTTATTATTATTGTCGCCTCTGGTAATTACTCCTGAGTCCAACTTTTTTATTATTCTATGAACTACATCAAAAGGCTTTTCAGGGTGAGGGTAGAGTATGATATCGCCGACTTTCATTTCTTTTTGGCTTATATAATCATAGATGACAAGACCGTCTCCACTTTTCAAAGTCGGAAACATGCTTGGCCCTACGCATGTATTGAATTTTGATTTATAGTTATCCATATTAGATACTTGATATTTGATGCTAGAAATTTGATTTTTTAGTTTTGTTTATAAAGGCATTAAGTTTAGGACCAAGTTCGTCAATTATTTTCTTATATTGAAGATTATTTGATTCAGAAAGTATATTTCTCCTTATAAGTTTTCTAAGCCATGATTTTGTTTCCTCAAATGAACCTCTTGAATATATATAGAATTTTTATCTGCAGAAGAAAATCTACCGTATCCTTCTGCTATATTGGCAGAGATACTGTCTGCTGATCTAATTACCTGATATCCGATACTGTTTTTTGTCTTAGAATCCCAATTATTAAAATCATACCATATTAAATCAGAAAGTCTTTCTGCAAGTTGGTAAACCTCCAATTCATATACTTCTTTCATGTTTTAATTGTATCCTTAATTATTTTACCACTACCAAGTGTTCAGTATATAATATCAAGTATCAAATTGCTTTCTCAATCTCTTTCCAGAATTCTCCATGCAGTGTTGCCTTCAGTTTGTAACATGGTATTTTACATGATATATCAAAGGCGTTATTGAATATTTTATGCACCATTATCTTTTTTTCAGTTACATCTATTTTAGGCCAGAATGATTCCCAAACCTGTTTAAAACTGTCAAAAATTTTTTGTGAATTTTGTGGATTCCTAATTGGTAGTATTTCATCAACATCTGATTGTTCTAAAAAGAAAATTGCTTTAAGAGGGACTGAGTATGATGTATTAAATGTACTCATTTTTTTATTCCACAGATGATCGCTCCATGTGGGCATGGGATGAACTCTGTAGTTGCTGTCTGAATCACTGACGATTAATGACATATCATCGGATAGCGGTGTCCAGTAGTTGGGAAATCTTATGCTGCAGGTTGATTTTCCAGTTCCGCCATGAGCAGCAATCAAAATGCCTTTGCCATTTAACTCAGCAAGTGCTGCGTGAATAGGACCTCCTCTGTTGTGGAGTGTATAATGTTTATAGATAGGCTTTAAAGAAGTTGACATGTTTATGATTTTAATTTCCTGGTGATGGATAAAATCACTGTTAAGTTCTATAAAAGTTTCCGGTTTATGGTTATGCGACCATACTCTGTACACTGCACCCTGTTTAAACTGATTCCAGTCTTCTGTACTATCTGTTTCAGGAAGCTTATTGTCATGTTTCAATGCAAGAAAGAGCAGTTTTTTATCAGCTTCATTCATATCATCTGATGCTCTGCTGATCTGCATTATATATGAAAAGTCTTTAAGCCATGTTGTCATTGATTCTGCTGCTCTAAATTCCCATGTCAGACCGTCTGACAAAGGCAATAAGTATTTTCTTTCATTTCCTGAAAATTGTCTCAGCATATTATTTTGTAATCTTTCTTTCCTATTCGTAATTATTTAGTTTATCCATCAAAAAAAGTTTTGTAATCTTCATGCTTTAAAAGATCGTTATGGTAGCCTATTAAAGGAGGTTTATTATCATCCCTCAGAAAAATTATCTTATCTGCATTTTTAACGGTTCCTAATCTGTGAGCTATTGTAAACATAGTTTTATTTTTTACAACATCAGGCAGAAGGTTGTAAATTGAGTTTTCTGTTACATTGTCAAGTGATGCTGTTGGTTCATCCAGTATCAGGATATCAGGATTTTTAACAAGCGCTCTTGCTATAGACAGGCGTTGTTTCTGCCCTTCAGATAAATTCCCTGCACCTTCTACCAAATTAGTTTCATATTTATCAGGCAGATTGTCAATAAAATCATGGATATCGGCAGTTTTAGCTGCTCTGATCACATCGTCCAAACTAGCTTCAGAATTGCCGTATTTAATATTGTCTATAATTTTCCCTGACAAGAGTTCAGTTTTCTGAGAAACATAGCCTATCCTGTTTCTCAGTGATCTGACATTATATTCTGAGATGCTTTTATCATCTATCAGTATATCTCCACTTTTTTGTTTATAAAATCTCATTATCAGGCTAATTAGAGTAGTTTTTCCTATTCCGCTCAACCCTATTAGAGCCCAGTGTTCACCTGGATTTACACTGAAAGTTATATTTGACAGAACAGGTTCTTTTGGATCATAGGAAAAAGAGATGTTATTAAATTCTACTTTCCCTTTTATGTTATTAGGTGCTAATCCTGTTTCTGTGTTTTCTTCAGGTGTAACTTCAAATAGAGAAGCAAGCCTTTCAAGACCTGCTCTGGTATTTTGAAGCTGATTAGTACTTGAAGCAAGAAACCCGACTGGGCCATAAACAAAGCCAAGATATTGCTGAAAGGCAAGAAGAGAACCTATTGACCAGTCTCCCTTTATAACCCAATATGAACCAAAAGCGAGAACAAAAAATCTTGCTACATTAGGGAGAAGGTTCATTATATTGCTGTTGATGCTGCTCAGCACCATGTTTTCATTAGCAAATTTATAGTTTTTTCTTATTTCAGTTACTATTTTATTTTCACTTTTCTTTTCATTAGAAAATGTTTTTATCAGAGGGATAGAAGATATTAACTCCTGAAAAGCTGATTGGTAACCGGCACTTCTCTCTCTGTTTCTATGACTTAATACATAGGTTTTTCTGGCAAAAAATATGGTTATAATGAATGGAATAGGCAGAGAAATCATTATTGGAACAGCAATCCTCCACTCAAGATAGAAGATGAAGCATATACCTCCTATTAATCTTGTTATCTGAATGAATATCTGCACAAATGTTCCTGAGATGAACCAGTTTACACAGCTTACATCCGAGGTAAGGCGTGACATAAGATAACCTTTATGTATATGGTCAAAAAACATTTTAGGAAATGAAAATACACGTTTAATCAACTTTTGCTGCAGGTGAAGGGTTACTTCCTGTGTAAATCTTGTACTTATAAATCCTCTTAACTGTCCTGCAATGCTATTAGTTATACCTATTGCGAGCAGTAATATGATCACTGGTGCAAGCAGTTTTAAATGTCTTTGTATTAGAACATGATCAATTAAATATCTGTTTATCATCGGTCCTGGAAAAGCAAGCAGTGAAGTAATTAGAAGTAAAATCATGCTTATTGATCCAAGTTTCCATTGGGTCAGTATCGATGGATATATGTACTTTATATTATCCCGGAATCGGCCATATTTGTGTGATGGCGCAATATGGTCCTCTGGGAGCCTGCAGTTTAGTGCATTTTTAAGATGTACAAACCAATTATTCATATTAATTATTGAATTAGAAATTATGAATTACTTTTAATACTGTGGATCGTAATTCGTAAATGAAAATTTATATCATTCCTTTCTCATGTTCACTTCCTGGTTTCAGTCTGGTTTTTGGAAAAATACCTGCTTTATATGCTTCTTCACAATACCAGAAGGGAGCGAAAAGATCTTTGTGCCTGTAATAGTTCATAGCAACGCATGAACCTAGACACATATTTTTCATAATACAGTCCTTACAGATTCCTTTCAAATTGCCTGGGAGTTCCTTTCTTATATCATCCAAAACAGAGCTGTTATTCCATATATCAGCGAGCTTATCTTTTGATGCATGGCCGAAACATAGCTCTGGAACTGTTTCTCCTATTCCACAGAGAGCATATTTTCCGCTTCCTAAAACGCCCATTATTCCAAAAATGCCGCATCTTCCGCTTGATTTTGAGAAAATTTTACTTAGTGGTCGAAATGCAGAAGTATGAGAATAAACTACTCTTATTTTTGATTTCGGTTCCAGTTCATTCTCAACCCAGGCGCCTAGCTCAACAAGTTTTTCAATTGGGAGCGTTTCACCTGCATCATGCATCTGTTCGCCTCTGGCCGTAGGAGTTACAAGATTAAATTTTACAGATTCAGCTCCTTCTTTTTCAGCAAGTCTGACCACAGATTCCATCTGATCAGCATTATTTTTCATAATAGACATTATATATTGCGGTCGCAATCCTGCTTTCACTAGATTTCTGGAACCGTTTAACGCTGCTTCAAAACAGCCCTCTACTCCTCTTACCCATTCATGTGTCTCAGCTTCTGATCCATCCAGGCTTATTGAAACAAAAGGATTATTGCACTTTAATATTTTTTTAACGATTTCCTGAGTACACTCAACTCCATTAGTTTCGATAGTTAATCGGAGCCCTTGTTCAGCGATATGGTCAAGTATTTTGTTTATGTCAGGGTGTATTAAAGGTTCACCCCCTGTAAGTTTAACACCGCTCATTCCAAGTTCTTTGCCCTGTTTGATTATATCCTTAAACAGTTCAAAATCCAAAGTTGGAAATACAGGATTACCCTTTTCAAATTTTGGTGCTATCCAACAGTGTCTGCATTTCAGATTGCATCCTTCAGTTAGGTAAAAATATATAGTATTTAAGAAATATCCGCATTCGGGTACTTTTGGTTGATTGTTTACCTGTTTATTTTCCATTTCTTTTTCCATAAAAGTATTAATCCTTAATTCTTATAGTGCAGGCTCAAAGCAGTTAAGGCACAGAGGCACAAAGTTATTTTTTTAAATGAATTTTTAATTTTTTAATCATACTGCTTAACATTCTTTCAAGTTCTTTTGTTTTTTCATATATAGTTTTAAAACTTTCTTCTAATAAGTATTTAAGGTTATACGAGATTTCTATTTGTGTCTGTAGTTCATAAAGAGAACCTACTGAAATTTGTAAGAATCTTATATAATCATTGCTGGAATTTCTGCCATAGCCTTCGGCAATATTACTTGGGATTGAAACGGCACACCTTCTAATTTGAGATATTAAACCATATTGTTCTTCGCGAGGGAAGTTTTTTGTAGTTTTATATATTTCAGAAACTAAGTCCATTGATTTCTGCCATACAAGTAAATCTCTATATGTTTTAATTTTAATTCTCATATACTCTGTACCTATGTGCCTTTGCCGCTTTGTACCTCAATTGGGCAATTCCCCACCTGCTTCTAGAAATGTTCTATAACATGAATCAGGCGAAGGTTCGTTTTCATTTCCTGTCAATGTATATGCCAGGGCAGGGCATCCGCCTCTGCAGTATGGCGTATATTTACAGTCACTGCAGTAAGCGAATTTTTTTAGAGGCATATCTCTTCTTTCGCGTAGACGCTTTAATTCAGTGTGGTTATGCCAGACTTCTCTCAGATTGTCCTTATTGATTCTTCCAAGTTCAATATGAGGTATTTGTGAACACGGTATCATTATTCCGTCTGCTCTTACAGCCATTTTACTGAAAACACCGCCACAGCTTCTTAAATAACCGCATCCAGGTGTCTCTTTAATACCGGCTTTAATAGTATCTTCCATCTCTTTCCAGTGTTTGCCGCTTGCAAGCGGACCTGCCTGTGCACCGATTCTTCCATTATATTTTTTATTTAATTCAAAAAGTTTTGCTATTACAAAAGAATACTCATCTGCATTGAGCTGGGTATCATCACTGTTTTCCCGACATAATCCCAGATGAGAAGCCGAATTAGTTGAAAATGATGGTAAACCAACATCCTCAAGTAGAAGTTTTGCTACTTTATCAAGGTCATTGAAATTGTGTTTATGAATTGTAACTCTGGTTGTTGCAGGAAGTTTATGCTTTATAAGAAGCTTTAGTCCTCGCAAAGCATCATTAAAAGATCCTTTACCTCTTGATATATCATGAGATTCTGGGCCCGGACCGTCAATTGAAACCTGTATACTGTTGCATCTTCCTGTTGATTTTATAAAATCCAGAATTTCTTCAGTAATCAAAGATCCGTTGCTTAACATGGAAAATCTCATTCTGTTTGCAACTATTCCAGTGATCAGTTCTTTTATATCTTTTCTGAAAAAGGGTTCGCCTCCTGAAAGGCAGACATCCAATACAGCACAATCCCTGAGCTCTTCAAAAAATTTAAGCCATTCTTCAGTTGGAAGGTCTTTTCCTGTTTCTCCTTCACTACTGAAATGTGAACAGTAGGAGCATCTGAGATTGCACTTTGTAGTGATATTCAGATCAACGCTCTTTGGTGTTTTCATTAATTGCATAACTTATATCCATAAATATTAGAATTCTAAATTTCATATGTTAGTTATAGAGCTTGTTTCAGGGCAACTAACAATTCGTAACTGCTGAATCGTAATTCTTAATTATTTTTCGTATCCAATAAGTCCTCTTTTTTCTAGATCAGTTACAAATTCTTCAATATGTAAAGGAGCATCATCAGGAATCCCATCTTCACAAGCTTCTTCCAGATCATTTAATATTTGTTCTAACGAGTGTTTTCCATCCATTTTTTTCCATATAAAGGAACTTACCGGGTCTAATCCGAAAGTTTCATTTGCATCCGGGTCAAATAATACAGCCCAATCGTCAAATTCTTCTCTGAAAACTACCATAGGATTCACAGTCGGAAAATTTGCTTTTAAGTCCATCTTCTTCTCCTTGTTTTTTATTTATTGACTTATTTAATTTATGTTTCAAATTTCAAGTTCATAAAATTAATTTCTCACTCTTTCAGCCACTTCAAAATTTGTATATAACTAACAGATTTATGTGTTGTGCTCTTCTTTTTCCTTAAAAAGTATAAATTCAGTGATTTTTTAAAATAGTTTTTTAAGACAAACAGTGCCCTGGGGAGATAATAGAAATATTTTTTCTTCGATTTTTCATCAAGGCCATAAGTTCTGCAGATTACATGTGAGGAAAAAAAACCGTAAAACAAATACTTTATTTTTCCTGCTAATTTTCTATTTTGAAATTCTTCTATTATACTGCTTTCAATGCATTGAGTGCCTGTATTAATCGTAGCTAACAGATGTTTTTCAACTGCTTCAATTATGAGAAAGTTTTCTTTCTTGAATTCTTTAATTTCACTAGAAAAGTTATTTAGCACTGTATTAAAAATATTTTCTACTGAAGTGATGACAATAAAAAGCATTTTGGTTATGTTCCACTCTTCAGCTCTATTTTTTACTGTATTCCAATTAATGTCTTCACGGCTGATTAAGAAGTGTAGATCCAACATCTTAATCAGACATTGTCTGAATTTGTCCTGTACTATTTCCATGCATAAATGAAGAATAATATCTTCCACAGACATAGTGTAGGCTTTGTTGCCTTCAATATTTATTTCTTCTGCTCTGCTTCTTATATCATCGGTATTGATATTGACTTCAGGATTCCCGGGCAGTTTGAGAAATTTTAATTCACAGTGCAGTTCAATAGGGCGTTTATTGGGATGTATAAGCTCTGGAAGATGTTTTTCATATTTCAACCATGTTTTAAAATCAAATTTGTGAATAAATTTATAACCGAATTCCTGAATCAGTTCTGCTGTCCGGACAGCAGCATCCTTTTTTATCAAAAGGTCAATATCCTGCATTGTTCTTGTGACAGGATTGCTATAGTATTTCTCCGAAAGATAAATACCTTTTATTAGTATTATGTCAATATTATGATTGTTGGCGGCAATCAAGATATTATTCAAATCATGATTACCTTTTATGTATTCTGCAGAAGCTGAAGAATAATATTTTTTTAAACTTTCCAGTATGTGCTCAGGAACATGATTGTAGTGCCGCCTAATTTTATAATAAAAGAGAGGGCATAATCCAAAAAAGGTCAAAAATTTATATACGCTATCCCAATATGGTTCTTTAATTGAAGACAGAAAATCATTTATATGTTGACTGTCTTCTGAAACAAGCATGGAACAGATAGCCTTTTTGATTTTTAAGTTTTCCAATATGTGGTTCCTCTGTTTATCTAACCTGATTAATTTTTATATGAATTATTTTTGTTTTGTAGTGATAATCTGTTGATTTCAATAAAAAATATTGAAATTATTTCTTATTTAAGATTTAATGTATCTTTAATAGGAAATTATTTCTTAAAATAGGATAATGATATGAAAGCTGATATCAAAAAAATAATAGAGATAAGAAAAGCAAAAGGTATATCTGTAAACAGGTTTGCTGAACATCTCGGTGTCTCTACCAGAACAGTCTATAACTGGGAAAACGGGAAATCAAATCCAGGGAAGACTGACTTGATGGCAATAGCCCATTTATTAGATGTAAAGCTTAGTGATATATCTGATTATAAGGATACAAAATTTCATTATTTTAAACCCGGACTGCATAAAACCAATAATCTTAAAGAAAGCACCGATCTTTTTAAGAATATTATTAGTAATATTCATTATACAGAATACTCAAAATTAGAACCACTCCTTCATGCTTATGAGGATGTATGCCGATTAAATAAAGAAAATAGTAAGCTTAGGAAAAGAGTATCAAGGCTTAATCTTATTCTTGATTCTGTGGATTCAGCCGTTTATATAAAAAACTCCAAGCATATTGTGACTTACGTTAACCAAGGTTTTATAAATATGCTACCTGAAAGAATAACAGAAGCAGATATTATCGGGCATAAATTTTCAGAAATATTTCCAATGAGTGAAATAAAACCTATTCTTAATCTGGAAAATGAGGCTTTCAGTGGTATGCCTGTTCATAATAGATCAATAAAATTTCCATTTTATACTCAAAACCAGACATGTGTTATTTCGATGAGTATTTGTTATGGAAAAAATTCTGTAAATGAAATTATTGTTATATATCATTGACTATTAAATAATTTTACTCTATAATATAAATTAAAAGTTTTATAATAACTAAAAAATTAAATCTTATTATGATTAAAAAAAAACTTTTTTGGTGTAAACCTAGATTGCATGTATGCTCTTCTCAGACAGTGCATGGTT